>CAYVCD010000040.1:0-10863 GCA_964450115.1 uncultured Planctomycetia bacterium
AGAAGGGGGGTGATTAAAATGGTCAAGGAAGATATGAGACTCGAAGTATCGAGGCTTCATAAGCTTGACGGCAGCGGAGCGACTAAGGCGTTTTGCGATCTTTCAATATTTGACAGCTTTGTTATAAAGGGCTTGAGAGTGGTTGAAGGAGAGAAGGGCCTGTTCGTAAGCATGCCGAGCGAGGCGGGTAAGGACGGCAAATGGTATAACACCGTCATTCCGCTGAACAGAGAAGTGAAGGACGAAGTGGAGAAGTTCGTCCTCGAAGCGTACGGAGGTTAAACAAGATGGGCCGGGAGAGGAAGATGACGGGAGCCGCCGGAGAAATAATAGCCTCTAGCTTCTTAAAGAAGCTTGGCTACAGGATCTTAAGATCCAATTTCCGGACTCCTTTCGGTGAGATAGATATCGTCGCAAAGCATAAGGGGGTAATAGTCTTTGTCGAAGTGAGATCTAGGACCACATCCTCTTTCGGCCCTCCGTACCTTTCCGTGACAAGGATAAAGCAGACACATATCATAAAGAACGCATTATCTTACATGAATAGGCATCGGATAATAAATGCCTGTTGGCGAATAGATATTGTTTCAGTCAAGATGGACCGTGACCGGAAATTGGAATCGATCGAATTGATAGAGAACGCCGTGGAAGATGATCATATATAAGGAGAAGAGCGATGGTCTCAAGGATATTTTCGAGCTGTGTAATAGGTATAGACGCATATGAAGTGACCGCCGAAGTCGATATAGGCTCTGGGTTACCGGGATTCAATATAGTGGGGTTGCCGGATGTGGCTATCAAGGAATCGCGTGACAGGATCAAGGCGGCGATAAGAAACTCCGGATTCTCCTTTCCCGCCAAGAAGATAATAGTCAACTTAGCGCCCGCCGACATAAAGAAGGAGGGGGCGTCGTTCGATCTTCCCATAGCGCTGGCGATCCTTTCCACCGAAGATGTTATAGACTCGTCTCTGTTGCAAGAATATGTATTTTTAGGCGAACTATCCCTGGACGGTAAAGTTAAGCCTGTTAACGGGGTGCTTCCTATAGCAATGGCGCTGAAAGATATGGGAAAAAAATATCTGATCGTACCAAAAGAGAACTCAAAAGAAGCGGCAGTGGTCAGAGCCATCGGGGCCTATCCGGTAGATAATTTAAAAGAGGTGGTCGATTTTTTAAATAAGAAATTATCGATAAAGCCCGAGGATCTCGATATCGAAGTGGCGTTCAAAAGAAATTCAAGATACAAGATAGATTTTAGCGATGTTAAGGGTCAGGAGCACGTGAAGCGCGGCCTCGAAGTGGCCGCCGCGGGCTGCCACAACATCCTGTTGATCGGTCCCCCGGGGTCGGGCAAGAGCATGCTTGCGAAGCGGCTCACGACCATATTGTCGGAAATGACCCTTGAGGAGGGGTTAGAGACCTCCCAGATCCACAGTGTGGCCGGGATCCTTCCCGCCAACAAATTCCTGGTAGGCACGCGCCCCTTTCGCTCGCCGCATCATACTATTTCTGACGCGGCTTTATTGGGCGGGGGGACTAATCCTGTGCCAGGCGAAATAAGCCTCGCTCACAACGGCGTGCTCTTCATGGACGAGCTTCCTGAATTCCGGCGCAATGTCCTTGAGGTATTGAGGCTACCCATGGAAGACGGCTCCATCACCGTGGCAAGGGTCGCGAATACCGTTACGTACCCGGCGAAGTTTATGCTTGTGGGCGCGATGAACCCCTGCCCGTGCGGACACTTCACCGACCCTAAGAGGGAATGCCACTGCTCGCCCATCAAGATACAGAACTATTTGTCAAAGATATCGGGGCCTCTCCTGGACAGGATCGATATACATCTCGAGGTGCCGAGGCTCAAGTATGAACATCTCACCGATAAAAGGCGCGGCGAGCCATCGGAGGAGATCAGGAGGCGGGTCGATAAAGCCCGCGAGGTCCAAAAGAGTCGTTATAAAAAAGACGGCATTATATTTAACGCTCACCTGGAGTCGAAGGAGCTGGAACGATACTGCTCGCTGGACAAAGAGGCCCAGGAGCTGTTGAAGCTTGCGATCCTCGAGCTCGGGATCTCGGCACGGGCTTACGACAAGATATTGAAGGTGAGCCGGACCATCGCCGATCTTGACGGCAAAGAGATCATTGAAACCCACCACATCTCCGAGGCTATCTCATACCGTAGTCTGGACAGGAATTTATGGGGATAACCATAAAAAGCTCGGATTATAAGAAGTTCTTTAGCGAGATCAAAGATCGTATTGTTCAGGCGCGTTACGAAGCCTATCGCTCTGTTAATAAAGAATTGATCTCGCTCTATTGGGATATTGGCAAGAGGATCGTTGAAAAACAGGAGCGTCTGAAATGGGGTGAGGCTGTTGTTGAGCAGTTGTCCGCAGACCTGCAAAGGGAGTTTGCCGGAGTGAAGGGGTTTTCCAAAGAAAGCCTTTGGCGAATGAGGAAGCTTTACGAAACGTATCGTGCAACCCCAAAACTGTCAACACTGTTGACAGAATTATCCTGGTCGAACAATCTTCTTATTTTGAATAGGACCCATACTCCTGAAGAAAGAGAGTTTTACTTAAAAACATGTATTCGTGAGCGCTGGAGCTTTCGAGAGCTGGAGAGTCAGTTGGATTCCGCTTTGTTTGAGCGCTATATGCTTTCCAGGAAGCCCCAAACGATTGTAGCTAAAACAAAAGAAAAGGATCCGCTGGCGCATTTTAAGAATGAATACTTTCTTGATTTTCTTGGCCTTCAGGATGGGTTTTTAGAGAAAGACCTGCGCAAGGCTATCGTTGGTAATTTGAGACAATTTTTCCTTGAGTTTGGCAGAAACTTTACATTTGTTGGAGAAGAGTATCCGGTTGTTGTTGGCGGAGAGGATTTTAAGATCGACCTTGTTTTTTATCATCGTGAATTGCGTTGCCTTGTGGCGGTGGAGCTCAAGATCGGCGCGTTTAAACCGGAGTATGTCGGCAAGATGCAATTTTATCTTGCAGCGCTCGACCGTAAGATAAAGCTCGAGCATGAGAACCCTTCGGTCGGGCTCATTTTGTGTAAAGACCATAATAGGGAGGTGGTAGAAATTGCGATGAGCCGGGCGGCTTCTCCGATGCAAATTTCGCTTTATAAGACAGAGATCATCGATCAGCGATTACTGAAGAGACGATTACATGGTTTGCCGGTACCTTAATGATGTTATGTTTAAGCTTACTGAAGAAGAGCGGGCTTTAAGGTGCCATTTTGGCACCTCCAATTCGGTTAACCTGACAAATCTAACCAGGTTAGAATGAGGGGGGTTAGCTTATGGCTGTAACTGTAACTCATGGAAAGCGAGAGCGTTTTAACTTTAAAGATGCGATATGCCACATCACGATAAGATGTAATAATAGAGAAAATTTGTTTAAAAATGATTGTGATTTTATACGATACAGAGAAATCTTAAAAAAATGCAAAGAGAAGCTGAATTTTCTCTTACATGACTACGTAATTATGCATAATCATACCCACCTACTTGTCAAATTAGTAGAAACTGATAATATATCGATTATCATGCATGCGATAAACAGGTGGTATGCGCGGTGGTATAATGAGCATTACGACCGTAAGGGGCATTTTTGGGAAGACCGCTTTTACGGAGAATTAGTAAAAGATGATACTCAGTTACTTGCGGTTATGCGTTATATAGACTTGAACCCCATCAGGGCAGGTTTATGCAAGAATCCAACCGAATGGCGTTATTCAGGAGCGCGTGCTTATTTAAATGTAGAAAAAGATGACTTGATAGATAAATCTGAAGCATATATGAACTTAGGCATAACTAATGAAGAAAGACAGAAGGCCTATTCGTATATTTTTCCTTTTAACCTGGCAAATCTAACCAGGTTAGAATGAGGATCTTGACGGCAAAGATATCATCGAAACCCACCACATCTCCGAGGCGATATCATACAGAAGTCTCGACAGGAATCTGTGGGGGTAGATACAACCGGTCGCAATTTGCGACCGGTTCAATAAAATTGGAGGTGCCAATTTGGCACCTCCAAAAAAGGTAAGCATGGTAAGTATCTTTCCTGACGGCGTATAGGTTTCCATACAGATAATGATTAAAGCGCTGAACTGCGCGAAGTTATTCGCAATTTTTTGTTTTCGTATTGACTAAATGTCTCAAATATGATACACTCATTATGGATATAGAAAAAAGACATGCGTCGGATTATTACGAGGGCTTTCTTGTATATAGTGGCGAGTATTATTCCGCATACTTCCATGCGGAAACGAAAAGTTTATCCAGCGTAAATGATTATTTTGAATGTTGTGATGATGTTACTCAAGCAAGTCTATTATTCCTTGTAAAAAGGATAGCCGATACAGGGCGTATTTATGATGAGACAAAATTTCGAATTGAGGACAGACAAAATAAGATATACTGCTTTAAACCAAAGAAAGAGCGGTTCTTCTGCTTCTTCTTTACGGGGAAGAAGATAATAATTACATCGGCATATACGAAGAAACGACAGAAGTTTGATCGTAATGAGCTTAGGAAGGCGATACGGATCCGTAATAAATATTTTGATGTATAAATGAGCGAAAGGAGCAGCACAATGAAAAAGTCAATATTTGATAAAAAGATGGAAAGCTCGAAGTTTAAAACTGTCTATGATGAAGTATCCGATATAATGAATATCGGTGAGCGGATAGCCGAATTAAGGCATAAAGCGAAGATGAGCCAGCTGGAGCTTGCCAGAAAGGTCCGTACCTCAAGGACCGCTATAGCGCGCTATGAAAGTGGAGAGTATGATGGATATAATATGAGCACTTTGGCTAGGATCGCAAAAGCATTTCACAAGAGACTAAAAATATCATTTTCTTCATAAAAGAGTCATAAGTTTCTTTCAGCTAAATAGGTTGACCTCGTCGCTGCAGAAGCATATAATTTAATCGGAAACATAAACAGCCTTGAGATTTCGTTGCTAAAATAAAGGAGGAGCAAATGGGCGATAAAGGAGATAAGAATAAACATAAACACGATAAGCAAGCAATGATAGCAAAAGCCGACGCAGAGAAGAAGAAACACCAGCAACCCACTCCATCAGCCAAGAATTTCGGGAAATAACTTCTACAGCTAACGGAGGTGCGAATGCTATGTTCCTGCAGCCCTAATAATATCTGCCCTTTTTGCAAAATACTCGTTGTGTTATGTATTGCATTGATAAGCGGAGTTATTGGCTATTTTATCTGCAAAAGGAAGAAGCTTTGAGATTTCGGGAAACAACCCCGCCACCCTTGAAAGGAGAATGAGATGAGAAAATGTCCTAAGTGCGGTAAGACTTACGATGATACTTGGAAAGTGTGCCTCACTTGCTCTACGGCGCTATCGGATAATATATCCAACAATGAGGTGGTTTTACCCTTAAAAACTCATAATAAATGTCTAAACTGCGGTAAGGTTACTACGGAAAAGTTAATTCGTTTATCTGTAGATGGGTGGCTGCCGAAGGTATGTAAAAGTTGTGCTAAGCGCCTTGAGCATCTTTCAGCTTTTGTAGGACTTTCCGCAATAGTCTTCATGATTGCATTTGTAGCTTTTTCATATTTGTTTCCATACCAGTTTTTTAGCATGATTGCATTTTTTGAAAAATTATTTAAGTAAAGGAGCAGTTTAAGTAGCCTTGAGATCTCGGAAAACCTAACGGAGGGTGCGAGAATGAAGATGTTATTGGGTGCCATTATAGGTGGTGCTATCGGTTTCGGCGTAGGATATTTTGGCAAATGCACTTCTGGAGCTTGCCCGTTAACAAGTAATCCTGTAATAAGCACTATAATCGGTGCTGTGATAGGTCTTGCTGTAACTAGGTAATAACGGAGATGCTAGAATGAGCGAGGCTTCATACAAAGAAAAGAAAATTAGTGGAGGAATAATGAAACCAGCCAAGCCTATCTATAAAAACTTATTGCTTATTGTCCTCATAATATGGATTATCGGCATAACGTATTATGTTTCTGATCTATATTTTAAAATAGGTGAGATAGAACACGCTTTAGTGCATACCAAACAGCATTGAGATACTGGAAAATAAAACAACCCCGCCACACTTGAAAGGAGAATGAGATGTTCAAATGCGGTAAGTGTGAAAAAGAATTTCCCATTGAGCAGCTAAAAACAATCAAGGTCGGAAACCGATGGTGGTATCAATATAAGCGTCTTCCAATCTATGAGATGACTACGTATTTTTGTCACAAATGCTATAAGAAGAAGACGATTGGGGCTATAATTGGTATTATTGTATTTATTGCAGTAATAGTGATGCTTAACTATTTACTTAGTCTATACTTAAAATAGTAGCCTTGAGATTCCGGACATAACGGAGGTGCGAGGATGAAACGAAGGACAGTTAAAAAGATAATATACTTTTTAATACTCTTTCCCGTGACGCTTATTGCATTCGGCTGGGCCTATACCAACTTTTTCATAAAGATAGATACTTTAGAAGTGGATAGATATTATGAACTTTTATCTAAACATTCAAAATCATCCGGGACCCTCGTATTTAATCTGAATATCAAGGAGAATGACGACATGCAGGCCATTACAGAAATACTGAAAAGAGCCATGGGCCTGGAAGGTTACAAGATATGGACAGGCTATGGAGAAACATATAATAAGCCCGCAATTATAACAACAATATCACCCGGGGTTGCGACCATAACGATCTCCAAGAGCGTGAAGCAGAAAAATGAGCAAATAAATGTTTTGATACATGAATTGAGCCACATATATGTCTGGGACCTAGACAAATCTATTTTGGAAGATTGCGATGAAGAAAAGTTCGTCGATTGCGCAGGCGTATTTCTGGGGCTTGGTATACAGATGCTGAATGGATTGACAGATGATATATTTTTTATGCCTGGTGGAGAATACCAGACAGAAAAGAAGATGTTTGGTTATATAAAGCCCGAACAACTAGGATATCTGTTCGCTCGCTATTGTGCCGAAAGAAGGATAAGCCATTATAAAGTAATGCCATTTTTGAGTTCGGCGGGGCGCAAGTATTTCAATATTGGGCACAATTACCTGAAAAGAGCAAAGCGTCAAGAAAACGCCTTGTAAAATTAGCCAAAGTTCTATTAAAGAAGAAATAACGGAGGTGTGTAAATGAAGAAGATCGTTGTATTGTTAATGTTGCTATCTATGATCGCCACACCATTGTACGCTCTGAATATATTGGAAAAACTGATATATAAAGAAGTCCGGGTGAGCGGAGAGAAGGTTTTGGTCAATAAGGCCACGGGAAAGGTTGAGAAAAAATTGGTGGATAATAAATATGAGCCTATCTCTTCAGAGAAGGGGTGGGGAGGTATACCCTCCGAGCAGGATATGTACCAGGCCAGATATGATAGAAACCGTTAGAGTCCGGGCTGCTTGACCATACGGTGATATTAGTATATAATCATTCGCATGACTATTGAGCACGAAGAGAGCGATCTGATAAAGCAGAGAAGGGCAAAGCTGGACGCCATAACAAGTAAAGGCATATATGCTTATGGCGGAAAGTTCTCCACCACCTCCACAATAAAAGAACTCACCGATAATTTTGCTGATGGTAAGACCGCCACCTTAGCAGGCAGGATCATGGCCTGCAGGGAACATGGCAAGGCAAAATTCTACGACCTCAAAGATTCCACCGGCAAGATCCAACTATATGTCAAAGCCGATATCGTAGGCCCGGATGCCTTTGAGCTTTCGAATAATACCGACATTGGCGATTTCATAGGCGTCTCCGGAGAGACTTTTAAGACCAGGACAAATGAACCATCGATAAAGGTGCTGAAGTTTGAAATGCTCTCCAAATCCATGAGACCGTTGCCCGAGAAATGGCACGGCTTAAAGGATGTCGAGACCAGATACCGTCAGCGTTATGTCGATGTCATTATGAATGATGATGTCAAAAAGGTATTCGTCGCAAGATCCCATATAGTAAGCGAGATAAGGCGTTTTCTTGATACAAAAGGTTTTCTTGAAGTCGAGACTCCGATGATGCAGTCGATCCCGGGCGGCGCCGCGGGTAAGCCTTTCAAGACGCACCATGAAGCGCTCGATATGGATCTATACTTGAGAATAGCTCCGGAGCTCTTCTTAAAGAGGCTATTGGTCGGCGGATTCGATAAAGTATACGAGATCAACAGGAACTTCAGGAATGAGGGCATATCTACTCGCCACAATCCGGAGTTTACCATGCTGGAAGTCTATGAAGCCTATTCCGATTGCGCCGGGATGATGAAGCTGACTGAAAATATGATAATGGATCTGGCCGAGAAAGTTGTCGGCAAGACCAGCTTCGAATATCAGGGCAAAACGATAGACATGTCAAAGTGGGAGAGGATATCTTTCGCCGATCTCATGAAGGAACAGTTCGGGATAATACCGGAAGAGAAACCAGAAGACTGGGTAAAGAAGCTGAAAAATAAGGGAATAGAGATAGAGGGTAAGGAGCTATCACGTACTCAAATAATAAATATAGTCGGAGAGCTCATAGAGCCCAAAGCGCACAATCATCCCGTATTTGTCGTAGATATGTTCAAGGAGATGTGCCCTCTGGCAAAGACGAAGAGAGACAATCCGCTCCTTACAGACCGTTTTGAATTATATATGGGTGGGATGGAGATAGCGAATGCTTACTCGGAGTTGAACGATCCCACCGAGCAGAAGAAGAGGTTCGAGGCGGACATAGCGGATCTCAAAGATAAGAAACAAAGAATAGATGAGGATTTCGTACGCGCCCTGGAATACGGAATGCCTCCGGCGGGCGGCTTAGGTATAGGCATTGACAGGCTCGTCATGATACTTACCAATTCCCCATCGATAAGGGACGTTATACTATTTCCCCAGCTAAAATCCGAGAATATTTAAATGGGTTGGCAGCTCTTCGTAGCTCTCAGATACCTCACCTCAAAACATAAAGAGAAGTTCATCTCCATAATAAGTCTCATATCGGTCCTAGGCGTCGCCGTAGGAGTGGCCGCGCTCATAGTGGTCATCGCGGTGATGAGCGGATTCGATAACGACCTCAAAGAGAAGATGATCGGCACGAATGCCCACATGGTAGTAGAGGCCGAATATGGCATGAAGCCGTCCGACGAAATACTATTTAAGATAACGACGACACCTCATGTCCTGGCCGCTTCATTCTATCTGCAGGGACAAGCGCTCATCAGATCCAATGAAAATGTTACCGGTGTCATAGTCAAAGGCATAGATCCGGTACTGGAAGAAAAGGTCAGCAAGATAAAGGCATACATCACAAAGGGCGTGGTCGATTTCGCAAACGACGGCATCATTATAGGAAGCGAGCTTGCCGCTAGGCTGAAGTTGAAGTTAGGAGACGCCATATCGCTGGTCTCCCAATCCGATACGAAGGGTGAGAAGTTCAAGGTGACAGGTATATTCACCTCCGGGATGTATGAATATGATATGAACCTCGTCTATCTTGATATTAAAAAAGCTCAAGGCCTATTTGCGGCGCAGAATCTAGTCAGCGGCGTATCTATAAAAGCCAACGATGCTTTTGACGTTTTAAATATAAAGAATGAGCTCAGGAAGAAGCTGGGCCCTGAATTTACGGTCAGGACGTGGATGGAGATGAATAAGAATCTTATAGCGGCGCTGAAGCTCGAAAAGACCGTCATGTTCCTTATATTGACTCTTATAGTGATAGTGGCATGTCTTAATATAGCCAGCGCTCTCATAATGACAGTTCTTGAGAAGACGAAGGATATAGGTATACTGAAGGCTATAGGCGCGTCTAACGACAATATCATGGCGATATTCGCCATGGAAGGGGCGCTGATCGGATCATTAGGGACTCTTATGGGTACCGGCATTGGCATGACGCTATGCTGGTGCCTGAAGACATATAAATTCATAAGCCTGCCGCAGGAGATATACTATATCGATAGGCTTCCTGTAAAATTGGAACTACAAGATGTGTCGCTTATAGTGATCTCGAGCCTGGTCATAAGCCTTATCGCTACTATCTACCCGGCATATAAAGCGTCGAAGCTGGATCCTACAGAGGCGCTAAGGTACGAATAAATTAAGTTTGTAGGTCACCCTTAAGGGTGACCTACACTGTGGATAACTTTAATATGATAATTGCAAAAGACCTGCATAAGATATACCGGAGAGGCCACAAAGAGGTGAGGGCCGTCAATGGTATAGATCTCGAGATAAAGGACGGCAGCTCTGTCCTGATAGTCGGGCCGTCGGGCGCGGGCAAATCCACTCTATTGCATATGCTGGGCGCTCTCGATAAGCCCACGTCGGGAAAGATATTGCTGGAAGATACCGATATCTATAAGTTGCCGGACGGGGAGAGGGCTGTAATGAGAAATGAAAGAATAGGGTTTGTATTTCAATTCTACCATCTTCTTTCGGAGTTCACGGCTCTAGAGAATGTGATGATGCCGGCCCTGATGAACTCCGGCTCCGTGCGCATCGCCAAACATATAGTAAGAAAAAAAGCCACAGATGTTTTAAAGTCCGTAGGTCTTGAGAACAGGATGGATCACCTCCCATCAAGATTATCCGGAGGGGAGTCGCAGAGGGTGGCGATAGCCAGGGCCATCATGAATGAGCCTCGATTGCTGCTCTGTGATGAGCCAACAGGAAATCTTGACTCAAATAATAGCGAATCGATATATGAGATCTTATTCAGCCTCAAAGAGAAGAATGGCATGACCATAGTGATAGTTTCCCATGATGAAAAGCTCGTCTCCAGGGTAGATTATACCATACGCCTAAAAGACGGCAAGCCCGCCTGACCGATGGCTATAGCATTCAGTCGGGCAGGCCCGCCTGACC
>CAYVCD010000040.1:10963-13258 GCA_964450115.1 uncultured Planctomycetia bacterium
GCCCGCCTGACCGATGGCTATAGCATTCAGTCGGGCAGGCCCGCCTGACCTACCTTTCAATAATTCCTAATGATTTGTTTGACTTAATAACGTTTATTATATATATTATATAGGATATTATAGTGGTGAATATGAACCCCGCTCATTCTTCAGGGTGGGGCATGAATAGGAGAATGGGCGGGGTGAAGATATATTTCAATGGGGAGATGGTAGATAAAGATAAGGCGGTGGTCTCTGTATTTGACCACGGACTGCTTTACGGAGATGGTGTCTTTGAAGGCATCCGTTCTTACGAAGGGTTGGTCTTCAAACTCAAAGAGCATATTGACAGGCTATACCGTTCCGCCGATGCGATCCAGCTGACGATCCCGAAGACGAAGGGTGAGATGTCCGAAGCCGTTATTAAGACGCTTCAGGCAAATGACCTTAGATCGGCTTACATCCGCCTGGTCGTGACAAGAGGGCCCGGGGACCTGGGGCTCGACCCGAGAAAATGCAAAACATGCACCATATTCATCATAGCTGATAAGATAAAATTATATCCGGAAGAATTTTACCGGAACGGTCTCGAGATAGTCACCGCCAAGACAAGGCGTAATCTTACCACTGCCCTTAACCCGAAGATAAAGTCCCTTAACTATCTCAATAATATATTGGCGAAGATAGACGCTATCAAGGCCGGCACCGAGGAAGCGATCATGCTTTCATACAACGATTATGTAGCGGAATGCACGGGCGATAATATCTTCATGGTAAAGAACGGCAAGCTCTTTACGCCGCCTACCGATGTCGGCGCGCTCGAAGGAATCACTAGAAGCGCCGTGATGGATCTTGCCCGAAAGACCGGTATCGGATTTGAAGAGAGGATGTTAAAGCTCGACGACCTTTATTCGGCGGATGAAGTATTTTTAACAGGCACGGCCGCCGAGATCATACCGGTCACGATGATCGATAAGAAGAAGATAGGCAGTAGCAAGCCGGGGGCGATCACGACGCGGCTTCTGGGCGAATTTAAAAAACTGACAAAGTCGGACGGGGTTAAGTATGAATTGTGATGTCTGCGGGAAGAAAGAGGCCACCGTACATCTTACCGAGATCGTGAACGAGCAGATGACGAAGCTGAATCTCTGCGAGGACTGCGCCCGCGAAAAAGGCGCCCAGATGGAAGAGCACTTTGGCTTGAGCGAGCTTCTCTCCGGGCTTACCGACATGGGTACGGCGGTGGAGCCGGAGGTCGCCATAATGACAACGTGTTCCAATTGCGGCCTCACATACCAGAACTTCAGAAAGATAGGCAGGCTCGGCTGCAGTGAATGCTATGAAGCTTTCAAGAAGGAGCTGTCGGCTCTCTTAAAGAGGATCCACGGCGCCGACCGCCACATAGGGAAGGTTTCATTGAGAGGCGGCAAGACGATCAAGGATACCAGGACGCTGCAGGACCTGAAAGTGCAGCTTGAGAAGGCGATCCAGATGGAGGAGTTCGAGGAGGCGGCCAAGCTCAGGGATAAGATCAGAGATTTTGAAAAGAAGGCGAAGGCCAAAGAAGAATGACAAAAGTAAATATTGACGATTTTTTGAAGAAAGACAGCGAGTGGCTCAAAGGAACGGGCCCCAATTCGGATATAGTCATGTCCTCGAGAGTGAGGCTTGCCAGAAATCTTGACAAGCTCGCATTCTCCCACTGGGCCGACAAAAAACAGCAGGAATCGATAATGAACGCGGTATTCGACGCGGCCCGATCGGTCAACTATCTGAAAGACGCTCTATTCATAAGGCTCAAGGACCTGAACGAGGTCGACAGATTATTTCTTGTGGAGAGGCACCTGATGAGCCCGGAGCACACTAAAGATGTTGAATTTAAAGCTCTGATAGTGGATCCCAAGGAGATAGTCAGCATAATGGTCAATGAAGAGGACCATCTAAGGATACAGGTCCTGCAGTCCGGCTTTAACCTGATGGAAGCGTGGAGGATAGTAGATTCTCTCGATACGGAATTGAGTAAAAAATTATCATTCGCTTATTCTGCCAAGTGGGGCTATCTTACCGCATGTCCGACTAACACAGGTACCGGGCTGCGCGGTTCGGTCATGATGCACTTGCCGTCCCTGGTATTTACGGCCCAGATAAGCAAGATACTGCAGGCTACAGCCAAGCTCGGCCTGAATATAAGAGGTCTTTACGGCGAAGGCACCGAGGCGAGCGGCAATCTCTTCCAGGTGTCGAACCAGGTATCGTTGGGCCGCACCGAAGAGGATATGATAGATAATATCGAGAGGATAATAAACCAGATAATCG
>CAYVCD010000041.1:0-12270 GCA_964450115.1 uncultured Planctomycetia bacterium
GTTATCGAGATAAAGAGCGAGATCGAAAAGATCCGGGAACAGGCGAAGAACATAGAATGACGCCTAAAACTGGACTGAAGGGCAAGGTCTTCATAGTATCCGCGCCATCCGGCTGCGGTAAAACCACCCTCTGTAAAAAATTACTAAAAGACAAAGTAAAATTGCACCAATCGGTGTCTATTACGACAAGGCCGCCCCGTCGAGGCGAGAGGAACGGAGCGGACTATTTCTTCGTATCCGCCGAAGAGTTCATACGGATGATAGATGCCAAAGAGCTGCTCGAATACGAGGAGAACTTCGGCTTCCTGTACGGTACGCCGAAGAAGGCGGTGGAGGACCTGCTGCAGAAAGGCCGGAATGTTCTTTTGAGCATAGATGTTAAGGGCGCCATGAATGTGCGCAAAACCTATCCGCAAAACTCGGTTCTTATATTCGTGATGCCACCGTCAATGGAAGAGCTTAAGAAGAGGCTTGAATCCAGGGAAGCGGATACGGCCAAGGCGATAACGAACAGGCTTAAGGTGGCGAAACAGGAAGTCGCATGCAGGGATAAGTATGATTATGTAGTTGTCAATGATAGGCTCGACGCAGCCTACAAAAAACTGAAAGATATAATACTTTTAGAAGGAGAACGCCCATGCAGGGACCCGCAATAGATAAGCTGTTAGATAAGATGCACAGCATATATAAGCTCGTGATACTCGCTTCCCGAAGGACGATAGAACTGGCCGACGGCGCCCAGAAACTGGTTGATGCCCCTACAGATTTCAAGCCGGCAAATATCGCCATGAAAGAGATCATGGAAGAGAAGATAACTTATAAGGTACGAGAAGAAAAATGACAAAGGCCGCAAAGACTGTGATCGTCGGTGTAACGGCGAGCATCGCGGCCTACAAGGCCTGCGAGATCGTGAATCTTTTACGGAAAGATTCATTCGACGTGAAGGTCATAGTGACCAAAGACGCGCTGGAATTTGTGACGCCGCTGACATTACAGACGCTCTCCGGCAACAAAGTGCTGACCGACATCTTCGCGCCTCCGGACGAGTGGGCGCCTGTGCATACGTCTCTGGCGGATAGCGCATCGCTCATTCTGATAGCTCCGGCCACTGCGAACGTGATAGGGAAACTGGCGAACGGGATATGCGACGACCTTTTGACGTGTGTTACTTATGCTTCCAAGGCACCGGTCCTGATAGCTCCGGCTATGAATGAGAATATGTATAACCACAAAGCGGTAATGGCCAACATAGCAAAATTGGAGAAGATAGGATACTCGTTCATTGGGCCCGTAAAAGGGCACCTGGCCTGCGGGCATGACGCCATAGGGCATATCGCTCCGGTCCAGGAAATAATCAAAGAAGTGAAAAAACTAATTAAGTGATAAAGCGTATCCTCGTCACAGCGGGACCCACCCGTGAGAAGATAGACCCGGTAAGGTACATATCAAACTATTCCACAGGGATCTTCGGGTATGAGATAGCAAGCGCCGCAAAGTCGCGCGGGCTCTCCGTCGTTTTAGTGAGCGGCCCCACGTTGTTGCCGGCGCCCAATGGGATAAAATTCGTATCCGTGGAGAGCGCCGATGAGATGAGGAAGGCGGTGCTGAGATTCTTAGCCTGGTCCGATTGCGTGGTCATGACGGCGGCCGTGGCGGATTGGCGGCCCAAGCGTTCCGCCAGGCGCAAGATCAAGAAGGGCGGTACCAGATCCATTGAACTGGTAGAGAATCCCGATATATTGGCCGAGGTCGGCAGGCTGAAGAAGCATAGGGTGGCCGTAGGATTCGCTCTCGAGACGGAAAACCTGGAAAAGAACGCGCTAAAAAAGATGAAAGACAAGAATTTAGATATAATAGTGGCAAACAGGCTGACCAAAAAGAGGAACGTTTTCGGGGATAAGACGCTGGACGTAGTTACCATAGACAGGTTTGGCAACAGGACGAGAATATTCAATAAAAGTAAGTCAAAACTGGCCAAGATTATTCTTGACAAGGCGTTGAAGTTTCGAATACACTAGACCTTATGACGGCGACGAGAAGAGGGTTTACGTTAGTGGAGCTACTGATCGTGATCACGGTATTCGTGATCACGTTTGCCGCATTGACGCCATTTGTAAATAAGATGCGCGCGCGGGCCGACGTGATAAAATGTTCGGCGAATATACGGTTATTGAGCCTGAGCCTGCATATGTATGCGGCGGACCATAATGACGAGTTCCCGCCGGACCTGGCAAGCTTATATCCGGGCTATGTCAAAGAAGAGAGCGTCTTTGATTGTCCCGCAAATAAATCGATAGGCACCGCGGCCAAGAGCGATTACGAATATGTCTCCGGGCTGTCGGAGGCATCGAGCCCGGCGGAAGTTATTATTTACGACCGGGACGGGAACCATGGCGGTTTCGGGCGGAATGTCGTCAGGGTGAATGGCTCCGTGGAATGGGTCCATAGCACCGATGGCAAGCCAAGATAGGGCGCTATGGGGGTCAAATATAAAGTTAATGAAAATTTCTTCAAGACATGGGCTAGAAACAGTTCTTATGTTTTGGGGCTTTTGTTTGCAGATGGCAGCTTAGAAAATGCCGCATATATAAGAGGGAAATATGTGCGACTTACAAGCACCGACCGTTCCTTGATAGAACAGGTCAAGAACACTCTTAATTCACAGCACAAAGTTGTAACTATACCTTCATCGGGGAATAGAAAAGAGCAATATTTGTTGCGAATAGGTAGCCATAAAATATACAACGATTTAGAAAATCTGGGACTACATCCGCGCAAATCGTTAGATATGGAATTTCCGCATATCCCTTATCGGTTTTTGTCAGATTTTGTTAGGGGGTATTTTGATGGTGACGGATGTATGGCACTCGAAAGCGTGAAAAACAGGCCACATAATAGGCTGAAAGTTATCTTTACATCAGGTAGCAAAGAGTTTCTGGGTTCGTTATCAAAAAATCTTAAGCAAAGATGTCTCGGGAAAACAGGGAAGGTTTACGATAGCCATAGAAGCTATCAACTAATATATAATTCCGTTGACGCGGTCAAGATTTTAGAATTTATGTATAGCAAGGCATGGGAAAGAAAGCTTTTGTATCTCGACCGTAAATATTTAAAATATGAAAAGCTGTTTTTGGCCCCTGACGCCTTTAGGTGCGAGAATATTTTTGATAAGCAATCGAGGGCCTGGAATTGAAACAGCCGAAGGCGGCGTACCCAAGTGGCTAAGGGAAGAGTCTGCAAAACTCTGATTCAGCGGTTCAATTCCGCTCGCCGCCTCCATTCTACTTCGCTCAAAGCTTTTTAGCTTTGAGCTTCGTAGGAATGTCCCTACGAAGCCCTACCTCAGTTTGCGGGTTGAAGGGCGAAGTAGGAAAGTTTATATAAGTATGTGGGCAGCTAGCTCAGTTGGTTAGAGTACTACCTTGACATGGTAGGGGTCACAGGTTCGAGCCCTGTGCTGCCCACCACTAAACTGTTTTTCTTGCAATACTTGTATCGTAACAGGAAAATCGGTATATGACTTTATTAAAAGCGTTCCGCCTTCCGGCCGCACTTGTTAAAAAATTGGCTTCATTGGCGAAGGCCACGCATCGAAGTGAAACTTTTTATATTATCGATGCGTTGAAGCATTATTTGGAAGACTACGCTGACGCGCAGATCGCGAAGGATCGTAATAGAAGATGCCTCATAAAAGAAAAAACCTGAACATAGTAGGGCCGAATCTTTGGTATTTGGTCGGACTAATAACTAGCGACGGTTGTCTGAGCAAGGACGGCAGGCATGTAGATATTACTGCAAGCGATTATTATTATTTGTCAACATTGAAAGAAACGCTTGGGCTCTCAAATAGAGTGACAAATAAACACGGTCTTAATGGAAGGCTGTCTCATCATATACAATTTGCAAATAGGGAATTTTACGACTTTTTGATATCGATAGGATTGACACCACGCAAGTCATTGACATTAAAAAGCCTTAAAATCGATGAAAATTATTTTCATGATTTCTTAAGAGGTCTCATAGATGGCGATGGTTGTATAAGGAGATGGTTTCATCCGACGAATTATAATCAGCAGTGGAGCCTAAGAATATACTCAGGATCACAAAAATTTTTGGAATGGACTAAAAATGTCGTAGAAAAACTTTATGGGGCACAAGGTAGACTACATCAAGAAAAGAAATATCCGACGAAGAATGCTTTAAAATATGGTAAAATGGCAGCGAGGGAAATTCTAAAGAAATGTTATTACGATGGCGCTTTTGCTTTGGAAAGAAAAGCAAGGCTCGCCCGCTCATGTGTAAATTCATATAAGGGGTGGAGTAAAAGCAAAACCGTTTTTGCATGATTTTACGGGCGAGTGGTGGAACAGCATACACGACAGACTTAAAATCTGTTGACTGCAAAGTCTTGAGGGTGCGAATCCCTCCTCGCCCACCATGTACCACTCGCGACAGCAGAGGGTCGCTATCGCTCGGGTACATGGCAGGCCCTGGCTTTCGGTGGTACATGCCCTGCACCTGAGGAGCCCCGAAGGGGCGACGAATGGTACAGGGCAAACAGAAGGTAATAAATGGATCTAGACGCGTTAAGACATAGCACGTCGCACGTGATGGCCGAGGCCGTGAAGGAACTCTGGCCGGACGCAAAGCTCGGCATAGGCCCGTCGATCGAAGACGGATTCTATTATGACTTCGACCGGGAAGAGGCGTTTACTCCGGAAGACCTGGGGACAATAGAAGCTAAGATGCGCGAGATAATAAAGAAGAACCACGCCTTCGAGAGGAAAGAGCTGACTAAGCCTGAGGCCGTCAAATTATTTAAAAAGATGGGTGAGAAATACAAGTTGGAGTTGATAGAGAAGATCCCCGGCGACACCGTATCCATATACAAGAACGGCGACTTCGTCGACCTGTGCCGCGGGCCGCATGTTGCGTCTACCGGTGAGATAAAGGCATTTAAATTATTGTCGATAGCCGGCGCCTATTGGCACGGCATCGAAACGAACCCGATGCTTCAGAGGATATACGGCACCGCGTTCACGACGCAGAAAGATCTCGAACAACACATAAAGACTATC
This sequence comes from uncultured Planctomycetia bacterium, assembly GCA_964450115.1. Classification (GTDB taxonomy): domain Bacteria; phylum Omnitrophota; class Gorgyraeia; order 2-01-FULL-45-10; family 2-01-FULL-45-10; genus 2-01-FULL-45-10. The sequence continues at coordinate 5,079 of CAYVCD010000041.1, forward strand.
GAAGAAGCTAAGAAGCGGGATCACAGGATCCTCGGTAAACAGCTGGAATACTTTAGTTTAAGCGACGAGATGGGACCCGGCCTAGTATTGTACCATCCCAAAGGCGCGCGCTTAAGAACTCTCATCGAAGAGTATATACGTAACGAACATTTGAAGCGCGGGTATGAGCTCGTCATAGGGCCGCACATACTGAAGAGCGACGTCTGGATAAAGTCCGGCCATTATGACTATTACAAAGAGAATATGTATATGTTCAAGATCGAGAATCAGGAATACGCCATCAAGCCGATGAACTGCCCGAATCACATCATGGTCTATAAGTCGAAGACCAGAAGCTATAAAGACCTGCCGATCAAGTTTTTTGAACTGGGCACGGTCTACAGGAATGAAAAGTCAGGCGTCTTGCACGGCCTGCTTCGCGTGCGCGGATTTACGCAGGACGACGCCCATATATTCTGCCTTCAGGACCAGGTAGAGGATGAGATCATAAAGGTCATAGAATTCGTTATGGATACGCTCAACGCATTCGGCTTTGATGAATGTTCCATAGAACTGTCGACGAGACCCGCAAAATCCATAGGCAGTGACGCCGACTGGGCGCTCGCTGAGGCGGCGCTTATCAATTCATTGAACAGGAAGAGCTTAAGCTACGAGGTAAACGAGGGAGACGGCGCTTTTTACGGTCCGAAGATAGATATAAAGTTAAGGGACGCGCTGAAACGCGAATGGCAGTGCGCGACGATACAGTGCGACTTTGCCCTGCCGGAAAGATTCGACCTGAAATATATCGGCCAGGACGGGAAAGAGTACCGCCCCATAATGCTGCACAGGGTCATCTTAGGTTCGCTTGAACGTTTTATGGGCGCCTTGATAGAACATTTTGCCGGCGCGATGCCTCTGTGGTTGGCGCCTGTACAGTGCGTGATAATACCGGTCTCGGAGAAGGCCGGCGATTACGCCGACAATGTGTTTCGCGCGCTATTCAATAATAATGTGCGGGTGGAGATAGACACGAGGAACGAAAGGCTTCAGAAGAAGATACGCGACGCCGAAGTCCAGAAGATACCGTATATGGTAGTAATAGGAGAGAAGGAAGAGTCCGTAGGGATGATCTCCATAAGGAGCAAGGCGCAGGGCGATATAGGCAGGATGAAGTTGGGAGAATTTATCGAGAGAATAAAAGAAGAGACAGAGAAGAAGGTGCGATGAGGCCTAAAGGCCGAATCTCACCAACTGAAAGGGGGGCATTATTTTTAAGAAAGAGATAAGGATAAATAACAGGATAAGGGCCAGGGAGATAAGAGTAATAGGCGAACATGGCGATCAGCTTGGCGTTATGAGCGTTCAGGACGGGATAAAGAATGCCGAAGCGGCCGGACTTGACCTGGTGGAGATAGCCCCGACGGCAAATCCTCCGGTCTGCAGGATCATGGACCACTCGAGATTTAAGTATGAGCAGGAGAAGAAGGAGAAAGAGGCCCGCAAGAAGCAGAAAGTTGTCCATATAAAAGAGATACGGCTTGGGCCCAAGATAGGCGAGCATGATTACCAATTTAAAGTAAACCATCTAATCGAGTTCCTAAAGAAGGGGGACAAAGTTAAAGTCACCATGATATTCAGGGGCAGAGAGATGGCGCACGTAGATCTGGGACGAAAGATCCTTGAAAAGCTATCAAGCGATATCTCCGGAGTGGGGGAGATCGAAGAGCAACCAAGGATGGAAGGCCGTTTCATAAATATGATCATAAGAGCGAAGTAAGAACCGATCAACGCAGCTATAACCAGGAGAGAGAGTATGCCAAAACTTAAGACGAGTAAAAGCGTGAAGAAGAGGATACGTATAAGCAGCACAGGTAAGATAAAACATTTTAAAGCCGGCAAGCGCCATCTTTTGGGCGGCAAGAGCTCGAAGCGCAAGAGACAGCTGGGCAAACCCGGGTATGTGTCACACGCCGACGCACCGGCCATAAGATTATTGTTGCCGTACGGGGCATAAAACAGCTTTAAGCTATAAGCTTTAAGCTGTAAGAGGAGAAAGCACCATGAGTAAAGTAAAACACGCAGTTGCTACAAAGAAGCACAGAAAACGGGTAATGAACGCAGCCGAAGGCCAATGGGGCGGCAGGCACCGGTTCTACCGCAGGGCCATGGAGTCCGTCAATAAGGGCAGGATGTACGGATTCAGGGACAGGAAGGCAAAGAAGAGAGACTTCCGTTCGCTATGGATAGTCCGCATCAACGCGGCCTGCAGAGAGCACGAGATATCGTATTCGCTCTTCATGAGCGGTCTCAAAAAACTGAAGATCCTCATAGACAGAAAGATGCTCGCGGAGCTCGCGGTATCCGACACTAAGGTTTTCGGTAAACTCGTGGAGATGGTAAAAGCGTAGGATGAGAGACAGGATCAAAGAGATCGAGAAACTCGCGATCGAAGAGATCGCCATGGCGGCCGACGCCGATATGCTGGAGAAGGCCAGGGTGAAGTATCTCGGCCGAAAAGGCCTGGTCACCGAACTCTTTAAGAATATGGGCGCGGTCTCCCCCGCGGAAAAGGGCCAGATCGGGCAGCTCATAAACTCATTAAAAGATACCGTCTCGAAAGCTTTCGACGGGAAGGCCTCCGGCTTTTCAGGAGGCCGGGGTCCTGATGCCCAGAAGACAGATGTCACGCTTCCCGGCATTGCCCACGACGTGGGCCATCTTCACCCCATCTCCAAAACCATAGAAGAGATCTCAAGCGTATTCATATCGCTCGGATTTAAAGTCGTCGAAGGGCCGGAGATAGAGAACGAGCACTACAACTTCGAAGCCCTCAACATACCTTTAGAGCATCCATCCCGCGACGCATTCGACACATTCTACTTGGCTGATAAATGGTTACTGCGCAGTCACACCTCGCCCGTTCAGGCGCGCTTTATGGAGAAGAATAAGCCGCCCTTTGCCATAGTCATACCAGGAAAAGTCTACAGACCCGATGCCACCGACGCTTCCCACTCATTTATGTTCCATCAGGTAGAAGGGCTGGTCGTAGGCGACAACATAAGATTTTCTGATTTAAAAGGCGCTCTTACTCTCTTTGCCAGGCAGGTCTTCGGAGAGAAGACCAGGATGCGTTTTCGCCCCTCCTTCTTTCCGTTCACCGAGCCGAGCGCGGAAGTGGATATCTCCTGCATTCTCTGCGGGGAACAAGATAACGGCCGTAGGGCAGGTTTAAACCTGCCCTACGGCTCTAACGAGCCCAAAAGATGTTCTCTCTGTGGCGGAAAAGGATGGATAGAGATCCTCGGCGCCGGGATGGTCAACCCTAAAGTATTCAAGAATGTAGGATACGACCCTGAAAAAGTCACAGGGTTTGCCTTCGGGATGGGCGTGGAGAGGATCGCCATCTTAAAGTACGGCATTCCCGACATAAGGATGTTTTTTGAGAACGATATAAGATTCTTAAGGCAATTTTAATATGCGCTTATCATATAACTGGCTAAAAGATTATGTAGATATAAAATTATCGCCCGAGAAGCTCGCCGAGCTCCTTACGATGGCGGGCCTTTGCGTCGATTCAATACATAAAAAAGGCGACGATTCCGTATTGGAAATAGAGATCACCTCGAACAGGCCCGATTGGCTTTCTTATATCGGCGTCGCCCGGGAAGTCAGTGCTCTTACGGGACGAAAATTACGAATGCCTGCAAGCCGTAGGGCGGGTTTAAACCCGCCCTACGGCCTCGGGAAGAAACGAGGCATAGGGCACAATGTAGAAGGCGTGATCATAGTAAAAGTCGTAGATAAGAAACTCTGCCCCAGATACACCGCCAGGATCATACGAAATGTCAAGGTCGGGGAGTCGCCCAAATGGCTTAAAGAAAGATTAGAAGCCGTGGGCTTAAGATCCGTGAATAATATAGTGGATATTACTAACTTTTGCCTCTTTGAGACGGGCGAACCGATGCACGCGTTCGATCTCGATAAGCTGGGCGGCGGAACTGTAATAGTGAGAAAGGCCGCAAAAGGCGAAAAGATAAAATCGATAGACGGTATCGAGAGGACCCTCGACAACGAGATGCTCGTAATATCCGACGACACATACCCGGTAGCTATAGCAGGAGTGATGGGCGGACAATATACGGAAGTCTCCGCACAGACAAAGAATATTTTATTGGAAGCGGCCTATTTTGATCCCATATCCGTCAGAAGGACCTCTCGGAGATTGGCGCTCTCCACCGATTCAAGCTACAGGTTTGAAAGAAAAGTCGACATAGATAATATAAGCCGCGCCTCCGACCGGGCTACAGCTCTTATATTAGAGCTGGCTAAAGGAGAGGCCGGAGAATTTATAGACGTAGGGAAGACGGCAAAGGCCCCCGATAAAAAGATAAGTCTCCGGCTCGGTAGACTGGATAAAATACTGGGCGTTGAAATATCCCCGGCCAGAGTTAAATCCATACTTACATCGCTCGGCTTGAAAGTAAAAGCGTCGTCAAAGAATACACTGGAGCTGATCCCGCCCAAGTTCAGATATGATCTTCAGAGCGAGGTAGATATCATTGAAGAGGTGGCCAGGATATACGGGTATGAAAATATCCCGGAGACTATCCCGCCGGTTCTAGAAGCCGGAAGCAGGCTATCCACCGATGCGGTCATAGACAAAGCTATGCGCAACGTCCTGGTCAACTTAGGGTTATCCGAGATCATCACATACAGCCTTATAAGCAGAAAGACCCTGGATCTGGCGAGATCGCAGGCCGGCAACGCGATAAATATAAAGAACCCTCTTTCGAACGAGCAGGAGGCGATGAGGCCTACGCTCATCGCGGGCATGCTGAACTCTATCCGATGGAACATAAACAGAAAAGAGAAAGACCTCAAATTTTTTGAATTGGGACGAACTTATTTTAAAGAGACGGACAATTCTTTCGCCGAGAAACAGTACCTCGCCATAGGAGTTACTGGCCAACTATATGATGGCTGGATCGGCCATCCGCGAGCGACGACCCTATTCGACTTAAAGGGCATCGTCGAAACTCTTTTCACTCAGATGGGGATCATGTCATTCTCTGTGAAAGAAGGCCTGGGCAGCGTCTTCTCTTCAGGCTCATGCGCTTCCATAGAGGTGAGGGGCGATGCGGTAGGAGTTATGGGGCGGATAGAACCAAAAGTTTTGCACGATTTTGATATAAAAGAGAGCGTCTACGCCGCCGAGATCGATTGCAGCAAGCTTACAAAATATATCTCTTTAGAAAAAAGGTTCAAAGAGAGCCCGAAATTCCCATCCGTTATTCGCGATATCTCGATAGTGGCCGATAAAAATATTTCCAATGCCGCTATCGCCTCTCTTATTAAAGGAACGGCCGGTGATATTCTGAAGGACGCCGAGCTCGTCGATAGATATATTGGAGGCCAGATCCCGGAAGGCAAGATAGGGCTCACTTACAGGCTGGAATATCAGGATCCGGACAGGACGCTGGAGGATCCCGACGTACAGGCCGTACATTCACGCATAATAAGCGCTCTCGAAAATAATTTAGGCGCCAGACTTAGATAGCTCAATACCTCCTTCATTTGCCTCGCAGTAGATCCTGTGATATACTTACATTGTCCCTGCGGTATGCGTGATTTGAGGGAAGAATATTGAACCTATAAGATTTACTCAGGGAGCCTGACCTCGTCAGTACCTTGGTATTGATGTAAAGGGCACCCACCTGTACATAACAGGGTCAATATAATTCAGCCTCACACGGTATCTGCGGGGACATTCTTTATCTATGGATCTATTTACTAAAGAAAAATTGAAACAAGGCTCGCCGCTTGCGGTCAGGATGAGGCCCAAGTCGCTGGATGACTTTGTCGGCCAGGAGCATATTCTCGGCGAAGGCAAGCTCCTGCGGCGCCTTATCGAATCCGATAAGATCTCCTCGCTGATACTTTATGGACCGCCCGGATGCGGCAAGACCACGCTGGCGCTTATCATAAGCGACAAGACCAAATCGCATTTTGAGCGCATAAATGCCGCATCTAACAATGTCGCCGACATGCGCAAGATCATAGACGCGGCCAAGAAGCGCGAATCGATGGGCGGCAAACGCACCATTTTGCTCATAGACGAGATACACCGTTTTAATAAGGCCCAGCAGGACGTCCTCATGCCCGACGTGGAAGCGGGCAATCCAGTATTGATAGGTACCACCACCCATAATCCTTTCTTCTACGTCAACGCGGCTCTGCTTTCGCGCTCACAGGTATTCGAGTTCAAAAAACTTTCCGAAGAAGATATCGGGACGCTTATTAAGGCGACGCTATCGGATAAGACAGATGGGCTGGGTACCGCGCCGATAGTCATGGATGAAGAAGCGGCGGAGCACCTGGCAAAGATCTCGGAGGGAGATGCCCGGAGGGCACTTTCGGCGCTTGAGATCGGAGCGCTTTCGACCCCATCCGGGAAGGATAAAAAGATCCGGTTTACGCTTAAGGTCGCTGAGGAGTCTATCCAGAAAAAGGCAGTTGTTTACGATAAGGATGAAGACGGGCATTATGATACTATATCGGCATTTATAAAGTCCATGCGCGGTTCAGACCCCGATGCCGCGCTATATTGGCTTGCAAAGATGATATATGCAGGCGAAGACCCGCGTTTTATTGCCAGAAGGATCATAATATGCGCCTCTGAAGACGTAGGAAATGCCGATCCTCAGGCGCTCGTAGTTGCGGCCGCTGCATTGCAATCGATAGAATTTGTCGGCATGCCGGAAGCCCGCATACCTTTAGCGCAGGCCGCAGTATATGTGGCGTGCGCTCCAAAATCTAATGCTGCGTACATGGGGATAGAAAGTGCGCTGAAAGATGTTGAAGAAGGGAAGACGCTTGAAGTGCCGGATCATTTGAAAGACGCAACCTTAGACTCCGAACAATTCGGCCACGGCAAAGATTATAAGTATGCGCACGATTATAAGAACCATTATGTGAAACAAGAGTACAAGCCTTCTGACAAGAGGTATTATATTCCGACCGAAATGGGATACGAGAAGAAGATTAAAGAATGGTTGGAGTCCCTTAAGAGAAAAGAATAGCATCCAGTCGAGATTTCAATTTTTCTCATTCAGTTAACGATAAAATACTCAGCTCTCAAGCCATTGATACTATATATATTATAGTGTATACTTATAATGTAAGTTAAAGCGAAAGACAGCTCTTTAATAAA
>CAYVCD010000042.1:0-12112 GCA_964450115.1 uncultured Planctomycetia bacterium
GAGCGCCATCCCTATGGTCTCATTCATCGAAGTCCTTCCCTTCCAGATGTTTTGCAAGCGCCATTATACCTATAAAGCTCTGGAGCGCCCACGCTATACCTATATCTATATACCAATTCCTTCCGGTAGGAAGGCTGAGGATCGCGCAAAAACCAACTATCAGAATACCGAGCATATCTATGGCGACCGCCCTGTCCGGCGCCGTAGGCCCTCTCAATACCCTCCACAGGCAGAGGATCGCAGAAAATAGCAGCCACAGGAACGAGCGCGAAAGAAAGTTGGACTGCCATCGCATCATCGACGGAAGCGGCAGATATATTATGGCTATAGCCACCGCCAGGATCAATATTGCCCCTATAAGCCAACGCACCAGTCTCGTCATCTAATCAAATATCCTCTTGAGGATCTTTTCGAACTTCACCGCCACCGGCAGAGAACTTGAATGCTCATCTTTAAGGCATAATCTATGTACATAAAGCGCTCCGGCTGCCTTATCAACGTCTATAGTCGTGTTACCGGGTGTAAGCGTGAGCGAATTTGCAAGGAATGTAAGGCCGATATCGGACTTAAGAGCGGTCTTTATCTTTATGGTGCCCGGCCTTATCGGCAAATACGGATGCAGCACCCGGAAGGCCACATCAACGTTGGCCTTAAGGCACTCCCAAAGGAATATGGCGATATAATATATGAACCACAGGTATCGTAACGGGTTCCTATGCGTCATTTCAGGCTCCCCAATACTATATTAACGTAAGCGGTACCGTTTACGACGGTATTCGTCGCCAGCCTCATCAATATGTTCATGGCTCCTGGGATTAGCAGGAATACCGACGCCGCGCAGACTACCGACAGGATCAGCATCGGCAGATCCATCAAGAATTGCGTCCTGTTCCCCTCCAGCGCTTTAGATGGCTCCTCTTTAGGCCCGAAAAGCATAGGCGCATAAGCCTTAAAGTAATAGGCGAGCGTCAATATGCTGACGAACGCGGCGATGAAGGCCAGGCCGAAATACCCCGCCTGTATACAGGCGAATATTATTATGAGCTTGCTCCAAAATCCTCCGAGGGGCGGAATGCCGCATATCGACAACGCTCCTACAAGGCTCGTATAACCCGTGACCGGCATCTTTTGTATAACTTGCGATATCTTTTTAATATTCTGCGTGCCGAAAGCCTCTTCCATAGAGCCCGCTCCCATGAAGAGAAGTGATTTTGCCGCGCTATGATTGAATATATGGAAAATGCTCCCCATTATCGCAAGCGGCGTTCCCACGGCAAATCCTAAAATTATATATCCGATCTGGCTTATGCTGGAATAACCAAGCAGCCTTCTTATGTTGGACTGGCCGAAAGCCAGGATGCTGCCGCCGACCATAGATATGACCGCAAAAAATATAAGGATATAGGATACCGGCTTCGTCATACCGAAAACGTTGAAGAATAGTCTCGTGAGCGCATATACCCCGAGGACCTTTATCAGTACGCCGGATGACATGGCCGGTATAGGCGCGGGCGACTTAGTGTAAGCGTCCGGCAGCCATGTATGAAAAGGCGCCAGGGCCGCCTTCAGCCCGAATCCCGCTAAAAAGAGGACACTCACGAATGACAGGACTTTCGCCGGCGGATTTTCTGTGATGAATTTTCCTATATATGCCATATTGAGCGCTGAAGTGTAGCTGTAAAGCAGAGCTATACCGATCAGCATAAAGGTCGACGCGACCGAACTCATTACCGCATACTTAAAAGAGGCTTCGAGCGCTTCGGATTCGTTGCCGAAGGCTACGAGCGCGTACGTCGCAAGCGAAGCTATCTCGAGATAGACGAACATGTTGAATATATCCCCGGAAAGCGCGACGCCGTTAACTCCGGCCATCATAAGCATCAGGAGTGTAAAATATTTCCATGTATCGGTATATTTTTTTACGTAGCTTACTGAATATAAAGTGACGAGCGCGGCTATAACATTGGCGATAAGTAAAATAAAAGCTGAGTAACTGTCGACGACCATCGGGATGCCTGCCGGCGGCATCCATCCGCCCACCTTATAGATCAATATTCCGTACTTTGTGATGGAAAGAGAGAGCGCCAATGATACCGCCAGAGAAAAGGCCGAGGCGACGCACGCTATGATGGATCCGGCGGGCCTGGCGATCTTCCCGAAAATAATTATCAGAAAGGCCGCCGCCAAAGGCGCGATCACCAGATACGGTATTATCGAATTAGGGTTCATCCTTTTAACCTGTTGATCTTCGTTATGTCAAAAGTCTTGTACTTTTCGTATATCCTTATCGCTATGGCGACCAGCAAAAGCATCAACGCCATCCCTATCACTATGGAGGTAAGGACCACCGCTTGCGGCAGGGGGTCGACCATATTCTTTATGACCTGATCGGTCGCATATATGGGCGCGCGGCCTTCGCTACGGTAACCTATAAGGACAAAGAAGAGATTTGCCGCATATTCCATTATCCCTATGCCCACTATTATCTTGATGAGATTGCGTTTTCTTAAGACGCAGTAGAGTCCCACCGAAAATAGTATCAGGCACAATATGTAGATAGACATTTCAAACTTTCCTTATTCAGAATCCCTATGGCCCTTCGAAAGAAGGACGAGCGCTACGAATATGGCGAATAATCCGGCTCCCACGATCAACATTTCACAGATCGGAAGCGCTACCTTATGGAAGGCAACGTTCGGATCGCACAACACTATATATAAAAATAGAAGAGCGCCCGAGCCCGCCAGGACACGCAGCATGCCGCGATTGATCCTGTGGAGCGCGACTTCCCTTCCGAACGCGAGCATTATATGGATGAGCGACAGAGCTATTATTACGCCTCCGGCGAAGCCGCCCCCGGGAGACGAATGCCCGGTCAGTCCTATATATATGCCGTAGATAAGGATGAAGCCGAGAGTAAGCCTCGTCACCGTCTTGACTATCAGCGTCATTCCGTTTCGTTCGTTATCGTTTGTCATCCGACTTGCCTCTTCTTGAAACTTTGCGCGCTATAGCCAATACGCCTATTGTAGCTATGACTACAGCTGTCGCCTCTCCGAGAGAATCGTATGCCCTGAACCTCAAGGCTATCGATTCCACTATATTCTCGGCTCCCGTCAAAGCTCTGCCCTCGTCGATATAAAATTTTGACAACTCTCTCAACTGCGGCGCTCCAAACCCCGGTAGATTCAAAAGGGAGACATAAGCGCATGTTAAAAATACCAGGATGAAGAATATGGTGAATGTAGTATTGAACGCCCACCTGCCCGACGTGCTGAATGGCAGGTCCCTGTGTATGGTAGCGCGCACGAGTATGATCAAGCTTAAGATCTCCACAACGAGCTGCATTATAGCGAGGTCCGGCGCCTTCAACACAAGGAAGGCCATCGAAAGGCCTATGCCCACAGCGCCCACCGCCACCACCGAAGAAAGCATATCCTTGACCTGCACCGCTATTATGGCGGCAGCTATCATGAATAATAATATGAGATGTATCTCCAGCATATCTATCCTTTAATGAATAAAGCTATGAAGATCACGATCATGCCGATAAGGCACCAGACTATATATGTCGGCAATACCCCGTTAGCAAGCCGTTGTAAAAAGCCCGTAAATACGGCCGTTATATTCCGGGAAATATCATAGATGTCAAATCCGCGGGATTCTTCTTTCGCATATAAAGAGCCTAGGACCTTTACTTCTTTGATCGTATTATAAAATTCCGTTCCCGCCACCCTGTCGAACTGGCCAGGATCCTCTCCCCCGACGAACGAAGAGACCACCCGGGCCTTCTTATGCGCCGCGAAGAGGCAGACGACCGCGCCCAGCAATATCGCCGCTATCATAAGCACCGTCGCAATGTCTGGGGTCCAGGTACCTATATATAATATGCTCTTACCGATAATGGGCGCTATCAATAACGAAACGGGTATTGAGAATGCAAATATGCCGAATAGAACGCAGGCCGCTGCCAATACCACCATAGGAAGCGTCATCGATATCGGCGCTTCTTTAGCCTCTTTGGCCTTCTCGGAAGCCCGCCCTAAAAATACCGCATGTAACAATTTTATGAAACTGGCAATGGTCAGAGCGCTGCCGAACATTGCGGCTATGAGCCAGATTATCCAGAAAGGATTTTTGCTATTGCCCAGCTCGATTATCCCCTGATATATCATCCACTTTGAAAAGAACCCGTTTAGAGGCGGTATCCCGGATATTGCAAGAGATGCTATTAAAAAAGAGATGAATGTGACCGGCATGTACTTTGAAAGGCCGCCGAGATCCGAAAGATCCGACGTGCCGGTCGACTTCTCCACGGCGCCGGCCCCCAAAAATAGGCACGATTTATAGAGAGCGTTGTTCAGCATGTGAAAGAGAGCGCCCGCGATGCCGACGGGATTTGCCGTTCCTATGCCCAATATCATATACCCCACCTGAGAGACCGCATGATATCCAAGCAACCTCTTAAAGTCGTGCTGAACAAGAGCTATGGCCACCGCAAATACTATCGTGACCGCCCCGACCACAAGAAGCAGTGTGTTAGATATGCCGTTCATTACAAAGAGGTTCAACGATATCCTTGCCAGGAGATATATCCCCAAAAGTTTATCCAGCGACGCCGGCAGATACGCGGTCACGCTGGCAGGTCCGTCCTCGGCGACATCAGGAAGCCAGGAATGAAAAGGCACAGCCCCGGCCTTCGCGAAAGCGGCTATCAATATGCAAAGAAATGCCGCGTAAGGAAGTGCCCCATTCAGCGCAATATGCGTTCCTTCCATCGCGAATGTCCCTGAGATCTTCCATAATAGGCCGATGCCAAATATCATTAATGCGTCCGTCCCGCCTATTATTATAAGGGCCTTCTTCGCGGAAGCGCTGGCTCTGCCTGTCTGGCGAAGCGTCACCAATAGATAAAGGAGAGCCGCCAGAAATCCCCAGAAGACCACCAGGAGTATAAGATTATTCGCTAATACCGCTCCAAGAGAGCTCCCAAGCGTCATCAGAAGATAACCGAAGTATCTTCCGTTATTCTTCTCTATATATCCGAAGGAATATACCGTGACCACTAATGCGAAGAATGCGATGCCAAGCCCCGCCAGAGCAGATAGGTCATCCACGACAAATGCGGGGACCGGCACGGGCGGCCAATATAAAGGTTTTAACAATAACATTCTCACTGAGGCCGCCAACGCCGCGAGCGTGACTAGAAGCGCCAGGAGTCTCGTCAGGATCTTGACCCGGTCCGGCATCGCAAGACAAAATATGCCTGCGACTATAGGTACCGTCACCACGTATAACAGGAAATCTGCCGCTATATTCATATCGCTTTGTACTTATCCTTTATGAGCCTGGTCTTTTCCTGGGACAACCGAATCAATTCATTTACATCCATCACTTTTTTGTCGCCGGAATTGACTATCAGCATCCTCTCGGTGCAGCAATAACAGGGGTCTATAGCAGCCAGGATGATTGTAGCGTCCGAGATCGTCTCTCCTATTACGGTCTCCCTGAATGTCGGGAAGTTCATGTACGTCGGGGCGCGCACCTTGTGCCGTACGGCAGAGTTGGTACCGTCGGACTTTATATAGTGGAAACACTCGCCCCTGGGGGCTTCGATCTGTCCTATCCCCTCGCCCGGAGGAATATCTTTGGGATTTGAATCTATCGGCCCTTCCGGCATCTTATCGAGACATTGTCTGACTATGCTGACCGATTCGAACATCTCCAGTATCCTGACCACGGCCTTCGCGAATACGTCACCCTCTTTTTGGGTGATCACGTTCCACTTTACCCTGTCATAAACTCCGTAGGGATGATCGCGCCTGACGTCTATATCATAATCCGACGCTCTGGCAACCGGGCCTATAGCGGCATAATCTATGGCGTCCTCTTTTGTCAGGATGCCCACGCCTTTAAGCCTCTCGTGCAGTACCGGATCGTCGAGGACCGCGCCTTTCAGCATGGTAAGATGTTTTGTGAATTCATCAAGCCGCTTCAATATATAGGATACGTGCTCTTTCTCTATATCGCGCCGCACGCCGCCTACCTTATGCATCGCGTAGTTCTGGCGGTTTCCCGTAACGGTCTCCATTATATCGCATATCGGTTCGCGGTACTTCCACGCCCACATAAATACGGTGTTATATCCTATAAAATGTCCGGCAAGGCCCAGCCAAAGCATATGCGAATGGAGCCTCTCGAGCTCCTGACATATGGTACGTATGTACAGAGCTCTTTCTGGAACTTCTATATCGCTTATGTCCTCAAGCGCCTGACAACAAGCTATGGGATGGCTCGAAGAGCAGATGCCGCATATGCGCTCCACAAGAAAGATCGACTGGTCATAGCTTTTGCTCTCGGAGAGCTTCTCTATGCCGCGGTGGTTATAGCCTATCCTCACATCGACATCCACGACCTTCTCTCCGTCGACCACAAGCTTGTAGAACTCCGGCTCTTCCTGCAACGGATGGTAAGGGCCTATGGGTATATGCGCATGATGGCTCATTCTTTCCTCGAATCTCTTTTGGGAGGCTGGAAATCTTTCCTCAAAGGGTATACGCCTTTCGGCCAGTCGTCCGGCAGAAGGAGCGGACGAAGATCGGAGTTGCCGTTGAATTCTATTCCGAAAAGTTCGTGCAGCTCCCTTTCTATCCACCACGCAGATCTCGTAATATCGGTTATAGTGTCGATATGCGGGTCCTGTTTGTCCTTCAGGATCGCCCGCAGCGATATGGTGATGCCGGATGGATCGTGCGAAAAATGGTAGAGTATCTCAAGCGAATCAAAATCATCTACTCCGGATGCTGTATCGAACCTGCAAGAGAGGTCCTTGAACATATACCTCACAAAATCCTTTATATCTTTCGGATATATGTCTATGTAAGCTCTCTTTTCGGACTTCTTATTTATATGCAGGATGTTATTGCCGAACCTGTTGCTTATATTCTTCAGTAATTCATCCATCTTCATCTTATTTTTTTCCTTTGGAATTCAATTTACCTATCAGCTTCAATAGCCCCGCCATTATCGCTTCCGGCCTTGGCGGACATCCCGGTATATACATATCCACCGGTATTATCTCATCAAGCGGCTTGCCGGTGTTGTAGCTGTCCTTGAACAGCCCCCGCGAAGCACCGCAGGCGCCGAACGCCACTACAAATCCGGGCTTCGGCATCTGTTCGTATAATTTTTTTATCAACGGGACCGTCATCTTGTTAGCCGAGCCGGTGCAGAGCAGTACATCGGCGTGCTTTATGCTGCCGACGAGCACCATACCGAACCTTTCGATATCGTAACGCGGCGTGAGACAGTCTATGATCTCGATATCACAATTATTACAGCTCCCGCTCGAGAGATGGAAGACGTATAAAGATTTAGTCAGTATCTTTTCTTTTAGTCCCATTTAATATCCCAGACACGCTAAAACTACCGCCGCTATGGCCATTATAGTCGGTATGCGCCAGAAGAATCGCACCGCCTGGTCTATCCTGACCCTCGGATTAGTGTTCTTTATCACTATCATAAGGAGGAGTATCAGCACATATTCCAATACGCTCCTCAATATCCCCTCTGCCGTAAATATTATGCCGCCAAAATATAGCGTTATTAAGAGCACCGGCAGCGCGAAAGTAAGTATGGCCTTGGATATCTTCAGCATGGCCAGCGCCGGCCCTGAATATTCTATATACATACCCGACACGATCTCAGTTTCGGCCTCGGGCATATCGAAAGGCACGAATCCCAGCTTCGCCTGTATGCATAACAACATCACTATGAACGACAGAACTCCCGATATGCTTAAGAATACGGGCCCGTGAGCGGCCTGATGTAAGAGTATGCCTCCGAGCTGTATGGAATAGCTACACTTCGCTATCGGTACGACCAGCGCCATAAGGAACGGAAGCTCGTAAGAGAGCATGAGCTTCATCTCTCTTGACCCGCCCAAAGAAGCGAGAGGATTACCGGACGCAAAACCTCCCAGCATTACAGCGATAGGAGGTATCATCATCAGATAGACCACCACTATAAGGTCCCCTACGAAAGTGGTGTTTGGGGCCTGGTTTATGACCATGATTATGGTCGAGGCAAGCGTAGATCCGGCTATCGCGAATAAAGGCATGGCAAAGAATATTATTCTTGAGGCGCCATTCGGTATGAGCGTCTCCTTCAGAAATAGCTTTGCTATATCAATAAAATTCTGGTACCAGTGGGGGCCGACCCTCCACTGCAGACGCGCTGTGATCTTTCTGTCGAACCATCCGGCCAGTAGCCCCGCGGTAGCGGAAAAAAGAAATCCCGGATAAGCTATAAATTTAAATATATTCTCGATCATAGTCTAATTTTTTTTAGGCGGCGTCTCTTCCACCCTCTCCCATTTAAATGTTGTCCTTACCATAAGATGGTCCGACGCCTTAAAGATCCCCGCTTCGGCCTTCTCCTCAAATTCACCATATTGAATACCTCCGGGGGTGCAGGATTGCAGGCATATCGGCACCTCGCCGTCTCTCAATCTTCCTATACAATAGTCGCATCTCGATATCACGAATGGTATCGTCTCGGGGTAGATCACCCCGAATGGACACGCTCTCGAACAGTTCTTACAGGATGTGCAGCGCATCATATACCGCTTCAGCATATTCTCAGGCTGCAGCTCGAGCGCTTTCCACGGACATGAAACTATGCACGGCGCGTCATCGCAGCGCCTGCACACAACGGCGAAGTGGGCAAATTCTCTCAGCGTCGTTATGCCGCTATTGGCTGGATGCTGGATATAGCTGCAGAGCATCCCGCACTCTTCGCACTTTGAGCAGATGTCCAGATCTATTAATAGTCGTTTCATTTAATCCCAGATATTCGGTAGTTCTTTCAGTTTATCGTACGTGAAGACCGGTCCGTCCTTACACGCGTAATAAGGCCCCACCCTGCAATGGCCGCACTTTCCTATGCCGCAGGACATGTTCTTCTCCATCGACAGATATATCTGGCTGTCTTTGAACCCCATATCGAGAAGCTTGAAGGTGACGAACTTCATCATTATAGGCGGGCCGCAGACTATTCCGACCGCGTTATTAATATCGACCCCGGAATCCTTCAGCACGGTGGTTACGAGGCCCACATTGCCCTTCCACGATCCATCGCCGATATCGACCGTTATCCCGATGTCCACATTGGCCGCTCTTCTCTTCCATGTCTCGATCTCGTTTAAATAGACTATATCTTTGGATGTCCTGGCGCCATATTTAAGGATTATCTTTTTGTAATCGCTGACATTATTAAATAACGCATAAAGAAGAGCTCTCAAAGGTGCTAAACCCACGCCGCCGCCGACGATAAATACTTCCTTATTCTTCCATTCATTGATGGGATAGGCCGTTCCGTACGGGCCCCGCAGGCCGACGGCCTTGCCTTTCTCCATCTCATGCAGTAATTTGGTGACGCGACCCACGTTCATTATCGTGAAATCCAGTTTATCCGAAATATTATGATTGGATGAAGGTGTGAACGGCGCCTCGCCTATGCCAGGCACAGATACGTCCATGAACTGGCCGGCCTTAAACGGGATCGGTTCGCGCGGCTTGAACGTAAAAGTCTTTATATTGGACGTCTCTGTCACAACATTGAGGATATCGGCTTCTATGAATGAGTAGGGGCTTTTACAATTAATCATGAGGCGGTTTATTCCACTTTCCTGTGACGACACCTTTTAATACTTCTCTTATATCTATATTCCCCGGACACGCTTCTATGCAACGACCGCAGCCGGTACACGCGAAATAGTCCAGGACTTCCGGAAAGAACGCGAACTTCTTATCGAAGCGGTTACGCATCCTTTCATACAGATGTTTTCTCGGATTATGATTTCCGGCGACTTTGGCGAATGTTTTGTAGAGGCACGCGTCCCAGACTTTGCCGCGGCCTATGTTCCGCCCGGCCTTCTCGTCGTACAGCAAAAAGCAGTGGCAGGTCGGACAAGCGAGATTGCATGCGCCGCACTCAACGCATGTGGACGCGGCGTCCTGCCAGAGAGGCAGGTTATCATAGTTCTTCTTGATGTTACCGCTTATGGCCGCCGTATCCGGAGTCCCTCTTTTTTTGATAAAATCTTTTACCTGGAGGGTTACCCTGTCACGCACACTATCGCGTCCCGACAGGTCTCTAGCTTTGCACTCTTTGAAGAAGGTCTTGTAGTTATTTACGACAGCCCTGCCTTTATCGCTTCCCACCTCTACGACAAAGAAGCCATCCTGCATAGAGAGGTTCAGATCAAAATCTTTTGTCGGATACGGCCTTCCCGCCATAGCCACACAGAAGCAGGTCTCTTTCGCGTACGTGCAGTCACAGGATATTATCAGAGTATTATTGCGATGAAAAGCGTAGAAAGGGTCTTCGCAGTCACCTTTTAAGAAGACGTAGTCCTGCAGGACCAGGCTCGACAGGTCGCAGGCCTTGACGCCCGCCACAATGACCGGCCGGGCATCGCTCTTCTGGCTGTCCATGACCTTCTCTCGAGCGGGGTTCAGGAATGATTTGAAGGGTTGGCTCTGTCTGATGCCGCCCAATTCTATTGCGGGCTCCTTGGCAGGATCGAATGCTTGAAAATGGAACTTATCGTTGTAGAGATAAGGCACGAAGACCCTGCTCGTTTGCGCCAAGCGCGCTAAAAGATCAAACAGGTCGCTCTTTACTATTGAGTAATGGGTAGCCGGCATATACTATTATTATATTAAGAAGTGCCCTATTTTAATGTATTTCCCGCCCGAAGTCAACACGGTATTTTAAAGCTTCACTACCATGGCGCGGGGCGGGCAGGCCTTTACGCAGAGTTCACAGGCTATGCACTTATCGGAATCGAATACCACCTTCATGGTGGCCTTATCCATTATTAGCGCTTCCGTAGGGCATATGGTAATACAAGCTCCGCAATGCGTGCAACGGTCGTCATCCCTGGTGACATCTTTACTCAACGGCTGAATACTGACGCCCAGCTCCGTAAGATATTTTACGCCGTTGGCATAATGCTCCTTTGTGCCGGTGAGCTCCAAAACCATGACCCCTTCTTCCTGCGGCGTAATCTTTGCCTGTAAAATGTTGAATACGAGGTCGAACTCCTTCACCAGCTTATAGACTATGGGCTTATCCAAAAGTTTATGCGGAAATGTTAAGACTATCCTCTTTGATACCATGACTTCCTCCTTAAGTTTTATACTAATTTTATCTCGCCCCAGCTGCCTAATTTATCTCCTATGATGATCAATGCGCCTCTTACGCCGTCCATCGACCTGGCGAATTCGATCCCTTTTTCGATGCAATCTTTGTTCTTTACGATATTACCCACGGCCGTTGCAACAGCGTCAGCAAGCGCCGTGTCGGCGGATATTATCAGCGCCGCGTCAGCCTTCCCGAAACTTAAAGAATGGCTCACTGTGCCGCTGGAGGTGCATACGCCCAGGCCGCCTTGCGAAGGAGGTATCTCAAGGGCCAGCTTGCCGCTAAACGGCGACTTCTCGCCGGCATAAATGCCGAGAACCCTCTTGATCTTCGTCTTTAGAAATATATCCCCGCCATTCTCCACTATGACTTCGTCGGTATAATTCAACAGGTCTCTTCCCACAAATTCTGACATCGCCCCCGCTACCGCGGCCATGGGCCCTACGGACGCACGTCTACCTGCATCCGCCATCGCCTTTACTATCCGCGGGGCGTCGGTCTCCACCTCTATCGGCTCGAGCGACGTAAGAAAATCTTTGTTATTTTTTATGTAGGACCGTATATCTTCCCTGTAATTCAAGACCGATTGTCGCGCCTTATTCTCCAGATCACTCGCGGCACAGATCAACAGATCCGTCTCGAGCTCTTTCACCTCAAAAGTAACGAGCCCTTCGCTCTTCACCCATTGCCTATACGATCTTTCCTTATACATATTACGCCAACTCTCGCTTTCTAACAATAATTTTCTTTTCAGTCCTTCAGGCGGACCTTGCGGGGCGTTGCCTCCGCGGACATAAATTTGGATTAGGCATCCAAATTTATTCGGAAAAATTTTTACAAAAATTTAACTTCTTTCAGGAATTTAAATTTTTTGCTATATCGCCATAAGGTGTAAAAATTATTT
>CAYVCD010000043.1:0-11164 GCA_964450115.1 uncultured Planctomycetia bacterium
CATGTATGTACAGGTAACGCCCGGCAGCACCAGGGTATTTTTCGAGGGCGGGGTTGGATATCTGAACAGTTTGATAAGTTCTCTTCAGAGCTCGGTCGATGCCGGCCAGTCTTCATATGCCGATAATAAGGGCAATATTTCCGCACCAACGACTCTTTCGGAGCAGGAGAGAGAAAATTGGGGCTCGGGGTGGGGCGCAGGCAACGGCACCGAAGGATATTCTTCAAGCGGCGGTACTGTTGGTATTTATCTTGAGGGTGGTAATAATAACGCGCTCGGCGGCCTAGAGATAATCGGTTCTACTAATACAGGTACTGATAATCCATTTGTCGATGTGCCATTTACACCAGGCCTCCCGACAGAAGAAGAGCCAACGCCGGAAGTTTTGGTATTTGACTCAAACTTCAATCTCACTGCCGAAATCCTGTATTACGGCGAATTGGCGGGAGTTATTGATGCTTCAGAAGGTGGATTTGTAGGTTCATTCTGGAATGAGGAGCAGAAGGCCGATTTTATATCGGCCGGCAGCATTGCGATCGACTCCGCACCTTTCGTGTGGACTGTGAACGATGGCATATTGCATAGCAATGACCCGATCACCGGAAATTCGGTGACTGCGGACGGCGGCGCGTTTTATGGTATCGCCGGCGGTATAGGCGGCGGCGTAGATAGCGGCATCATGGAAGGGCTTTCGAAATTTATATACATCGACCCGAACGGTAATGTGGGAATAGCCGGCGGTAAGCTTATAGGTGAATATTCTATCGGCACAGGAGCATATATCCTATTAAGCACCCTATCGGGAATCACGGGAGAATTGCTGGACGGGAATAAGAATATAGGTATAACCGCAGAAGGCATGGCCGACGCTATATGGACAAATTCAGGAAATGATGAAAATAGTGATGCCGATGGCAGCGATGGCCTTATCACGATGTCTCTCGTGAATAGCGATACGGCTGTCGCCCAGAAATGGGGCATATATGGCGGCAGGGGCACCGGAACATTTCAGTCGACGCCTACAGACGGCATTATGTGGAGCGTGGGAGGACGTAACAGTTTCGGAGCCTATTACGACAGCAACTTTGAGGATTTTGACTATGATAATGGCTACTGGATAGCTGATATAACTTCCGACTCTGTAGAAAACAATAAGCTCAGCGGTAGTTTTTTAGGGCGCTTTTTAACAGGCACAAAGATGGGTATCATAGACGGCGATTTTCTCGGAACATACGACGGCAGTTCATTCCAAGGCGTCACCGCCGGCGAATGGTACGGCGATCCGATCTCTTTCAGCGGAACATGGGGCCGAGAGAGAGGCAGTTTGTAGTATAATGACAATGGTAATTTATCTTGGGCAGGTGAGGATACCGGGCTTATCGGCGCCATAGTTTCACCATGGAAAAATCTTGCAAATTTCTTAGCCATTGGTGATCACTATGTCGATTCCGAAACTTCGGATGGCGCGCTCGTTTGGAATACTCCTATAGAAAGTTACGATGTAACTAACGGCAATTCAACAACTATAGATGGAGGTTTTTTCTACGGCCTGACTGCCGGTGTGTGGAGAAGCGAAAAGATCGAGGGTTCGGCATTAGCGATATACGTTGACCCTGACGGCATCGCAGGTTTTCTATCAGGTGATCTAGGCGGAGTTTATTACACAGATAGCAGCAGGTGGATGGCGGAGGGTATCTTTGGAGCGGAGCAGATTTCCGCTGGATTTGATCCCGAGTCTGTGGAAATATTATCAGGAGAGCTTACCGCTTATTATCTGATAGGCGAATTTCAAGGCGGCGGGTATATGCAGGGGCTGAGCGTTTCCGGATCTACACATTTCATTTCCGGAGAAAACTGGGGCATATACAGCCTTTATCTTGGTGACGGAAGTAATTATTATGAAAAATCGGAAGGCTCCAGGATATGGTCGGCTCTCGTAAGCGGCTATGGTCTCTTCGGAGATGGTTGTTCGCTCGGAACGATGAGTGGCAACGTATACGGGGTATCCGATATCGGCAATACTGGGAGCTGGTCCGGCACCGTTATAGGCACGTGGGGTGAGCAGGAATATTATGGAGCCGATTCCGGGGCCGATGGAGTCTATTATGGTATGATGGGCGGCATATGGGATGGGGAAGCCATGATAGGAAAGATGGTAGGGGTGTACGCCCAGCCCGGGGATATTGAGCCATATACTTCGACGCTATCGATAGTTGAAGGTTCAGGGAGTTTTTATGATGATGCTATCGATGTGAGCATAGGCTATCTAAACGGTATGTCGTTAAATTTTCCGGATTCAGACTGGGGCATATGGAGCATGAACCTTGGCGGGACATATTCTATAGCTTCCGCAAGGGATATGTCGGTATTTAAACTTGAAATGGTAGGATATTCCCAGCCAGACGGTGAGGGCTCCGGCAGTTATTGGGTAGTATTGGGTAGCGGCCTTTCGAATAACGTATCCGAAAGGATCAGCGGCGCGATGATAGGCATGACGCTTTCTGATGGAAGGGCGATAATCTCTTACGGCGATCTTTTGGGCGCCATGATAGACTCATTGAATTGGGAAGCTATAGGATTAGGTCAATATAGCACAATGGGTGTAACCGAATATTCCAACCCTGAAGACGAAAGCGGGTTTTTAGACATGCTGGAGTTTGGATATTTTTCAGCCAAAGGTTCAGGGAGTTTTTCGAACGATAACCTTATAAATGCGACATATATGGACGCTACAACGATAAATTTTTACGACCAGAACTGGGGGATATGGGAAGCCAATCTGGGTGGAACTTGCGACATCGAAACGTCGTCCATATTTAAAATAGGGTTGGCCGGAAGAACGGATAACGTAGGCGACTATGAGGATGCTTACATCATAGGAACGATCGCCGGCACCGTGAATAACAATGCGATGGCCGCTGATTTTAAAGGCATATGGCTGGAGTCGATGGGAGATGGCATGATAAAGGCCGGCAAAATAGGCGGCGTGGTTGACGGCTATATAGACGTGTCCGAGTCTACTGGCACATGGAATGCCGCGGCCGTAGGTGAATGGGTCGAGGTCACGGATCTTCTTACGACCGATAAGCTCGGATTCGATGCGGATACGCTTAATAAATTTGTGAGCATACCAATCACCGAGGTTTATTCGAACATATTAACAGGTGTTGGCGGCGGCATGAGCGCTGTGGCGAATGTCGCGCTATACCAGAACAGTTTCGCCAGTATCTGGACGATGCTGATAAACGGTAACTATAATTCCAATCCCGGCGCAGGATGGAATCTAACTGTAGGAAGTGGCGCCGATTCGCTGAATCTGCAGAACGGCACGTGGGTGGATGGCACATGGACGGCGGATGTGGCAGGAACTGTCGGTGGAAATACGGCTACCGGCCAGGCCGGCGGAACTTACGGCGACGGGTCTTTTTCAGGCGTAGGCGCAGGCACGTGGCAGACTCCGGGATCAGGAACTTAGTAACTATTGCATTGCTGAAGATATTGTAGTAATATTGTAGGGTGCCCATGAGGGTGCCCTACAATTGTATAGTAGATGAAACAAATGCGCGGTCAGTATAAAAGGAGATAAAATGAAAACTAAGATAATGGTGGTAGCGCTCGCTCTGGCGGTTATGTTTTCCTGCTCGTTTGTTTTCGCGGCCGGTGAGACCGGTTCAAAGGTAGGGATCATTAATATTCAGAAAGTGATACTGGAGTCGAAGGCCGGGAAGATCGCTAAGATCGAGTTCGATAAGGAGTTTGAAGCCAAGCGCATCGCGCTCGCCGCTAAAGAAAAGTCGGCCAGGGCGACCGAGGATGAACTTAAGACAAGCGGCGCGAAGATGAAGGCGGATGCCCGTAAGATGAAAGAAGAAAAATTGGCCGAAGATATAAAAGAGTTTCAGAGATTAAAGCAGGACATGGAAGAAGAGTTAAAGAAGAAAGATAACGAGCTTACATCGACCATTCTGAAGGATATACTGGATATAACGAAAAAGGTCGGCGATGAGGGCGGGTATTCTTTAATATTACAGGCCAGCCCGCAGGTGGTATATATGAATAATGCCATCGATATAACCGACGCTGTTCTTAAGAAATACGATTCCGGGAAATAAGATGCCGAAGATGAGGGCGATAGATACCATGAGACTGCCGGTTTTTATACTGGCAGTCTCTTTAATTTTAACCGGCTGCGGCA
Organism: uncultured Planctomycetia bacterium; assembly: GCA_964450115.1. Taxonomy (GTDB): domain Bacteria; phylum Omnitrophota; class Gorgyraeia; order 2-01-FULL-45-10; family 2-01-FULL-45-10; genus 2-01-FULL-45-10. The sequence goes on from CAYVCD010000043.1 coordinate 4,196, forward strand.
GGAGCGTCTCGGATGATAAAGACGTCATCGCATCCGTAAATAAAGACGTCATATATAAGGCCGACCTTGAGCGCGATATAGCGCTTCGCGCGAAACTCGATCCCGAGTTTAAATTAAGTAAGGACACAAAGTCCGAGCAGCTCGATGCCATGATAGACCGGAAGATCATAGTCCAGTACGCCATGGAAAAAGGACTGGCGCGTGAGGAGAGGTTCGTCAATACCATAAGGACGATCTGGGAGCACACCCTGATACGCGATTTTATCGATTACAAGAAGAAGGAACTTCAGGATTACCTGTTCGCGACGGACGACGATATCGCCAGGTATTACGATAACATGTCCTACACCGTTACTTTTAAGGTATTTAAATCCAGAAGTAAAAAGGCCGCGGATGAGGCCTATACGAAATATCTGGCCGATAAGGATACCTCCGCCTGGCAGACCGTAGGCCCTATTGCCTATGAGGATGTGGGGATGATAGCGCTTCTTGACGCTTTCGAGATGGAGAAGGGGAGGGTGGCGAGGGTCGCGGATGAACCAAATTACTACATAATCGAAGTTATCGAGAAAGAAAAGCATGATCTCGCCCCTCTCGCTGACATAAAAGATGAAGTTGAAAAACGCGCCATTTCGCTAAAGGAGAAACGCCTCTTCGAGGAATGGTTAAAAGAACAAAAAAAGAAGTCAAAGATAGTCGTAAAGGACTACTCCATATGACAATGCGGAAAAATTACTTTATAAAAAAAGGCTTCCAGTTCAATTTCGCGCTGAAGTTCGCGATTCTTATAGCTTTTGAGGCCTTGCTCATAGCCGTTCTTTTAATGCAGGTTTCCGGAAATACTCTGACTACCGGATATACAAATTCCATACTTACGATCGAACGGACGCAGAATTTTTTCTTCATGCCGCTGGTGCTGATAATATTAATATCCGTTATAGGCATAGGCCTTGCCGGGATGATCGTATTTATATTGCTTTCGCATAAGATAGCCGGGCCATTATACAGATTTGAAAAGGATCTCGTGGATATAGGTTACGGCGACCTCACAAAAAGGATAAGCTTGCGTAAGACCGACCAACTTACCGAGCTTAAAGAATCGCTGAATTCTTTGGTGGAGACTTTCGATGTGCGCGTAGGTAAGATAAAGAGCATACTGGCGGAACTGAAGGATCTTACGTCAAAGAATGAAAATGAGCAGGGAGTTACCGCCAGGATAAAGGTCGCCCTTAAGAAACTCGAAGAGGAAGTCGATAGATTTAAGGTGACCTCAGGTCCCGGCGAGTAGGCCGATGAAGCGCCGCTTTATAACGTATTTTGCCGCAGTTCTGATAACACTATCCGTTTTAACCCCCGTAGAAGCCGAGCAGGAAAAGATCTTTAAGACCAAATACACCACCATACATTATAATGACGATAAGGACTTAAGCGATCTTCTATGGAAACTCGGAGGCGCGCGTATAGATTTTACAGCGGATAAAGAGATGGCTTCAAATAGGGTAGATAAAATCATAGAGCGCGTAGAAACCATTCTCGATATGAGGCCGAAAGATCTTAATATCAATATATATCTGGCAAGAGGCGAACTCAAATATAACGACGTGGCATACTATCGATATAAGACAAACGCGTTATATATATCTGTAGATAAGGTATCCGATGGCGTATTTGCCCATGAAATAACGCATGCCATAATAAATAGCTAGTTTACGATGCCTACGCCATCCAAGATCCAGGAGATCCTGGGCCAATATGTGGATAAATATCTCTGGAGCGATTATTGATCCAAAATCCCAAAAATATCCTATACAGGGCAATGTTCATGGCCGGGTGGCTGTTATCGCCGCTTACCACATGGAATGATGTCCTTATAAACATACCCCTGGCATATATCATGGCCAGGGCCGTTAAAACGCTTGTGCCGCTCGATATGGCGGTATTAACGGTCATATTCTACTGGGTCACCAATATAGCCGGCCTTTGGATGATGTACTTTGCGGCTCGCCGCATAGCCGCCGAATCGAAGATACCGCGAAAAGGCCTTTTATCTATCATAGTTCCTATGATAGTATACAGTGTTATTATTATTTTAATAGATATGTGGGGAAGAGGTAGATTTTGGTAAATAGCAGAAAAAAATGGTTATTTATCGCCATTTCGGCTATAATATTGATGGTCTTAAATGTGTCCGGATGCGCGTCAATACCGATCCCGAGCGGGATACCGATACCGAAGATACCGATCCTAAGTTGGTTTATATAAAAAATGGAGGGTATTATGGAAGATAAGAGAAAGTTTTTAAGGTTTAACGTATCACTGGATGCGCGTTCAAAAGCCTCCGGATGGTTCGGGCCAAAGAAGAGCTGTTCGGTTAAAGATGTGAGCCGTGAAGGCCTGAAATTGGCATCAAAAGAAGCTATGAAATATGGCGAAATTCTGAAACTCGAGGTTTCAGTGCCTACCGAAAGAGCCCCAATTAAAGCCGTAGGCCAGGTTATGTGGAATCAAAAGACGGGTAATTCCACGTACGATGTCGGCCTTAAGTTTAGAGACTTAAGGTCTGAAGGGAAGTACGCGATCTTGAGTTACGCATATGATAATTGGGTCAAAGATCGAAAACTGCAGGAATCTCACCGGTAATTCAATAGTTTAATCCGCATAATCCATTAGATACAGGCTATTCTCGCCCTATGCTCAACGTCCTAAGTTAACATTGACACTAAATATGTTTTGTGGTATCTTTATAATATGGGAAAAGGATTAAGAACAATACTGACAAAGGAAGATTTGAATAGACTATATCTTGAAGAGAAGAGGTCCCTCGAAGATATAGCGCGATTATATGGGGCATCCAGAGTCGCAATATGGAAATACTGTAAAGATGAGCAATTAACGATACGCAACAGGTCCGAGGCCCGACTAGAGGCTCAGAAGAGTGGTAAGGTACCGCAAAATTACTATGACATAAATGAGTGTTTTTTTAGTAATTGGTCGCGGGAAATGGCATATGTGCTAGGGCTGATAGCGACAGATGGCTGCATTTCCAGATTTGGAACAGTGGCGCTTTGCATTAACGATAGGGAATTGCTCCAAAAAGTTAAAAGTCTGATGGGCTCAGCCCATAATATCAAATATTATGGCCATCAGGATGGGTTATACAATTTTAGCTTTTCAAGGCAAAAACTGGTCTCAGATCTGAATAAGCTAGGGGTTTTTCCTAATAAAAGCCTAACGATCCGGTTCCCGGATGTTCCGGATGCTTTTTTGATCGATTTCATCAGGGGTGTTTTTGACGGTGACGGATCCGTATTTTTTGACAAACGCAGCGAAAATTACCCAATACGAACGAAGTTTGTTAGCAGTTCAAAAGAGTTCATTAAAAAACTAGAGTTAGCGCTTCGAAAATTTGGCATGCCTGAGAGAATTATCTATGAGCAGCCCACAAAGAATGCGATAAGTTATATGTTTAAATACGGCCATAAGGATAGCGAAAAGCTGTTTGCGGCAATGTATAAAGATGCCCAAAATGGTTTATTTTTAGAGCGTAAATATAAGAAATTCTTGGATGGTTTTAATAAGAAAGGAATCGAGGTGCCAATTGACAAGCAGGCCTAAGGTATATACCGAGTATGTCGGGCTGTTTTTAAAGCCTGAAACGGTGCAGAAGCTTATTGAAATATCAAAGTCGCGTAAACACTGTAATGATGAAGATGTATTTGGTAAGAAACTGAAACAGCCAAAAAAGGGCGTATCTACAACGATCCGCGAGATAGTAGAAGAATATATAAGCCGTTAATTAAAGCCATAATAGGTTAAAAACCCGCCAGTAGATCGACCAATAATGACAAAAGCCCGTGAGGGCTTATTAGATTTAGCATATAACTTTGAGTCTGATAATATATCTTATGTTAACTTCGCATAGTGTTATATATTGATATAAGTTATTGTGGCACAAGTATTTATGTCAATATACGGATTGCCTGTTGATAAGTATGTATTTGTTTTAGGTTTGCTGCGGGAATTCTATCTCTTCTCCTCGAGCGCTTCGCTGATCTTCTTAGCGAATACCCCGAGAACATCCTTCATATGGTCTTCCATGAGCTTTTTAGACGGTTCCAGGTACTCTTTACGGTATTTGGAGTCCTGCTGGAGTATATACTCAAGTTCAAAGGACTTATCGTTCGATTTGCGGATATTTTCGAGTATACGGTCTATTTCTCTTGGTTCCATCTTTCTTAGCTCTTCTTCGGTGAGCTTCTTATTGACTATCCCTTTGATCTCCAGAACGGCTATATTGGCGGCTATCTCTTTTGCTATGTTATTGTAGTAGGGCTTTATGGAATCCTTATAGTTAAGAAGAACCTTATCTTTTGAAGCCCCGAGATCCTTGAACATGCCCTTCATGTTCTCCACGTCCCCTTCTTTTAAGAGGTCCGGTATGCCCTGAGCCAAGAGAACGGCGGCCGCCATCTGAAGGAGGTCGTTTTCCGCTTTTGTTAGTTCAGCGGACTTGCCCGCCTCTTCCTCTATCTCGGATATGCCTTTTAAAAGGCTTAAGATGGTTTCTATGATGAATTTTTGATCTTCCGATGGATTATTCAGTATGGATTCAAGGCGTACGACAGCATCGGCATTATCGCCAGGCGTTAATATGGGGAGGTTCGATTGGTCGTTATTTGATATTTTCACCGCTAATGCGTCGGCCGAATTACTGCTGGCTATGTTGATATCCTTGTTACCATTCTTATTGAGCAACTTATTTTTTATGTCGTTCCCCATAGCTATCGGATCGGCAATGCCAAGATATTTCAGATAATCAAAACCGCTCTTAGTGTTTGCCAGGGCGGATGACGGAATGGTGTTAAGCGGGTTTTGCTGGCCAATCGAAGTAGTAGTAGGAACTGTTGTCGCGATTTTCTGGCTCACAAATCCCTGGAGGGGAATGTTATAGGCCGAAGAAGATTTATTTTGGATATTTATGCCGGGTCCCGAGAATGAGCCGCCGTATTGAAAATAATCATTCGTTGAATAATAAGTCTTAGACCCCGACCATGCCGTTGTTATTGAAGTGACGTTATTAAAAAAGTTATTATGGTCTGAATAAATAACTTGCCCGTTTCCGCCGAGCTCAACCGTGCCGCCGAAGTTATTATAACTTAGATTTATGTTGGTATGACTTGAGCCGTTGGCATTTACAGTTTCTTTGCAGCTGGATAAAAAATTATTTCTGCTTATACTTATATTATATTTGTTGGTTGACGACACTATGATCCCGTACAGATTGCCGCTGAACGTATTATTACTGATATTTACATCCATTACGGAAGGAGTTCCATAAATTCCTCCGACACGCAAACCTCTCGATCCCAAAAATGTGCAATTGTATATATTGACTGCGGAATTATCTAGTTCTAGAGTATCCCTGAATTTAATCCCGTCTATTAATGAATTTGTTATATTACTCAGGCTTAGCCACTGTACGCTAGATTCATTATTAAAAGCTCCAGTTGAAGAATTCCATTGCCTATTCCCGTTCTCATCAAATCCGCCTAAAATTGACACTCTTTTGCTGACATACCCGCCTGCGTACTGTATAGAATTTCCGTTCTTATCCAAGCCTCCCCTCAATATTATATTATCATCGGCCGTCGTGTTACTAATAACACTCATAAGGGATGAATAACTGTAACCGTAACTATCGAAACCCACGTATACATACCTCTTACCGTTTATCTCCTCAGATTCAAGAACCCTACCGGATCCCATTGTGTTGTATACCTTATTTGTGGCTCTATCCAGATATTGCTGCGCGTTGCCTGAGCCTATATTGATATTATAGTTGACTGAATCCACGAGGCCGGCCTGGTTTATAGTGGTATTTCCGCTTCCAACCGGAGCGGAGCTCTTCTTCATCTTCACTTCAGCCGTCACCTTGGTATCGGCGGCATCATCGACATTATCCGCCACCCCGGCCTTTATATTATCTACGAGCCTCTCCATAAAGCTCTTCTTCGGATCCATCTGGCTTATTACGGCCTCTGTCTTCTGCTTGGCGGCGTTGATATATCCGGGTGAGAATACAGACGACGACCCGTTAGACAGCCTGTCGCTATTGTCACTGCCATCATAGGCATAGGCTGTGCACTGGAGAATCAGCATCATGAGTATTAGAGTCCTGAGCGTTTTCATCTTATCACCCTCTTAAAAACTCTTGTCATTCTGAGAATCTAGATCCTTCGGTCGGCCGTTGGCCTCCCTCAGGATGACAGTAAAATAACCTATCTATTATCCTCAAGCGCTTCGCTGATCTTCTTGGCAAAGGAGCCGAGGATGAGTTTCATATGGTCTTCCATGAGCTTCTTTGAAGGATCGAGGTACTCTTTACGGTACTTGGAGTCCTGCTGGAGTAGATACTCCAGCTCAAAGGACTTATCGTTAGATTTTCGTATATTCTCGAGTATCCGGTCTATTTCCCTGGGCTCCATCTTCCTAAGCTCTTCTTCAGTGAGCTTCTTATTAACTATCCCCTTTATCTCCAAAACGGCTATATTGGCGGCTATCTCTTTTGCTATGTTATTGTAGTATGGCTTTATGGAGTCTTTATAGTCTAGTAGTACCTTGTCCTTTGATGCTCCCAGGTCCTTGAACATGCCCTTCATGTTCTCCACATCCCCTTCTTTTAAGAGGTCCGGTATGCCCTGAGCCAAGAGAACGGCGGCCGCCATCTGAAGGAGGTCGTTTTCCGCTTTTGTTAGTTCAGCGGACTTGCCACCCTCCCCTTCTGCATTTGCAACGTCTTTTAAGAGGCTGGTTATGGCGTCTATGAGGAGCTTCTGGTCTTCGGTGGGGTTCTTAAGGATATTGGCTAACGCTAAGGCGATCTGCATCTCAGGCATGTTTGCCTGGGTTTCCGTAAGACTAGGAACGCCTATGGCGGAGCTTAATGCCCGGGTGATTAGGCGGCCTATA
>CAYVCD010000044.1:0-10970 GCA_964450115.1 uncultured Planctomycetia bacterium
TAATAATATTCGTGATCGGGGAAGGCGGCTCAGGCGGCGCCCTCGGAATAGGCGTCGGCGACAAGATATATGTCCTGGAGAACGCCTACTACTCCGTAATATCCCCGGAAGGATGCGCGGCCATTCTTTGGAAAGAGAGAGCGCGCTCACCTGATGCGGCCAAGGCGCTGAAATTGACCGCAAAAGACCTTTTTGACATGGGGATCATAGATGGTATAATAAAGGAGCCTCTCGGCGGAGCCCACAGGAACCCGCAGGAGGCCGCCGAAAATATAAAAACGGCAATTACAAAAGATCTTGAAGCGCTGAAAAAAATCCAGAAGTCGAAGCTCATAGAGGCGCGTTATGCTAAGTTTAGATCGATCGGAATCTTTGATGAACCGTCAAAGTGATACCGGGAAATTATCGGTTAAGATACCGAGCGAGATAAAACATATAAGGGGAGTATCGTCCGGGATATTGAAGTGGCTCGAACCCCGCAAGCTTGACGATTCCAGGTTGTTTGATATACGCCTGTGCGTTGAAGAGGTGTTGCGTAACGCGATAATGCACGGCAACGATAACGATAAGGAGTTAATCGTCCGGATCAGCTATTGGCTCGAAGGCGATAGTCTCGTTATAGAGGTAGAGGATCAAGGCAAAGGTTTTGACGCCGGCAAAGTGCCTGACCCCACTATTGACAAGAACTTAATGAAAGGCAGCGGCAGGGGCGTATACCTTGTGCGTAAGCTTACGGATAAGATGGAATTTAACGATAAAGGGAACAGGGTCAGGCTGACAAAGTACCTGAAATAAAGGAGAGTGCGCCATGTCCGTTAAGACAGAAGTGAAGAATGATCTGACAGTCTGCTGTGTAGAGGGCGAGATAGATATAAATACCGCGCCCGACATAAAGAAGGCTTTTGAAAAGCTGATATCGAAGAAGACTCCTAAGATAGTGATCAATCTGACCAAAGTGACTTATGTCGACTCATCCGGCCTGGCGACGCTTGTCGAGATATTGAAGAATATGAAAGCTTACGGCGGCAGGATGAGGCTCAGCAATATGTCGCATAAGATAAAGAGCCTATTTGAGATAACGAAGCTGGAGAAGCTCTTCGAGATAATCGCGGACGAGGCGGAAGCCATATCTACATTCATTTAATATAAGGGCATTTATGAATTTTGTAGAAAGAATAGGCGCTGTAATACTGACAACGGGTCAGCACATCATGAGTGTGCTGGCATTGTTATCTGAGACTATATATTGGATAGTGGTAGGGCCTTTTAAGAAGAAGTTCCCGAAGCCGGACGGGGTCTTCAGCCAGATGGTCTTTGCCGGATTCGATTCTCTGATCATAGCCTCCTTTGTCGCTTTCTTCACCGGCATAGTCATAGCGATGCAGAGCGCGTATCAGCTGGCGAGGTTTGGCGCCAATATATATGTGGCGCCAATGGTCAGCATAGGTATCGCCAGGGAGCTCGGGCCCGTACTGACGGCGCTTGTAGTGGCGGGCCGAGTCGGCGCGGCTATAGCCGCCGAGCTCGGGACGATGAAGGTCACGGAACAGATTGAAGCGCTCGAGACGATGGCGCTCAATCCCGTGCGCTATCTGGTCGTGCCAAGATTTTTAGCGCTCCTGGTAATGCTGCCGTGCCTCACTATATTTGCCGATATACTCGGTATATTCGGCGGGTTTTTGGTAGGAGTGTTCCAGCTGGGGCTTAACCCATACCGCTATATCACATTCTCATTTCAGTTTATGTTATTTAAAGATTTCTGGACAGGCATCGTCAAGAGCGCCTGCTTCGGGATCATCATAGCTATGATAGGCTGCTATATGGGATTGAAGACCAAAGGCGGCGCGGAGGGCGTCGGTAAATCCACGACATCGAGCGTTGTGACGAGCTTCATCCTGATAATACTCTTCGATGTTATTTTGACGGGGCTCTTCTATTTCGCGAATAAGTAAGGGGTCTATGGATACGAAAAAAGAGATAATCATAAGCGCCGAGAATGTGGTAAAGAAGTTCGGCGAAAGGACTATCCTTAACGGCATCACCCTCGATATTTACAGGGGCGAGACGTTCGTTATAATGGGCGGGTCCGGCTGCGGCAAGTCCACGCTTCTACGCCATCTCATAGGTGCGTTAAAGCCCGATTCCGGGAAGGTGTCGGTCCTGGGCAAAGATCTCACATCGCTGAATGAGGACGGGCTCGACGCCGTAAAGAAGAAGATAGGGATGTGCTTTCAGTCCGCGGCTCTTTTCGATTCGATGACGGTCGGCGAGAACGTAAGTCTGCCTTTGAGAGAACATACGAAGCTCGACAGGAGCGTTATAGATATAGTCGTGAAGATGAAGCTCGAGATGGTGGGGTTGAGAGGCTTCGAAGACCTTATGCCGAGCCAGCTTTCCGGCGGCATGAGGAAGAGAGTGGGGCTTGCCCGCGCCATAGTGATGGACCCCGAGATAATATTCTACGACGAGCCTACGGCGGGACTCGATCCGATAGTGGCGGGCGTAATAGATAAACTGATATTGGATCTCTCAAAGAAGCTTGCGATAACGAGCGTCGTGGTGACGCACGACATGAAGAGCGTATTTTCGATAGCCGACAGGGTGGCTATGTTATATGAGGGTAAGGTGCTGGAGGTGGGAGAGTCTGATACGATCAAGAACAGCTCCAATCCCATGGTCCAGCAATTTATAGCGGGCTCTCCGGACGGCCCGATAAAGTTTTTCCAGCAGAAAGATGATTACTTAGAACAGCTCATTAAATAATGGAGGTTTGAAGCAATGAAGATAACGAATGAATTAAAGACCGGTTTGATAGTGGTGGCGGCCATAGTCGTCGGATCTATCTTTTGGATTAAGACCACAAATTTCAGCAATAAGCCCTACAGGCTTAAAGCCCAGTTCAACTACGCCGAAGGTTTGAAGGCGGACTCGGTGGTAAAACTCTCCGGCATAGAGATAGGCCGCATAGAGAATATAAAATTTATCTATACCCCGGACACCAAGGTAGAGCTTGTCCTTCTTATTGATAATACCGCGAAGGTACACGAGGACTCTATAGCTTACATATCTTCTAGTGGAATAGTAGGCGACGCCTTTTTAGGCCTCACACCTGGTTCTACGGATAAACCGTTCGTAAAGAACGGTGATACTGTAGTGAGCGAAGATCCGGTCGAGATGAGAAAGATCATGAAGCAGGTGGACATAATAGCCGGCTCTCTAGACAAGACCCTTACGGAATTCAGGGAGCTCACATCGAATGTTAACGGTGTGGTGAAGGACAACAGGACCAAGATCGACAGCCTGCTTGCGAATATGGAGCAGACTGCCGTGAACTTCAAGGAGTTCAGCGAGGATATAAAGAAGAACCCGTGGAAGCTGCTCTCGAAAAAATAGGCATTGCTGATAAGTCGTCATTGCGAGCGACCGAAGGGAACGAAGCAATCTCTTTTTATGAAATTCAATAAGGCGGCCAAGCTACTTCGTTACGCGACCCTCCCGCTGATAGCACTCTCGATCCTCCTCCTCTCTTACCTGCGGCTTGCCGACAGCTACGAACTCGAAACTCTCGACATAAGATTCCATTTAAGGCCCGCGTCTGCAACCACAGATAAGATAGCCCTAATAGAGATAGGCAACGATACCTTAAAGAGCCTTGGCCAATGGCCCATCTCAAGAAATTATCACGCGCTACTTATAAAGGCCCTTTCGGAAGCCGGGGCCAGAACGATAATATTTGATATATTCTTTGCCCAGCCGAGCGAAGAAGATGATGAGCTCGAAGGCGCTATCAAAGATTCAGGGAGGGTCTACCTGCCTTTCATATTCGACATCGATATGAATAACAGGTCTTCTTACCCACGCGCAAAAGATTATTCCGAAAAGAACCTCTTAAGGTTCAGCCTGGCCGATAAAGGCGAAGGCCACATAAATATACTCCCAGATGTCGACGGGAAGTTCCGTCGTATCCCGCTTTTGGTAAATTACGACGGCAAATGGCACCCGTACCTGTCGTTCCTGGCCACATGCGACTATCTAAATATACCGATCGATGATGTAAAGATCGTCCCCGGCAAATATATCTCCTTGGGCCGTATGAAGATACCGATCGAAGACTCCTCGAACATGATCATAAATTTTTCAGGCCCGTGGGGCAAGAGCTATAAACACTATTCGTACTCCGACGTGGTGCAGTCATTTGTTGCGCCCGCCATAGGACAAAAACCGATCCTCGACCTGAATATATTCAAGGATAAAGTCTGCGTCGTGGGGCTCACCGCCACCGGCACGGTCGATCTTCATCCCAATCCTTTCGAGACGCTCTATCCGGGATTCGGCATACATGCCGAACTTTTTAATTCGCTCCTATCGGGACGTTTTATATCCAGAGCTTCCAAAAACACAAATCTTATCATTCTGATCATTCTTTCTATCGTGGCGGCCATCACCACCTTAAAGACAAAGCCCATAAAAGGCCTTTTGATACTGATGCTTATAGAGCTCTTATTTCTGGCGTCGGCCGTGCTGATATTTAATATATGGGGAATATGGATCGATCTATTCTATCCTGCTATGGTGCTATTTTTGCTTTACATGCTCCTGACCCTCTATAAATATATTTCGGAATGGAAGAGGCGTCTGTTGCTGGAGAACGAACTTAGCATAGCGAAGAAGATCCAGGAGAGCTTTCTGCCGAAAAGCGTTCCCGAGATCAGCGGCATGGATATCGAAGCGGCGATGTTCACCGCGCGCCAGGTCGGCGGCGATCTCTATGACTTCAGGACATTCTCTGACGGAACGCTCGGCGTGATGATAGGCGATGTATCCGGTAAGGGCGTGCCGGCAGCCCTCTTTATGGCCATGGTCACGAGTGAATTCAAATTTTTTGCGGCGCCGGGTATAGCGCCGGAGACCGTATTAAGCGGACTCAATTCAAAGCTCGCGAAAGAGTCCTCATCAAACCTATTCGTCACCGTATTTTATCTGATATTCGATATGAAGAAGCTGACCGTTAAGTTCTCTAATGGCGGGCACCTACCCGTAATACGCCTTGATGCGGCAGGGGAGGCCCAGCTTTTGGACGTTTCCGAAGGCACGCCTCTCGGGCTGATAGATTCCGCCTATGGAGGCAAAGAGCTGCAGTTCAAAAAAGGCGACACATTCATCCTGTATACCGACGGAGTTACGGAAGCCATGAATTCGCGCCGGGATCTATATGGCGCCGAAAGGCTCATCAGGACCGCGAAAGTTTCCCGGGCCCTTCCTCCCAAAGGCATCATTGAAAAAATATTAAAAGATGTGCGCAGCTTTGAGCCGCAATCCACACAGCACGATGATATAACCGTTATCGCACTGAAGATAGTGTAGTATTTGAGAGTGCTGTTAAGAGTCAAAATATCTATTTGACCTGAAGCTCTTTTTGTACTAGGATTTTATACAGATATGCCACTCTCATGGAGGTAAGTGAATGAAGAAGCCGATCATAGCCACTATAGCCCTTTTGGTATTATTTCTAAATTTCGCGCTGACCTGCCAAGCCGCGGAAGAGAAGATAAGCGCCGTCCTTGAGAAGGGCATCGGCCAGTACAAACATGAAAATTACGATGAAGCGCTCATCACGCTGAAGAGCGCTCAAAGCGAGGCTCCTCAGTCATCGCTGGCCGCATACTATCTCGGACTTACCTATAAACAGCTTCAGGATTATGAAAAGGCCATTCCCCACCTAAAGGATGCGGTAACATTTTCCCCGAAGATAAAAGGCGCCCTCCCGGAACTGGTAGACTGCTATTACCAATTAGGAAAACTTGAAGAGGCTAAGACCTGGATAGCCGAGGCGCAAGCCGACGGTATAAGGCCGGCGCAGATGATATTTTTAAAGGGCCTGATACTATTAAAAGAAGAGAAGTGGGAAGACGCGATCGAGACTTTTAAGGACGCCAAAGGTCTGGATCCCGCTATGGCGCAGACCTGCAACTATCAGATAGGGATAGCTTATTTAAAAGGCAAGAAGATCAGTGACGCGCAGAAAGCGTTCACGGAGGTCGTCATTACGGATCCCAGTTCCAATATGGCTAACTTCGCCAACGAATACGTCAGCACATTGTCAAAAAGAAGAGAGGCGACGAAACCATTCAAATTCGCGTTCAATGCCGCATGGCAATACGATGACAATGTCATACTGAAACCGGATGACAGCGCTATAGCGGCCGACATTTCCGATAAAGGGGATTCCCGGCAGGTCTATACGGCAAGCGGTGAATATAACCACATGTTCAATGACTGGCTGGGGGCCAGAGCGCTTTATACATTCTACTACGCGAAGCAGAGCAACCTCGGTTTTTACGATACGGTCGTCAATAATTTCATGATCCAACCGACCATCTATATGCAGAACGCTCTTATTACTTTTCCGTCGGGATATTCGCATACGCTTGTAAATGATAAGGCCTATCTGTCGAGCCCGTATGCTTCAGGCGTATATAGCGTCATGGTGGGCGATTCAAATATGGCAAACGTATCGGTAACATATAAGAACGAAGATTACCTATGGACGCCCAGCATACCCGCCGAGAACAGGGACGGGAACAATCTTACAGGAAGCTTGGGATGGTATCAGTTCTTTGCGGATAAGAAAGGATTTCTTAATCTACGCTATGCTCTGGATAAAGACTGGACTCGGGGCGATAATTGGGAATATCTGGGGAATAGGGTGAGTACGACGCTCCTGATCCCCGGCTCGACCGTCCATTCATTTTTGGATAAGTTCAACCTTACCGTCACTGGAGATATATTCTTTCAGGATTTTTCAAAGAGCAATACGGTATACAATGTATACAGGAAAGATACCGTCTACACCGTATCGACATTGGCATCCTATAAGATATTCAAGGACGCCGAGATACAGCTGCAGTATACTCACGTGGTCGATAATTCTAATATCAGCGTCTATAAATATACACGGAATATTTACAGCGCAGGGGTGGAGATAAAGTTCTAAAAGGAGAAACAATCATATGAAAAAGATAGCCTTGATCCTTCTGTTTCTATTTTTGTCTTCACAGAATGTCTTTTGCCAGGAGGTTGGTAAAATAGTCTCCGCGCAGGGGAGAGTGGATATCTTTAAGGAAGGCTCCCAATCCGCCATTCCCGCGGTAGGGGACGACTCAATATCCGTCGGCGACAGCATAAGGACGAAGTCAGGCTCAAGGGCCCAGGTGATATTCAGGGACAAGTCCGTATTAAAACTCGCCCAGAGCTCCAAGGTCCTGATAAAAGATTATCAGCTGGATAACAAGGAGAGAAGGACGTCGGCCACGATAGAGTTGTCGAGAGGGAAGGCAAGGGCCATAATAGCGAAGACACCATCCGGTACACCCTTTGTGATCAAAACTCCTAACGCTGAAGGCACTGTCAAAGGTTCCGATGTCACGGCCTTTTATCAGGCGGGCAATTCCGGCATGTTCGTAGCGGAAGGCAAGCTCTCTGTCATAAATATAGCCCATCCAAAAAATATTATCACTGTCCCCAAAGGCAATGCGTGCGTGATACCGATGGACGAATTGCCCAAAGGGCCGAGGCCTTACCTCGACGCGGAGAAGAAGCTAAATGACGAAGATACTTATGTACCTGTCTCTATTTCAAAGACAAGCAAGGTATCTGTTATAAAGGGAGCGGTTGCCAAGCTTTCCGGGAGCGTAAAGATAATACCAAAGGGCGCCAGCGAGGCTCGCAACGCCAGTTTGCATGATATATTGGGCGAAGGCGACAGGATAGAAACGGGCGAGAATGGTTATATAGAGATAAGGCTCGATAACAATAACGCGATAAATCTAAAACCGAACACAAAACTCACCATAGTAAGACTCGTTATAAATCCGGAGACGGGTGAATTTGACAATATATTCGAGGTGACCCTCGGAAACGTTAAAGCCCGCATAGAGAACCTTAAGGGCAGCTCTAAATTTGAAGTCAAGACGCCACAGGCCATCTGCGGAGCCCGCGGGACGATAATGTATGTAGGCGTGTCGAACGGTTCAACGACCTCATTTTTCGAGGGTGGTAAGGGCTATCTGACTAATACATTTACCGGGAATACGCAGGATCTACCACCTGGTACGAGTTCTACGGCTGACCAGGCAGGAAATGTTTCAGCCCCAACAAATGTATCTGACACCGACAGGCAGTCATATGGTGAGGGGTGGGATGCGGGAAGCGGAGTCGAGGGTTATTCGAGCCCGGACGGTAACTCAGGGGTCGACCCTTCCAATACCGGTACCTCAGGTGGAATAAATGATTTTGGCGATGGAACCGGCAATGATGCTGCAGGCCAAAACGGGGAAGGAGCGCTTGGCGCAGGTGTTCCGTTCACTGAATCACATACAGTAACGCTAATGACGCCGCCATCAGGTATTAGTTATGCATTCAGCGGTTATGCAACGCATGAATCTGGTGTGCATTCTGCGGTCTTTGCGGGTATGGAGTCTCTGTGGACCGGTGCTCCCGACATTGCTTTCATAGGCACGTACGGTGAGGATCGGCCTTCTGCTGGCCTGTGGAAATTCCATTCTGTCGGAACAACATCGGATGGAGCGTCTATATATGGTATGGCCGGAGGCACCAATTTGAATGACGGGTTAAAAGGTATTTTATACGCAATTTACGTAAGGCCTGATCCTGACCACCCAGGGCAATATATTACAGGCTATTTAAAATCCACGGATCTGTCCGGAAAAGTCTATTCCAATATCTATTCAGACTTGAGTTTATTCGAAGCGGACGGAAATCTCGATGTTATCGAGATGGGCCGAACGGCCGTTTCTCCAGACGAGTTGTTGTCATATATGTATAATGATGAGTTGAACAATCATGATAGCCCAATATATCGTAATGCCTTCATCGGTAGTGTCGGAGGCGATATCACTGGCACGTTTGATGGAGAAAGCATTGGCATAAGTTCCGACAGCCCAACCGATCAGATGTGGAGTATATCACGGGTTGAAGCGCGTGGCGTATACCAGGCGCCGCTGCAGGGAAATTGGCACGCGGTATATGGAAATCATGAGACAGAATCCGGAGATACGGGTTATTCTATAGGACATGTTAATGGTCTCTCCTGGTACGGCAACGAATTTAGCGGTAGTCTGACCGGCAGAGGTATCTGGTATAGCCCCGTCAGTTTTGAGACCAGCACCTTGGCCTCGACGACAGGAGAGACTATAGGAACTTATGCCAACGGAGTATGGAGCGCTACGACCTTTGGACTTAACGAAGAACTGCCGCTTTCCTTTGGCGGAATACTTGATGGTAATGGTGATGATACGACCGGGAATTTCGCTTATTATGATGCTGAAATTGGAGGCGCGGCGTGGGATGAGGATAGCCATATAACAGGCTTATTGGGAGGTACTGACTCTCTATGGAACAATGATCCTTCACCTCAAGTCACGATTATAGGCGAATTTGCTAATCCCACAAATCGTAAATTGTGGGGAGTCGATATAAAAGGTGATACTAAAGATGGTGGCGCATTCTCAGGAGCAACTGGAGGGACATGGGTAAACAATATATTAAAAGGAATCTCCTATGCCTTCTATGTACGACCTGATGGAAGCGGCGGATATCGCTGCGGTTATCTCAAGTCAACGGATATCATAGGCGATAGCTATGCCGGAATTAATATGTTCGAAACGACGACAGGTACATTCAGTTTTAATTTAGATCTCCCGACGCTTATCAATCCGGGCGAACTAAACTTAAAGATTGAAGAAGGCGGAAGGGTGATAGGATCAATTAGCGGGGCAAATTTTAATGGAAAGATAGACGCGAGCTCGGATAATATCTATAACGAAGACTGGAGTCTGTGGAAAGCCAGTTTAGGCGGTACTTACGCATCAAAACCTTCCACGGCATGGACAGCCAATATGGGTGGTTGGTCAATTTATGGAACATCTGGCGAAATTGACAGCTACTGGCTGGGAACTCTGGATGGAGACGATGCATGGCAGGAAAACGGTGAATTTTCCGGCACAGTTAGTGTCAAATCGCTTAGCGATGAAAATATACAAAATAACTCAGGTAATGCTCTCGGCGCATACAATACCGATGATGGAACATGGGAAGCTCTCGCTTTGGGAGTCAGCACTAGTACTACGCAAGGATCTCTCACTTCCGGCGGCCGATTTGTGGCGCAGGGATGGGATCTAGGCGAGGGGGCTACTTTTGACTTCGCCGGCCTTATCGGTCTGACAGGCACTATTTGGGCGGACGAAAGCCAGCCTAAATTTATCTCTATGGGTGAATTTACCCCGCCCGACATTCTTAACCCTAATAAGCAGTTTGCCTGGTATGTTCAAAAAGAATGGTATTCCGGCGATACGCTCAAAGAAGATGGATTTGTAAGCAGGTATCGCGACGATTCAGTTTACCGATACACTACTCACGATGATCTTAGCGATGAAGGCAGTGGCGTCGGCTCTTTTTATGGTCTTTCTGCGGGAGTGGGCGGCGATAGTAAATTAAAAGGAAAAATTTATTCACTCTATATAAGCCCAACGGGCGACGCCGGAGTGCTCTACGGCGATATTGATGGAGATTATTACGCTGATATTAAAATGTACGAGATGTATAACATTGAAGGTATGGGGCTCACCAAAAAATTTTATAACAGCGTAGGCATACTACCGGCTAATTTACGCGACAATATCTCTTGGGATACGTTAAGCGGATTGGAGGACGGAGGAGGCTTTTTCGATGGTGGTGATATAAATGCCAGTGGCGGATCCGGTAATATGTTGAATATAGCGGGACAGGAGTGGGGAGTGTGGAATTTAGTTACCGGCGGAACTTACAGCGGTACAACTTATGATCTTTGGAATATCTATGACTTAACCGGCATGACGATGCCGGGAGCGACTTCCGCGGATACGAATTATGCCTGTGGTTCGTGGCTCGGAGGATTCGACGGAACCAAATGG
>CAYVCD010000045.1:0-10890 GCA_964450115.1 uncultured Planctomycetia bacterium
ATCCATAGCGAATGCGCCTCCATAAAAGTTGGTTACTATCGCGACAAAAAATAGCACTGTGATCGTGGCTAAAAATATCTTCATAAGAGATTATCCCCCTGTTTTCTACTTCGCCATTCAAACCGTAAAACTCGGGTATGGCTTCGTAGGAATTAATTCCTGCGTAGCCCTACCGGCTATTGATAATTGAAGGGCGAAGCAGAATTAGGTTACCGGCCCATCATTCTATAACAAAGAGAAGCGCTATGCAATAAAAACCCTACCATAATACTTATGGTAGGGTCTTATATTATAAGCCGCAAAAAGCTAACTTATTTTAGCGGCCGCTATCTTTCCGCTTTGAGAAACAATCCTTACAATATACCGGACGATCTCCGCTCGGCTTGAAAGGAACATCGCACTCCTTCTTACACTCTGCGCATACAGCCTTGTGCATTTCACGAGGTCTGCCGCCAAATCCACCACCGCCACCACCTGAATTAAAACCCATGCTTCCTCCTTCATTAGCCCTTAGGGGACGTTCCCCATTGGCATACAACTACCTTGCAGTTTACCCTCTGGATCGTAAAAAAGCAAGTAAAATCGTCATATAGCGGTATCTTTAGGTTTTACAGCACCTTTTCTAATGCGGCCGCGATAAACTCAGGGTCCTTCTGTTTTCTGTCCGGGATATTCACTTCGTCCACTTTTGCCGCGCCCTTATTCTCAAGGACTTTTCGTATATTCTTGAAGCACCTGTTGACCCCCGTGCCGCTTCCCGAGGTCAGAAGAATTATAACTCTCTTACCACTTAGGCCGGATAATTTATCGAGATACGTATTTATCGATGGCGTGGGAGCGAAAGCCCACACAGGCGAACCTATCAAGAGCAGGTCATATTGCCCAAGGTCGAACTGCGGGTCGCCTTCCAGGACTGCCCTCTCGCCCATAAATGCCGCTTTGCACTGGAGGGCAAATTTTTGGATCTCGTTAGCGGGCTTAAGCCTCTGCAGGATGACCTCGCCCTTCTTCCTCAACACGTCAGCGAATATATTCGCGACCTTATCGGTATTCCCTGAAAAAGAGTAATAAGCTATAAGCGTCTTCATAAACAAGATCTCCTTGCTCCAAAACCTAAAGTGTCATCGGCTCTCCAGCCGCGGTCTCCTCATTTGCCGTGTCCATCTCAGCTGTTCCTTCAGCCTTTTCACTGCTCATCTCAGAATCGAGGCTTTGGCCCATCTGGGACTCGGTCTGCTCAATAGCTCTATCATCTCCTTCGGTATACTGACAATATCCCGGCATACCCGATCCTGCGATATAGGCGCAGATCGCTATTGCCATAAATATATTTTTCATGATCCCTCCACGTTTTGATCCGTTACACCAGACGCATCTCTTATCAACGAGTTTATTTGCTCATTGCGATCTGTCATGGTTTTCATGTTATCGGGAAAGCGTTTAATGGTATGAAAAAGCTCCCGGCATCCGACGCAGAACTCCCTCATCGATACTTTTGCCTCGTAATAAGCCCTTGATATTTGCACTCTGTGCGCGCCTATAAAGACCGCGATCGATACCATTATAAGCACAAAGATGGCGGTGCGAATAGGCCTCGTCTTAACACGCCTGCTGCAATATCTGCAAAATATAGCCGTTTCCTGTATCTCTTCCGCGCAGAACGGACATTTTTTCATCATGATGAGTATATCACAGGGGCTCGGGAAGTCAATTGCAGGCCGCTTGTTTAACAAAAAGTGCGGCCGAAGTCCGCCATTTATGCTATAGTAACGCCTGTATGCAGAGAGACCATCTTAAGGGCATGGAACTCATCTACGAGGACCGGGATATCATCGTCATCGATAAGCCGCCGGGGCTTCTTACGATGGCTTCCGCCACTGAAAGAGAGAAGACCGCCTACCATATCCTTACCGATTATGTCCGTAAGGGCTCGGCCAAATCGCCCAAGCGCGTCTTCATTGTACACCGCCTCGATAGAGACACGTCCGGCATCGTCATCTTCGCAAAGACCGAGGCCGCGAAGAACTGCCTGCAGGACCAGTGGGATAAGACGGAGAAGAAGTATCTCGCCGTAGTTTACGGTAAATTGCCGGAAAAGTCCGGCGTTATAACTTCGTATTTGACAGAGAACGCCGCGCATGTTGTATACAGCACAAAAGACAAGTCGGCAGGAAAACTATCCACCACTGCCTATAAAGTCCTAAAAGAGACGAGAGATTTTAGCGCTGTTGAGATCGATCTCGTTACAGGGAGGAAGAATCAGATACGAGTACATTTTGCCGAAATGGGTCACCCGATCGTGGGCGATCGAAAGTATGGTAAGAAGAACGATATACATAAACGCATGGCGCTTCATGCCCGTTCAATATCTTTTTTGCACCCATGGAACGGCAGAAGAATGCTCTTTATTACAAAGGTCCCAGCCTACTTCACCGGCCTCGTAGGGAATATCGTCTGACCCGCTTCTTCTTGGCTTTTAAGAGCGCCTTTACCGTCTGCAGCAACGGTTCGAGCTCCAATGGTTTCGTCAGATACGCATCCGCGCCCATACCCACGCCAAAACTGATGTCGTTGGGCTGAAATTTCGCGGTTAATATTATTATAGGGGTGTCTTTCAGCTTTTCATCAAGCTTCAGCTTCCTGCATACATCATAACCGTTCATCTCGGGCATCGCGATATCGAGTATTATAAGGTCGGGTTTATCCGCACGCGCTCTCTCGATACCCTCTTTCCCATCAAATGCCCTGAGTATATCAAATCCTTTTGCGCCAAGCCTTTCGGAAATGACGTCAACAAACTCCCTCTCATCATCGACTACAAGCACCTTTTCTCTGGGCATAGAACTCCTTTTTTATACGGTGATCTTATCAAATTCCTCGATACTGATCGCCGGGAAACTTGTAAAGGCTATGCCGGTCAGCTTGTTTAGGGCGATGGACGCCTTCATCACATCTCCTACCGCCGGAAACTCCGCTATCAGCACAATGTCATATTTACCCAAAAGCGCATACATTGACTTTACCTTGCCGCCTGCCTTTGCTATAGCATCGAGCGCCTTCTTCGTCCTGTCGGACGAGATACCCTTCAGCGCTTCCTGCGAATACTTTCCGTACAAAAAAAACGTTGCCATATCACACCTCCCTTTCTCTTTTTATTCTACTCCAAAACAAAACTCTGCGCAAGTATTTTACTCCGTGGTATAATCTATACAAATAGAAAGGCGGCTTTTATGGTAAGAAGAATAGCTATACTTGTTTTTTTGGTATTTTTTGCTTCCGGAGCGATTGCAGCAACATCTGTAAGCGGCACGGCGAAGCGCAAGAATAACATCACGCAGTCCATTTATAATTGGCTAGGCACCTGGGATAAGTTATGCGTAAATCGATCGGAGCGTTGCTGTAAGGCCTGCGAAATAAAATGCTGCGAAGATTGTAATATAGACTGCGGCGGCACGTGCTGCTCTAAGTGCGTTAGGAAATAGATTCCACAAACTTAATAATTAAAATAGCCTATCAATTCATGATAGGCTATTTATTTCTTCCCGATGCTTTCTTAAGATCATTAAGGAAATTAGGATTAATGGCGTGGCCTAACGATTCTGCTTTATGGACGTCTTCCCAAGCTTTAGCAAAGTCTTTCTGAGCAAAATATACGACGCTACGGTTGTAATAGGCTGCTGCATAGCTGGGATTTATTTCAAGAGCTTTGTTAAGATCAGAGATGGCCTGATTAAAATCTCCCTGGCCTGTATAAATAATACCACGGTTGCAATAAGCTTCTGTATAGTTGGGATTTATTTCAATAGCTTTGTTAAGGTCGGGGATAGCTTTAACATAATCTTCTTGGTTAATATAAACAGTACCGCGGCCGTTATAGGCCTCAGCATCGTTGGGATCTATTTCAATTGCCTTGGTACAGTCAGAGATGGCTTGGGTAGAGTTGCCCTGGCTATCATAAGCGATCCCGCGATTATAATAAGCTCCTGAATAGTTAGGATCTATTTCAATAGCCTTAGTAAAGTCAGAGATGGCCTGTGTAAAGTTTCTTTGCATGCGATAAGCGCCTCCACGAGTGTAATAGGCATCCGCATAGTTAGGATCTATTTCAATAGCCTTTGTAAAGTCGGAGATGGCTTGAGGTAGATTGCCTTCTCTGCCAGAAGCGATACCGCGATCATAATATTCCTTTGCCGTTTCGGCATAGACAGAAGTGGCGGCCAAGAACAATACTCCTGTTAAAATAAATAACATTATTCTGAAATTTCGACTGTTCATCTTTTTCTCCTTTGCGATAATTATATCACAGAAGATTGAAAAACAAAACCCTGCGCGAGTATTTTACTCACATAGGGTTATGTTTTAGTGGCTCCCCGTGTAGACTTAGGTAATAACTATACCTCTATGCCAAGCACGTCCTTTGTTTTTTTGCAGTGAAAAACATTACGCAAACTTCTGGATCTCGTAAATCGCTCTTAAGGTTTCCATTTTCAAAGGCTCAGCTTTTGGAACGAAGATCCAGAATCTACCGCGTCTTTCAATAGAGATGTTGTGGCTTTGCGGAGGTATGTCGGGATTAATGGCATAATTTATAGTTACCTTTAACATCTCCATGACCCGTATATAACTATCATCTGTTAGATTAGTCCTGTCCACTCCGAGAATAAACGTGTTTTCAGCTTCTTGCAAAGTCGATAGTTCTTTTTCGAGAGTGTCGGCGCTTGCAAGCACCACTACTTTGGCGTTCCCATAACCTTTCCGAGTCTTTTGTGTGTTAATCTCTGCTATCAACGCCTCATCATTTTTGTCTATAAAAGGAATGTCTCTTTCTTCACAGAATTTTCTTATTGATACTATAAGCTCGTTCAACTCTCTATATTGAGTGGATTTGTAATTCTTTCCGTAACCAGGTATCCAGTTTGTGCCAAGAGCAACTATTATTTTCCGACCGCTTTCTTTGGCCGATCTTGCCTGTTCTACGATGCTATCTCTAAAATCTATCGCGATATTTTTTTCTTCGGCAAGTTCGGTTGAATCAAAAAGCAGCTCCATCTCTTTCTGTATTTTTGCTGCGTCCTCTACCTTTGCTCTATAATTTCGATTACGAAGCATGTCTGCTATCCCGCTGAAAAACTTCTTGGCCTGAATACTCCGCAAAAAAGAGCTG
Source organism: uncultured Planctomycetia bacterium (assembly GCA_964450115.1). GTDB lineage: Bacteria > Omnitrophota > Gorgyraeia > 2-01-FULL-45-10 > 2-01-FULL-45-10 > 2-01-FULL-45-10. The sequence continues at coordinate 5,165 of CAYVCD010000045.1, forward strand.
CTGAAAAATCTTACACCTGTCACTTTTTCAATTTGTTTGACGAGAATATCCGTAGCTTGCGGACTTAGATTAGAAAAATATTCTACAGAATATAAATAGAGATTCAGTTTCGCGGAAATGGTTAATTTATCTAGAAGAGAGGCAAAATCCGAAGGGCTCAGCTCAAAACTGAATTTGACCAACGCCGTTGTATAAGCCGATCTTTCGTCATTTAGTATTTTGCTCAATACGCCTATTGGATCTTGAATCAAAGCTTTGTGATTCATCTTGTTCTCGAAAGCATGATTGCCCAGACCATCAAAAACCGCAATGACATAAGGCGTTATAGTTCCGGTCCCTATATCCAATAAAACCTTCTCCGCCTCTTTCAGAAGAACGCCTGCCGTCAAGGCATCGTCAATGAGAATAATTTTTTTGCCCTTTATAGCGGGAATATCTGTATCGCGGACGCCTAATGCTCCCTCCACGGCGCGCCTGCGCTCATCAGAGGAGCCCATTTTAGTATATCCTAATACCGCGGCCAGATTTCCACGTTTTCTTGTCTCTATCATTATGTGTGGCATACCTAATTGTTTTGCTACTTCACGGGCGATAAGATGAGCATCATTAGGAATTCCGGTTCCGCCTATATTGCAAACCGCCCACCCTCCCACCTCTTGATCCAATGTATCACCCAAGTTCAGTTTTATTTTTTGTACTAAACGACGAGCATGCTTTTGCACATCATCGAAATACCCCATCTTAAGATAAGAGAGCGACTCTCCTAATGTTTTCTCTTCTTCGGAGCCTTCTTTTATGTAATAGAGCCATCGCGGAGGCATAGTTTTCTGGCGAGACGCTTTGGTCGGCTCCACGTCTACGGCGTTGATCGCGTTCGGATACTGAAAATCTATCGTCATGCCGGCGGCCAGATACTTATATGCTGCCAACCCATGCTGAAGATAGGTTAAGAATTCATCACGATTTACGCCGATAGATCCCAATAAAACCCCGAACCACTTCTCGAAATCCTCTTCCTGGGAAAAAACTTTCTCCCCGTATGGGTCTATCATGTATACGGTATTCTTTGGTATAGAATAAACATAGCATACCATCTCGCCGGAGCGAAGCAATGCCTTAATAGATAAAGTAGTGGCGTCGGGCCGTATAGCCAGCTTTTTGTCCCGTGTATCGAGATGCTGATCGCGCCTGTCGGTATTTAGGTCAAACTCGAAACGGTGCGTCTGTATCATAGATTCGCTTGCGTATTTATTATGGATATATTTTGTGACTATAAGCTTGTCACCGTCTTTTCTTTCCACGACAAGCTTTCCTGGATTGCCGAAAAATACCGGGTAGGCACCCACTTCCAATGTGGCCGGTGAAGATGGTACCGATACTGCCTCTAGCTGCATAAGATAGGGGTCCAGATAGAACAGTCCTGTGTCGGCATCGCCGACCAATAAAGCATGATGATATCCTTCATCAATCAGATATGAAATCTTAACGCCGGGGAGGGTTTTTTTGATTTTATCTCGCAGGATCCTTGACTGATGAAGGCAATTGCCGCCGAATTTTATGGGCGTTGTGTCTCCAACAGCATCCATAGCGGTTGTACAAGAATTATAAGGAACCTCATATAGCGATTCTTTAAGAAGCCTTGTGAGCGTGCTTTGTAACTCTGCTGCCGAACAAGGTCTCTTCTGATGCGCATCTGATGAATCCTCTGCCAGAATCCTAGACCTCACAAATTTTTCAGATACGGCGGCCTGGCGAAGAATGTCGGATCCACTTTTATGAGGTAAAAATCCTATGTATGTCTTCTCGCCCGCACGGTCAACTTTTACGATATCAGCCGGAATAAGGCGCGTGAAATCGGCTATTGAACGAATCAAATTCGCCGCCGGCACCATGGTCCCGTTGTCATTGACCATTTTTATATCGACGGCAAAAGGTATACTGCTCGTGGCTTCTTCTATCTTGCGATAAAGATCTTCTCTTGAGAGCCCCCTATACTCTTCCGTAGACCGCACCTTAAAAAGATTCATCAGGCTGGAGACTTTGAATAAATAATGAACGGTGGCCTGATAGGGTGAACTGCTTTGCATGCCGACAGGCAGCTGGAATCCTTCCAGTATGACAGGTCTTCCGCCGAGCAGATAAGGAGCGCCTGCGGAAGGATCCGCAGGGTCCTTTTCTGCGACGACAACTAAAATTCCGGCTTTTGAATCCGCAAAATGCGCCACAAGGGCCGGATCAAGAATGGCGCCAATATCACCCGGGTCGACCACGTCGATATACTCGATCCCTCTTTCGGCCATCCGCAATAACGTCTTGGTGAGCCATAGACTCGTGATAACATCGAGATGTCCTATGCCGCGCTTGTCGGTCCTAAGGTCCGAGAACCGGAACTCTTCGCCCGCCCATTCATCGAGATCAGCCGAACTTGCATCTGAAGGTAAGGTAACGCCACGCCGGTCGTCACGATTCAGATGCATCCGCGGTATGAGGCCTGTAGTAAAAAAGTCGACTGCGCCGGCGTCGTAACCATAGTAATCCCTCTGCCGTAAACCCTCTATCACATTTGCTTCATTCTTTTGGCTTAATTGAAAATAAACCGGTATTACGGAGCCTGATTCTCTGCCAAGCCGCTGAAGCTGTAAGAGTTTTAGCGCGAAAAAGTCATACCCCCTGCCATTTATATCGACCGCTTCGACAAAACCCCGGATACGCTCCGCTTCCGGCTTTTCATAACCTAGCATCCTGCCGCTGGTCCCTCCCGACATGATAAGCTGGGCTACCCTGCCATTCCTTACGAGGCTGTTTCCGGAGACTCGTAGTTTTTTGTATAATTCAGAATCGACGGAAGCGAATTCCTCAATCTGGCCCGGGGGGCTTATATCCCCCGCCTTTAATGTCTCACGGTTTTTATTACCGCTGAGGCGTCCGGCTCTATACATAGCCCGGAGGTTGTGGTATTGATCCAAAGATACAGTAGGTGGGCTGGCCGCTGGATCGTAAAAAGGCGGTGATACATCCCGCATTAACTTAATAGCCCCGGAGCAATCCATATTCCGGGTAAGATCGAAAAGGCTTGTCTGTCGCTTGAATGAATATAATCTCGGATCTTCGGTAAATCCAATGATCTCGCTGGAGGTGTACCCTATTTTTGTAAGCAACGCGCCGAACGTCGTTTCGTGAGGCTGCAGCCGCAAGAAGGCGGCTATCTCACGGCATGCCGCCACAGGCCCATCGCTCATATGAATACCGTTACGGGTCGCGTCTGTCATTCCTTTCACGCCGGCTATATTGCCTTCCATTATATCGCGTCTGACGGTGCCGAAACGCGCCTTTATAGCGTTCCCGCCTAAAAATTCTTCGCGCATGACTTTGCAGGAGGCGCTCCTGGCGGAGATCGCGCGGACCACTACCGCGATGGTTCTGGCTCCTTCCTTTTCAAAAATCCTGTACTTAATATCCAGAAAATGGCCGGACATGATAAAAAACGGTTTCCCTGCATTTACTTTAGGATGGCTCACAGGATATACAGCCTTATGCTCACCTATAAGATTGACACTGCAAGGATCGCCGGTCAGGACCTTTTTCCATTCCGGATCGTCCTTCTTCCAGCCGTACCAAAGCTCGATAACTTCATCGGGAGAAAGCCCGTGCTTTTCCACAAGCCAGGACGCCGGAATGACCGGAAGATCGGAGCAGGGTGTTCCGAATTTATGGATGAATTCGGGCTTGTCATAGACCTCTCTCAGGCGGTCCCTTTCATGGGAAAATAACACGTCAGAAGTTGATGCATTGTAAATCGTCGGATAATTTTTTCGGACCAGGTCCTCTCTTTTAAAATCTTCATCATTCAATATTCGGACCGCGGCTATCTCATACCCGAAACGGGATAGTCTTCCAAAAATATTCTCCAGGCTTTCTGCTGTATACTGATGATCCGGCTTGATCAAAAGCAGGAATTCGTTGAGGGCCGAAACTTCGACGGCTGGCGCATAAGGCAGGAGAATTCCTTCTGGAGCGGAGATCATCGCGGATGCGAGGCCGGAAATATCGTACGTGAGAGCCGGCGATCCGGCATCTGCCCGACGCCGGGGAACAGGCTTTAGCATAGGGTCCTGCCTATGCTCTTCCATGCATTTACGAACGAGTTCCGGGAAATCACCCCACGATATCGGCGCATCCGCAGTGCCGAAGTCCTCAACAAGCTGCCTCAATTTTCGTTGATAGAACTCATATTCTGTGGTAATACCACTGTTTACGTCCCCCAATAACTTCTGGACCCTGTCCTTACCGGCTATCCATGTGAGATTATGCAGACGCGAGAGCCGGTAGACCTCAGGGATGACACTGATCTCGTCTTCCGACAGGGGAAATCCTTTGCGGATCGCCTCGAATTGATAGAATGCGGTAAAATGCGCGAGCGTAGTCTTGGTTGTTTCGCCCGGAGAAGGGGCTTCGAACCCGCTCATAAAATCGCGGGATCGCAAGTCTTGAGAGGGTAAGTAGTCGATGACGGAGATCACGTCGCCTTGCTTTGGATCGTTGCCGGAAATGATTTGATTGGACGGGGAGAAATCACCATTGATAATGCTCTTTGGTATTTTTTCATATTGTTCCCGCGGAAAGCGCCTGGCGGCCTCTTTAAAATGGTATCGGATAACTTCTCTATTATCCAGGATGAATCTTTCTATCTCATTAGAAGGAGGGCCGCGAGAGCTGATGGACGCTATGAGCTGATTCATACGCTTTTCATTCATTTCAAACTCATCATAATATCCGGCCTCATCGAACTGGCCCCCTATGCATTGCTGGCCGGGAGGTTCCGCAAAACGCAGCAAAGAATGGAATTCCACAAGCAAGCGAGCCGATTGTATCCGCTGAAAAATAGGCTGCCTGAACATCCCCTGAACCCCATCCACATACTCCATCGCTGTATAGGCATATTCTCCCCTTTGAACAAAAAGCTCCCCCTTCTTGCTTTCAAAAACAAGAGGAGTTATATAACCGCGTTTGGCCAAAAAGTTCTCAACCCAAAACAGATACTTCAATTGCGAGGGTTGCCTGACTAGCTCCTTAATCACCACTTTCCGTCCGCTCGAAAGAGTCACTTTAACGAGCAACCTATTAAAGAAAACATATCTCGGATTCAGGGATTCGATTGAGACGATCTCTCCGAGATCATACTGGGAAACAACCCAACGCACGATCTGTTCTGTCTCATTGTTTAATGTTTTCAGAGTTACCGTATTCTTAACTTCACCGGGAGAAGGCAATCTACTATCCGCGGATTCTTCGAGAATGACTTTTTCATCTCCCATACCGACAGGAATAGCTGCACCACCGGAAGATTTCGCATCGGCGTCATTGGACGACTTGTATTTCAAGACCTGCCTTTCGCCGGTATCTTTTCTTACATACGGCAGACATAATACAGCTCCCTCCCAGTAAATATCATTAAAGCGAAATCTACCGAACATCCTAACAGCATCCGGAAAATACTCTATGACATTTTCCTTAAATTTTTCCAGATGCCTGTCAAGTCCACGGTCGCTAAAGCCATCTTTACGCAAAGTTTCTATGTTTCTTAAAAATTGACCTATCAAAAGATTTATATAAAGGAAGGCGACGTCATCCTTAAAAGACGCCGTTTCGACAAGTTTGGCAACTTCCTTTTTGTTTTCGGTTATAACATATTTTTCATTTATCGGATCCCATTTAATGCTCACTAT
>CAYVCD010000046.1:0-10687 GCA_964450115.1 uncultured Planctomycetia bacterium
GCTTCCCGGCATATCTGCCTTCGCGGCTGGCGGAGTTTTACGAAAGAGCCGGTAAAGTAAGGACGCTGGGCAACGAAGACGGCTCTATTACTATCATAGCGTCCGTCTCTCCTCCGGGCGGGGATTTTTCCGAACCGGTAACATCGCATACAAAAAGATTTATCCGCTGCTTCTGGGCGCTGGACAGGGACCTTGCCAACGCCAGGCATTATCCTTCGATAGGATGGGTCGAGAGCTACTCCGAATATCTGGATGATATAAAGAGATGGTGGCATGACAAAGTAAGCGCCGAGTGGCTGGAGCTGCGCTATACGATAATGGAGCTTCTGCAGAAGGAACAGAAGCTTCTGCAGGTTGTGAAGCTTGTAGGGCCGGAAGTATTGCCGCAGACGCAGCGCCTCATACTGGAGACGTGCTATATGTTTAAGAACGCGTTCCTGCAGCAGAACGCTTTCGATAAGGTGGACGCATATTCATCCGCAAAGAAGCAATTCCTGATGCTAAAAAGTATAATCACTTTTTACCGCGCTGGCGAGCTTCTTGTTAAGAAAGGTATAGGGGTAAGCGAGATCAGGGTATTGCTGATATTTCAGGAGCTGATGAGGATGAAGACGGAATACACCGAAGACGACCTTAGTAGATTGGAAGATATGCCGGAGAGAGTCGGCGATTCACTTAAGGAGCTCGATCTTTAATGCAAGAATACAGTTTAAGAGAATATCTGGCCCTGAATGAGATAGTCGGGCCGCTATTTATAATACGGAATATCCATAACGTCGGTTATAACGAGGTCGTGGAGGTCGTCGATAGTGAGGGCCGCTCCCGCTTCGGGATAACTCTCGAGGTCGGGAAGGGCTACGCCGTCGTCCAGGTGTTGGGCGGCACAAGCGGAATGTCCCTTAAAAATTGCAAGGTCCAATTCAAGGAGAAGCCGTTGATGATAGGCGTCTCCGAAGAGATGCTGGGCAGGGTTTTCGACGGGCTAGGCAACCCGCTGGATGGTATGCCCCGCAGCGCATACGATGAACAGCTCGACGTTAACGGCATGGCGATCAACCCCACCGCCAGAGACTATCCGAAGAACATAATAGAGACCGGGCTCTCTTCCATAGACGTGATGAATACGCTCGTCCGCGGTCAGAAGCTCCCGATATTCTCCGGATCGGGATTGCCTCACGACATGATAGCGGCGCAGATCGCAAGACAGGCGCGCGTGAAGGATGAGAGCTTCTGCGTGGTATTCGCTGCCATGGGAGTTAAATATGACACGGCGCGCTTCTTTATAAAGAGCTTCGAAGAGTCCGGCGTCCTCGACAGGGTCTCCATGTTCTTAAGCCTTGCCGACGCTCCCTCCATAGAAAGGCTTCTTACGCCGAAGCTGGCGCTCACATGCGCCGAGTATCTGGCATTCAAAAGAGGAATGCACGTACTTGTCATAATGACGGATATGTCGAATTATTGCGAGGCGTTGAGAGAGCTCTCCACTGTGCGCGGCGAGATACCGGCAAGGAAAGGTTATCCGGGATATCTTTATTCTGACCTCGCAAGCATTTACGAAAGGGCCGGCATGATAAAAGGGCTGCCCGGTTCTATCACCCAGTTACCGATACTTACGATGCCTAATGACGATATAACGCACCCTATTCCTGATCTTACCGGTTACATCACCGAAGGGCAGATAGTTCTCGAGAGAGAGCTATATTCCAGGGGCGTCTATCCTCCGATAGCGGGCCTGCCGTCGCTCTCGAGGCTTATGAAGGACAATATCGGAAAAGGCATGACGCGCGAAGACCATCCGGCTCTTGCCAGCCAATTATTCGCGGCTTACGCTCATGTCAAAGATATAAGGGCGCTCGCTTCGATCATAGGCGAGGAAGAGCTTACGCCATTGGACCTGAAGTACCTGAAGTTCGGGGATGAATTCGAAAAGAGGCTTCTTACCCAGGGCTATCATGAAAGGCGCACGGTAGAGGAAGGGCTTGATCTGGGGTGGGATATCATCTCCATACTGCCGCGCGAGGAACTTGTGAGGGTAAAAGAGGAAGAGCTGGCCAAATATTATAAGAAAAGGCAGTCGGGATGAAGCTCAATATAGCGGCAACCAAGACAAATCTTTTAAATATAAAGAAGTCGCTGGCGCTGACCAAAGAAGGATACGAGCTCCTCGATGAGAAGCGCAAGATACTGATAAATGAGCTGAATGCCGTCATAGACATCGCGGAAAAACTGGAGAGCGACCTGAATATTATGCTTAAGGACGCTTATGCGACTATCGACAGAGGGGTTGTGGCCATGGGCCGGTCCAGGGCTGAATCCTTAAGTTTTGCCGGCGGTATAACCAACGATATATCCATATCTAACAGGCGTGTTATGGGGGTGGATATACCTATGGTAAAACTGAAGATCACGGACAATCCGCCGCATCATAGCCCATACGGAGTCAGTTTTTATCTCGAAGAAGGGATAGTAAAATTTAAGGAGATACTGAAGCTCATAGCCTCCCTTGCCGAAAAGAAGATAGCGCTCTTGAGGATAGCGGAAGAAGTCTTCAAGACAATAAGAAAGGTTAATGCGCTGGAAAAGATATATATCCCCAATTACCAGGATACATTCAAGAGCATAAGTGAAAGGCTGGATGAGGAAGGCAGAGAGTCTTTCTGTATGTTAAAGATGATAAAGACGCGTCTTAAGGACCGGGGAGAGTAACTATTATGGCGATAAAAAATATAATGGTATGTGTAGCCGCGGAAGGCATATCGCTGATCACGGTAAAATATGCTATATCGCTTGCGAAGATATTCCAGGCGAGGCTTTCGGCCATGTATGTAGTCAACGAACGACTGCTGCACGAGCTCCTTAAGTCGAGGGTGCTTGTCGATGTCGAGGCGCGCAGCTACGAGAAGGACCTCGAAGAGCAAGGGCGCCGTTTCCTGGAGAGGATCAAGTCAATGTCAGAGAAGAAGGGTATAGCTTGTGACGCCGCTATTTTGAAAGGTGTTGTGCATGAAGAGATAATAAAGCAAGCCAATGCTTTGAACCCGGATATGCTTGTGATGGGCGAGCTTAAAGAGGTCCTGTCGCTCAAAGAGACTTTTTATGATGAAGGAGAGAGAATATTCCGCGAAGCGCCGTGCCCCGTGGTGGTGGTAAAGAATGCATCTTTAGTTGAAAAACTATACAATGAGTTGTAAAATACCCAGATATGCCTTATAAATTCTATGGGGGAGTGCATCCTTCCCAGCACAAGAATCTAACATCGGACGCAAGCCTAAAGAGGATATTTGTGCCGAAGAGAGTGGTGCTTCCTCTCTCTCAGCACACAGGTTCACCGGCCGAGTCGATCGTAAAGGCAGGCGATCCAGTGAAGGCGTGTATTGAGATCGCAAAAGCTACGGGTTTTGTATCAAGCCCTATCCATGCGTCCATAAGCGGCAAGGTCACAAAGATCTCCCATTCGCCCACCCCCACATCAAATAGAGCTCTTTCCATATTCATAGAATCACAGGGTGATGAAGACCAGGATATTAAGGCAAAGGAACGCCGCGATCCGAACGGCCTATCAGTCGAAGAGCTCGTCTCGATAATAAAAGATGCCGGGATAGTCGGTTTGGGCGGCGCTGCATTTCCGACGCACGTGAAATTATCCCCGCCAAAAAATAAACCCATAGATACTGTCATATTGAACGGCGCCGAGTGCGAACCGTACCTTACCTGTGATCAGCGCCTGATGATCGAAAATCCGGTAGAGATTTTGAAGGGGCTGGATATTATATTAAAGATCCTGAAGGCGAAGAACGCTTACATCGCCATAGAAGATAATAAGCAGTCGGCGATATATGCGATAGAGAAAGTGCTGCCGAAGAATGTAAAATTGGCCATTCTGCATACTAAATATCCGCAGGGCGCTGAGAAGCAGATAATAAAGTCGATATTGAATAGAGTTGTCCCGGCCGGCGGACTTCCAATGGATGTGGGTTGCGTCGTACAGAATGTCCAGACCGCGTACGCCATATACGAAGCGGTATATTCCGGCAAACCTTTAGTCGAGAGGGCTATAACCCTTACCGGTTCCTGCCTGAAAGAGCCGGTGAATATCCGCGTCAGAATAGGGACGGTGCTGACAGACCTGGTAGATTTTATAGGCGGATTCAAGAAGGAACCAAAAAAGATAATCATGGGCGGGCCGATGATGGGGCTTGCCCAGTACACTATGGATGTACCGATAGTAAAAGGTACGAGCGGCGTCTTATTTTTGTCGGAAGAAGAGGTTTTGCATAATAAAGAGTCGGTATGTATCCGGTGCGGTAAATGCATCGAGGTCTGCCCTATGAGGCTGGCCCCTACGACATTGATGTACAGGGTGAAGAAGGAATTTTTTAGCGAAGCGAAGGAGCTCGGGATAGCCGGCTGTTACGAATGCGGGGCGTGTGCCTATGAGTGCCCGGCGAAGATCCCGCTTTTAGATTATATGAAATATGGTAAGGCGAGGATATGAATAATCCATTAGTGGTTTCCGTAGGGCCGCACGTATCGGCTAAGGTGTCGACAAAGCGCATCATGTGGGCGGTCAATCTGGCCCTGATACCCGCCGGCGCGGCAGGCGTATTTATATTCGGCATCAATTCTCTTTATGTGATAATGGCTTCCGTCCTCTCGGCGGTAGTGACCGAATGGGTGATCCTTGCGCTAAGGAAGAAAGAGATAGCTGTTTTTGACGGCAGCGCTATCCTTACAGGGTTGTTGCTGGCATATAACGTTCCTCCCGGGGTCCCTTTATGGCTTCCGGTGGCCGGCTCGGTCTTCGCGATAGCGATAGGCAAGCAGGTCTTCGGCGGACTCGGACATAATATATTTAACCCCGCGTTGGCAGGGAGAGCATTTCTAATGGTCTCATGGCCCGTCTATATGACTACATGGCAGAATCCCAGATGGAATGTAGACGCCATAACTACGGCTACGCCTTTAGCGCTGCTTAAACATGGCCATCCGGACCTTCTAAAAGGTACAACGTATATGGATCTCTTTTTGGGTAACCGCGGCGGCTGTATAGGAGAAGTTTGTATTGTCGCGCTCCTCATAGGGGCGGCATATCTATTTTGGAAAAAATATATAAGCTGGCACATACCGTTAACTTATATGGTCGCGGTCGCTCTTTTAAGCTGGATATTTAATGGTTCGATCGGCCTATTTACCGGCGATGCGCTATTCTTCGTGCTTTCCGGCGGGCTTGTCCTCGGCGCATTATTCATGGCGACAGATTATGTAACGAGCCCTTTGAGCAATAAGGGCAAGATAATATTCGGCGTCAGCTGCGGCGTGCTTACCTTTGTGATCAGAAAATTTTCCGGATATCCCGAGGGCACTTCATACGCGATACTTATAATGAACGCCTTCGTTCCTGTAATAGATAAATTCACTCATCCGAAATGGTTTGGCTGGAGGAAAGCATGAGTCAATTGATAAAGTTTGGCCTGGTCCTCGGAATAATATGTTTGGTGGCGACTCTTGTATTGGCTGTGACATACGAGGTTACAAAGCCTAAGATCGAAGGTCAGCTTAAAACGGAAGAGCAGAGCGCCTTAAGATCGATAATGCCGTTAGCCGACTCTTTTAATGAAAAAAAATTGGATGGAATAGAATACTTTGAGGCGCTTAAAGAGAAGACCCTTGTCGGTTATTGTGTAAGAGTCATGGGTAGCGGATACAGCGGATATATAAGGATAATGGCGGGTGTGGACCTGGATGGTACTATTGAAGGCGTCGCTGTCCTGGAACATAGCGAAACTCCCGGACTCGGCGCCAAGATAAACGAGATAAGGCCCGGCGAGACCGAGCCATGGTTCCTTAAGCAATTCAAAGGAAAGAACGTCAGGACTATAGCTATTAAGAAAAACATAGACGCTATAACCGGAGCGACGATCTCAAGCAAAGCGGTCACCGATGCAATACGTAAAACTACGGATGACCTCTTCAGTAAATTAAAGAAATAAGATATGGCAAAGACTAAATTACTCGGAGAGTTTGTAAAGGGCCTATGGAAGGAGAATCCTACGTTTAGGATAGTCCTTGGCCTCTGTCCGACGCTGGCCGTCTCCACGAGCGTAAATAACGGCATAGGCATGGGTGTGGCCGCGACATTCGTCCTGGTAGGTTCGAACATATTCGTTTCGATGGTGAGAAATATCGTTCCTGAGAAGGTGCGCATTCCCTGCTACATAGTCATCATTGCGACATTCGTCACAATAGCGGACCTATTCATGAAAGCGTACGCGCCGCTATTGTCGCGGTCTCTGGGCATGTTCGTTCCATTGATAGTCGTTAACTGCATTGTTTTAGGCAGAGCAGAAGCCTTCTCCTCAAAAGAGCCGCCGCTAAAATCGATATTTGACGCTCTTGGGATGGGCGTAGGTTTCACATGGGCGCTGATAATAATATCCGCCATCCGCGAGACGCTTGGCAACGGAACTATAATGGGATTTTATTTAAGCAGGACCTTTGAGCCGCCGCTATTTATGATATTGGCTCCGGGCGCTCTTCTTACGATAGGCGTCTTGATAGCGATAATAAATTACTTTACACATAAGAGGCAGGGATAATGGAAATAGGCGCGTACATAACTATAATAATAAGCACGATATTCATCAATAACTTTATACTCTCACGTTTCCTGGGGTTATGTTCGTTCGTCGGGGTGTCGAAACAGATCGGCCCGTCCGTTTCCATGGGGCTGGCGGTCACTTTTGTGACTACCATGGCATCCATAATAAGCTGGGGCATATATAATTTTGTGCTTATTCCATATCACCTGGAATATTTGAGGACGATAAGCTTTATTCTGGTGATAGCATCTTTTGTCCAGTTCGTTGAGATCGTGGTACAGAAGAAGGCGCCGGCGCTCTATAAATTATTCGGCATATATCTGCCGCTTATAACCGTGAATTGCGCCGTATTCGGCGTGGCCGTACTGAATACGGACGTATTCTTCTTCGGTGGAAAAGCGGTCTCGGGCAGCTTCTTAAAATCGGTGATACAGGGGTTCGGCGCTGGCGCCGGATACACGCTTGCCATGTTCCTCATGGCGGGAATACGCGAGAGACTGGAGTTTGCGGATGTGCCCAGATCGTTTAAGGATGTGCCGATAACTTTTGTGATAGCCAGTTTATTGTCATTGGCATTTTTGGGCTTTAGCGGGTTTAAAATATGACCATTCAATATAACCAACATGCCAATAGAGAGTTTGTCCAGCGAAATGGTTGGCGAGTGAAACGAGCCAAGCCATGATAGTTAATCTACTTATTCCCATAGCGGCGATGGCGGTACTTGGCCTCGTATTTGGTTTGGGGCTAGCATATGCCTTGAAACTCTTCGGTATAGATGTAGATCCCACCATATCCATGATCATCGCGAAACTGCCGGGCTCTAACTGCGGCGCTTGCGGCAAGGCCGGATGCGCGGGATTCGCTGAAGCGCTGAAAAAAGGTGAAGCGATGCCGTCGGGATGCGCCGTAAGTAATGATGATGCCAGGAAATCTATTGCGGAAATCCTGGGGATAGACTATAATCCGAAAGTCAAAACTATCGCGACGGTTCTTTGTAATGGCGGAAACAGGGCCAAGAATAAATACGCGTACAGAGGCATAAGAAATTGCAAGGCCGCGTCGCTCGTGTTCGGCGGCCATAAGGCATGTGCCTTCGGGTGTCTGGGCTTGAGTGATTGCGTCGACGTATGCCCGTTCGATGCCATAACGATTGCGCCTGACGGGCTTCCGGTAGTTGACGCTCATAAATGTACGGCCTGCGGCAAGTGCATTACAGTATGCCCGAAGAAGCTTTTCGAGCTGATACCGATCGACAAGGTATATTACGTGAAGTGCAGCTCTAAAGACGTGGGTGCGGCGGTCACGAAAGTATGCTCTGCTGGATGCATAGCATGCAGAAAGTGCGAAAAGGCCTGCCCTTTAGGCGCCGTAAAGGTAGAGAATAATTTAGCAAAAATTGATTACGGGAAGTGTCAGAACATGGGGAAGTGTTTTGAAGTCTGCCCGACTAAAGTAGTGGTAAAGAGGTAGAGGTATCGTATGGTAGATATAAACAGCGGCAATTTTAGCAAAGAGGTATTGGGTTCGGACAGGCTCGTGCTCGTCGATTTCTGGGCGCCGTGGTGCGTGCCTTGTAAGGTGATAGCTCCCGCGGTTGAAAGAATAGCCGAGGAGAGAAGGGCCAGCATAAAGGTAGCGAAGGCCAATGTCGACGACAGCCCGGAGCTAGCCACGGAATTATCCATATTTAATATTCCGACGATAGTATTCTTTAAGTCCGGTAAGGAGCATTCCCGTCTCGTCGGCGTTAATACCAAAGAGGCCATCGACGCCAAGATAGAGAAGATAGCCAGCGAGGAATAATTGATCAATATAGCGGTGCTTGTATCCGGGAGCGGAACGAATCTCCAGGCGATCATCGATAGTGTCAATAAGGGCTATATACCCGCAAGAATAGCTTTTGTCTTAAGTGACAAAAAGAAGGCTTTTGCTTTAGAGCGCGCCAAAAAAGCAGGGATAGAGACGATCACGCTGGACAAAAGCGACTACAAGACAAGAGAAGGTTTTGACAGAGAGGTAGTAAAGCATCTAAAGAAGAAGAACGTCGAGCTTGTCGTTCTCGCCGGCTTTATGAGGCTTCTAAGCCCGTACTTCACTAAGGAATATAAAAATAAGATAATAAACGTCCATCCCGCGCTTCTTCCGTCATTTAAAGGCTCTCAGGGTATAAAAGACGCGCTGGATCATGGGGTCAAAGTGACCGGGGTCACGGTACACTTCGTAGATGAAGAGCTCGATAGCGGACCGATAATTTTACAGAAAGCGGTAGAGATAAAAGAGGACGATAACGAAGAGACCTTGTTGGCGCGGGTCCATAAAGCGGAACATGAGGTTTATCCCGAGGCGATAAAGTTGTTTGTGGAAGGAAAAATAATAATAGAGGGAAGAAAGGTAGCAAAGAGATGAAGACGAGCATTTCGGATGTAAAGGCAAGGCAGATACTCGATTCAAGAGGAAATCCTACTGTAGAGGTCGACGTAATATTAGAGGACGGCTCCTTTGGCAGGGCGGCTGTGCCAAGCGGCGCATCCACCGGCGAACATGAAGCTGTCGAATTGAGAGACGGCGACAAGACAAAATACGGCGGCAAAGGAGTATTAAAGGCCGTCGCCAATGTTAACGGCGAGATAAAGAAAGCTATTAAGGGCAAGGACGCCCTTATGCAGGGCGAGCTCGATCAGACCCTGATAGACTCCGACGGCACGCCTAATAAAGCTAGGCTTGGCGCCAACGCCACACTTGGAGTCTCCATGGCGGTGGCTAAAGCTGCCGCTGTTTCCAAAGATATGCTTTTATACAGGTATATAGGAGGCGACAAGGCGAAGGTTCTGCCCATACCTATGATGAATATATTGAACGGCGGCGCTCATGCCGACAATAATGTGGACCTTCAGGAGTTCATGGTAATGCCCATAGGCGCCAATTCATTTGCCGAGGCTCTCAGATGGGGCGCTGAAACATTCCACGCCTTGAAAAAGATATTGCACGACAAGAAGATGTCCACTGCCGTCGGAGATGAGGGCGGGTTCGCTCCGGACCTCAGGTCTAATGAAGAGGCCGTGGAAGTGATACTCGCGGCTATAGATAAGGCCGGGTATAAGGCCGGCAAGGATATATCCATAGCTCTAGATCCCGCATCCAGCTCATTCTTCGAAAAAGGGAAATATATCCTCGAAGCGGAGCCGAAGAAAGAGAACTCAAGTGCCGACATGATAGAGTTCTATTCCAGATGGGTGTCGAAGTACCCGATAGTCTCGATAGAGGACGGTCTTGCCGAAGATGACTGGGACGGATGGAAGAAGATGACCGAAAAGTTGGGCAAATCTATACAGATCGTCGGAGACGATCTCTTCGTGACGAACGTGAAACGCTTAAGGATGGGCATTGAGAAGAAAGTCGCCAACTCCATCCTGATAAAATTGAATCAGATAGGGACGCTCACAGAGACGCTCGATACAATGGATCTCGCCAGGAAGCACGGTTATACGGCAGTTGTATCGCACAGGTCCGGAGAGACAGAGGACACTACGATCTCGCATCTCGTTGTGGCTATGAATACGGGCCAGATCAAGACCGGCTCCGCCTGTAGGACAGACAGGATCTGTAAGTACAACGAACTATTGCGCATAGAAGAGTCTCTGGGCAAGAAGGCAGTTTACGGCAAGGCTATATGGGGCAAAAAAGCGGCGTAAAGATATGGGTATTTGTCGCCATACTGCTCGTGGCGTTTCTGCCGCCATTTATAAAGTATCAGCAAATAAATTATAAGAATAGGGCTCTGGACCGCCAGATTAAGAGCGTAAAGGAAGAGATAAAGCGGCTGGAAGAAGAGAAGCGGCGGCTCGAGACCGACATCATATATGTAGAGAAGAGAGCCCGGGATAAGATAGGCGTAGCTAAAAAAGGCGAAATAATCCTCAAGTCGTATCCTGCGAAGAAATAGGTCATTCCAAATAACCCTTGCAAATGGTCCGATCTTTAGTTATAATGACCCTACATTGCGGGGTGGAGCAGCCTGGTAGCTCGTCGGGCTCATAACCCGAAGGTCGTCCGTTCGAATCGGACCCCCGCTACCAATTTAAAAACCC
>CAYVCD010000047.1:0-10209 GCA_964450115.1 uncultured Planctomycetia bacterium
GCGACGAAGACGCGATAATACAGATCGATATGTCGGAATATATGGAGAAGTTCAATGTATCGAGGCTCGTCGGAGCTCCTCCCGGATACGTCGGCTATGATGAAGGAGGCCAGCTTACCGAGAAGGTGCGCCGCCGCCCGTATTCCGTAGTATTGCTTGATGAGATCGAGAAGGCGCATCCGGATGTATTCAATATACTTTTACAGATGCTCGAAGAGGGTCGTCTCACTGACTCGTTCGGCAGGAAAGTGGATTTCAAGAACACAATCATCATAATGACCTCGAATATAGGCGCGGAGACGCTTAAGAAACAGGGCTCCATAGGATTCAAATCCCAGGAAGAGGAAGTGACGTACCAGTCTATGAGATCGAGGTTGCTGGAGGAAGTGAAAAAAGTATTTAAGCCGGAGTTCTTAAACAGGGTGGATGACACAATAGTCTTCAGGCCGCTGACAAAAGAGGACCTTGAGAAGATAATCGAGCTCGAGATAAAGGATGTTGAGTCGAGGCTTAAGGACCAGAAAATTATAATAGACCTGACTAAAGAAGCGAAAGATTTTCTGGTGGAGCGCGGATTTGACAAGGTCTTTGGCGCCAGGCCGCTGAAGAGGACTATTCAGAGGTTCCTGGAAGATCCTCTGGCTGAAGAGATAATAAAAGGCAGTTACAAGAATGGCGCCAAAGTGCGCGTGACAGCAAAGGCCGACAGCCTCGACTTTGTCACAGTTTAATACGGTGTATGAGAAATATACGGGCACGACGCCGGTTCAAAGCGACACTTATATTTTTACTTGTACTAAGCGCTGTAGCGTTCTTTGAAAGCAGGATAGAGGCTTTTGCTCCCGAGCTGAAGATCCTGGCCGAAGAGAGGATAGAGGGTGTCTTTGGCAAGAATCTCGACATATCGATAGGACGTATCGACGGAGGTATAGTCCGTCCGATAGCCCTGCGGAATGTAAGGGTATTGAGCAAGGCCGGCGAGAAATACGGGTCGCGTATCTTTTTGATCAGGAATATGGTTTCTAATTACCATATTTGGGATCTCGCATTTCCCGATAAATTCAAGAGAGCGCCCCGCATAGATATAGATTTTGATACCAAGAACAGGGAGTTCTCGGGCTCAGTAACTCTCAAGGGGACCATAGAGAGCGCCGCTGTGCGCGGCCATGTAAGATTGTTTGGCTCAGACAGAATAGACCTTGAAGGTCGTATCAAGAACGGCATAGCCCGCTTGATACTGAGGCCCAGGTCAGGCCTGATCAAATTAGAGGCTAATTTTGCCGCGGACGGAGTGCTGCTGATATCGGTAAAAGTAAAACACTTCAAGCTTCGGGATGTCGATATTGCAGGAGATGTCGTAATAAGGAATATATCGGTAAAAAATTCTATAGACTCAAAGGATGAATCTCTCGAAGGCGATATAGAAGCGACAAATGTAATAGTTAATTATAAACCGTTCTTTGACCTAAAGGCGTCGTATAAGATATCGAAGGAGATACTGGAAGTTTCAGGTCTCGATCTGGGCCATATGTTATATCTGAACGGAAAGTTCGGGTTGATAGAGCCTCATCTTATAGATATGGTAGCGGTGACCGATAATATGAATATGCCGCAAGTCCTGTCTACTATCAATGCCGGTTACGGCTCATATGTTTCAGGAGCTATTAACTCGAAGTTGGAGCTTAAGGGCACGCTAAACAGTTTAAAGACTGATGCGCATTTTGAAATGAGAAAAGGCCGTATCGGTGAAGTGAGCTTTGATTATTTGAATGTCTCTCTTAAAGGTGACGGCCCCATAATGAGAATAGAGGAATCCAGGGTAGTTCGAGAAAGCGGGCCCGTAGTCCTGGGCGGCGAGATAGATCTAAGGCGCATAGGAAAAGAGAGCATCTTCGAGAACGTAAAGGTGCTAAACGGCGAAAATACTATGGCCTGGGATGGTTGGGAGACCGCCAAGTGGCAGGATGTGCGCGAATTCAGGATGACCAAGAATGTCGCGGGCGGCTTTAATGTCGGATTCAAAAAGTACGTAAATGATGACCGTGTGGACGAGAGTCTCAGGGAGCGCGATCAGGTTGAGTTTGGTTACAACCTGCATCCGAATGACAGTATCAAGTTGAAGATCGGGGATAATAGTAACTTTTTCGGCCTGGAACACAAAGATAAGTTTTAATATCCTGAGCGGAGCCGAAGGATGATCAGGGGAAATATATGCTAAGGGATTTGGCTAAATTAATGGGAAGAAGATTCGTAGAATTTGTCAGATACGGAGGAGGCGCCTCCATTCTTTTGGGCGAGACTTTATTCTGGATACCCATGCCGCCTATGAGAAGGAAGCAGATATTCGAACAGATGTCGAAGATCGGGGTCGACTCACTACCCATAGTCTCTCTGATAAGCCTCTTCACCGGCATGGTCTTGGCGCTCCAAAGCGCATATCAGATGCAGAAGATCTCCGCGGAGATCTATATTGCGGGATTGGTCGCGCTATCTATGGTGCGCGAGCTCGGGCCGGTCCTGACAGCGCTCATAGTCGCGGGCCGCATAGGAGCCTCCATCACCGCTGAAGTCGGGACGATGAAAGTCACGGAACAGATAGACGCGCTGGAGACCCTCGCTACCAATCCTGTAAAATATCTTGTCGTGCCGAGGTTTTTAGCTCTTGTGATAATGATACCGCTCTTGACGCTCTACGCCGATGTCATCGGAGGGCTCGGGGGATACCTGATAGGCGTTCACAAGCTCAATATAACGCACGCTATGTATATGAAGATGACGTGGAAGGCCTTGAAGTATAAAGATGTATACACCGGTCTGATAAAGAGCGTATTTTTCGCCGTCATAATATGCATAATAGCGTGTTATGAGGGGATGAGAGCTGAGGGAGGGGCGGAGGGCGTCGGCAGGGCTACTACGTCGAGCGTAGTGACGAGCTTCATATTGATAATAGCGTCCGACTGTTTCTTTACGGCGTTGTTCTACTTCTTAACTTAAAAAAGATATGATAGAGATAATAAACGTTTCAAAATCTTTCGACGGGCATAAGGTGCTGGATAACCTGAACCTGAATATAAAGACGGGTGAATCCACAGTTATCATCGGCCGGTCAGGCTGCGGCAAGAGCGTACTTTTAAAACATATTATAGGTTTGTTAAAGCCGGATTCTGGACATGTGCTGATAGACGGTAAGGATATAACGCGCATGGATGAGAAGGAGCTTAGCGCCGTGAGGCTTAAATTCGGCATGTTGTTCCAAGGCGCCGCTCTTTTCGATTCGCTAAATATTCTTGAGAATGTAGGGTTCGCGCTTATGGAACATACCGATACGCCAAAGGCGGATATTATTAAAAGAGTCAAGGAGAGCCTTACTCTGGTGGGCCTGAAGGACATAGAGTATAAGAAGCCGGCAGAGCTTTCCGGGGGTATGAGGAAGCGCGTAGGTCTGGCGCGCGCCATTCTCGTGAGGCCGGAGATAATGCTATACGATGAACCTACCACCGGAGTAGACCCGATAATGGGTGATTCCATCAATGATCTTATAGTAAAGTTACACACGAAGCTCAATGTGACATCCATAGCCGTTACGCACGACATGATCAGCGCCTATAAGATAGCCGACAGGGTCGCCATGTTATATAACGGCAAGATAGTGGCGGATGGCACGCCCGACGAGATAAAGAATACTAAAGACCCGATCGTAAGGCAGTTCATCACGGGCGCCGGCACCGGCCCGATAACGGAAGGCATAGATTTTGAACATCTGGTATAAATACAATATGGAGGCGAGTAATGGATGATCTGAAGATATTTGAATTGAAGGTTGGCGTATTCATAATGATAGGTGTGGCTATACTTTTTATTATAGTATTTTCCATAGGCGATATTAATCTTGTGAAGAAGGGCTATCATATAAAGGTAGATTTTAATTTCGTGGACGGTATCGGGCCGAGCGCGCCCGTTAGGGTCTCGGGGGTCGGCGTAGGGCAGATAGACGGGCTTAAGCTGTACTATGACGAGAAAGAGAAGAAGACGAAGGCTCAGCTTAACGCGTGGGTAAGGGAGGGCGTCAAGATAGAAAAAGATGCCGTCGCTACGATAAGCACTCTGGGCTTTATGGGCGAGAAGTATATGGAGATCGCACCCGGAAGTTCCGGCAAGCCGTTCTTAAAGAACGGGGATCTTCTGGTGGGCAAAGACCCTGTCCCGATGGCGAGGGTCATTGAGAACTTAAGCGAATTGACGAGCTCTGTCAATGTGATAGTGAACAGGCTGAAGAATGGAGAAGGCACTATAGGCAAGCTATTGACGAGAGACAAGATCCATCAGGACCTTGAGGCATTCGTTGAGGATATAAAGAATAATCCATGGAAACTGTTAAACAAACCCAGAGGTCAATAAACATATGACTGTACTATATCTCAGAGCTTTTTTCATGATACTCAGCACCATAGTAGGATACTATGTGGGTGGTATCCTGGGCAATTTCGATATTGCGTGGCGCATCGGCGGCGCTGTGGCCGGATTGGCAGGGTCGTCCGTCATAGTAGTGCTTGAATTCTTCACCAGGAGATTCTCCGCGAGGAACCTTTCCGCGGCTGTATTCGGGCTCATATTCGGCTTCTTCATGGCATGGATAGTGACGAGCGTATTGAAACTTATACCCATGAGCATAGAGATCTTCTCGGCGCTTCAGATAATAATGATATTGGTATTCTGTTATCTGGGCATGGTAATAGCAATGCGCGGAAAGGACGAGTTCAACCTTATCGTCCCTTATGTAAAGTTCGTAAGGCAGGACGAGCGCGAGGATATAATCCTCCTCGATACCAGCGTCATTATCGACGGCAGAATAGCCGATATATTGCAGACCAAGTTCATAGAGGGCAGGATCGTAATACCGAGATTCATCTTGAGAGAGCTGCAGCAGATAGCCGATTCCGGAGATTCGCTGAAACGTAACCGTGGGCGGCGTGGGCTTGATATTCTGAACAGGATACAGAAGGATTCGAAGCTTAATGTCAGGATAAATGAGGAAGATTTTCCGGAGATCAGGGATGTCGATGCCAAGCTCGTGAAGCTTGGGCAGCTGGTGGGCGGAAAAGTCGTAACCAATGATTATAATCTGAATAAGATAGCCGAGCTGCAAGGGGTGACCGTGCTCAATATAAATGAGCTTGCAAACGCTTTGAGGCCGGTTGTGTTGCCCGGCGAGCTGATGGATATAAGGATATCCAAAGAGGGCAAGGAATATAATCAGGGCGTGGGGTATCTTGACGATGGTACTATGGTCGTAGTAGATAATACCCGCCAGATGATAGGACAGGTAATAAAGGTGACGGTAACGAGCGTATTACAGACTTCCGCAGGCAGGATGATATTCGCTAAGTTCGAAGAAGGTTCAAAGCCTCAAGCTGGTGGCGGTTGGAAGGGTAGATGAGGTACAAGGTCGCCGCAATAGTTCCGGCTGCCGGTTCGGGTCACAGGCTTGGGGCTAAAGAGAAGAAGCCGTTCGTGCTATTAGCCGGAAAGCCTCTTATAATATACGCACTTCTTGCGCTCAACTCGTCTAAATATATAGATCGCATCTATGTAGCTGCCGATCCCGACTCAATAAAGCGCCTGAAAAATATAGTAGCTGAATACGGGATAAATAAAGTTGTTAAGGTGGTTCCCGGCGGAAGCACGCGGGCCGGTTCCGTAAAAAATTGTTTCGATCTGATAGATCCTCCGTGCGACATAGTTCTGATACATGATGGCGCAAGGCCATTCCCCGGAGACTCCGATATAATGAACTCCGTGTTTTTAGCCGGTAGATTCGGCGGATGCGTCACGGCCATACCGATGACGGATACGGTCAAGCTTGCCGGCAAGGGCCTCTTCGTAAAGAAGACTATCGACAGAAGCTCTCTATGGAGAGCGCAGACGCCGCAGGCGTTCAGATACGGCATTTTAAAAAAGGCTTTGAATACGGTAAATGACATTTCAGTTGTAACAGATGACGCGTCCGTGTTGGAGCGTTTGGGTAAGAAGGTCAAGATCCTCAAGGGGTCGCCGCGGAATATTAAGGTGACGACCAAAGAGGACTTAAAAATGGCAGAGGTGCTGATATGAGTCCCGCATCTTCTAAGATGCGGGCTCAAGATAAGGAAGGTGCGGGATGAAGATAGGAATAGGCTACGATATACACAGGCTCGTTGAGGAGAGGAAGCTATTTTTGGGCGGCGTCGAGATACCTTATGTCAAGGGTCTGATCAGCCATACCGACGGAGATGTGGTCCTGCATGCCATAGCCGACGCTATTTTGGGCGCCTTGGCGTTGGGCGATATAGGACAGCATTTTCCCGATTCGGACCCCGGCTATAAGAATATGCCGAGCGGCGATATCCTGCAGCGCGTCGCCGGTATTTTGGCTCAGAAGAATTTCGTGATAGGGAATATCGATACCACCATAATAGCCGAAGAGCCTAAGATCTATCCTTTCAAGGAGAAGATGGTTGAAAAGATAGCTGATATTTTGAGCGTGGATAAGTCGAAGATCAACGTAAAGGCTACCACGAACGAAGGGGTGGGCTCGATAGGAAAAGGGGACGCTATAGCCGCTTATGCCGTAGCGGTCCTGGTGGAGAAATAAAATCGAGGTGATAGATGACAGTCTGCATTAGTGTTCTACTGAATATAATACTTATAGTACTTATCTTCTGGATAGTCGTGGCCATATTCTTAAGAAAAGAGATACGCGCGATATTTGAGCGTGATCCGGCAGCGGGCGGATTCCTTGACGTTCTTCTGACGTATTCCGGGATACACGTGCTCGTATTTCATAAGATAGCTCAAAGCCTCCACAGGATGCGAATACCATTTTTACCCAGATGGATATCGCAGATCGGCAGGTTTTTTACCGGCATTGAGATACATCCTGGCGCTACTATCGGCAATGGTCTCTTTATCGATCACGGCATGGGGGTAGTGATTGGAGAGACCGCCATAATAGGTGATAATGTCACTCTCTACCAGGGCGTGACGCTCGGCGGGACAGGAAAAGAAAAAGGGAAGCGCCATCCCACTGTCGGGAATAATGTCGTAATAGGGGCGGGAGCCAAGGTCCTGGGCAACATTAAAATAGGTGACAACTCTTATATAGGCTCAAATGCCGTCGTTATAAAGGATGTGCCGGACAATTCTACCGTAGTGGGCGTGCCGGGCAGGATCACAAAACAGGACGGCAAGAAGATAGAGCTAAGCCTGGATCACGTCCATGTCCTGGACCCGTTGTTACAGGAGATAGACGAGCTTAAGAAGAGGCTCGATAGCCTCGAAAAATCATAATCTAGCTATAAGCCGTCAGCTGTCAGCCATCAGCAGCTGAAAGCTGAAAGCTGAAAGCTGAAAGCTATACATGAAGATCTACAATTCGTTAACACGCACCAAAGAAGATTTTATTCCGCTCAAAGAGAAGAAAGTCGGAATATATGTTTGCGGCCCTACCGTTTATGACGAACCGCATATAGGTCACGCCAGAAGCGCGTACATATTCGATGTGATACGCCGCTACCTCTCCGTCAAGTATGAAGTGAAATTTGTGAGGAACGTTACGGACGTCGACGACAAGATCATAGATAAAGCTAAAAAAGAGTCCAAGACCGCCGAGCAAGTCTCCAAAAAATATCTAGATGCATACCATGAGGATATGGATCTTCTGGGAATAGGTTCACCTGATAAAGAACCTCTGGCGACGGAATATATTCCCAAGATGGTAAAATTTATCGGGCTCCTGATAGAAAAAGGATGCGCCTATGAGTCGTCCGGCGACGTATATTTTGACATAAAGAAAGCCAAGGGATACGGAAAACTCTCGAACCAGAATATAGAGAAGATGGAAATGGGCGCCAGAGTTGCGGCAGGTCAGGCGAAGAAAGACCCATTAGATTTTGCGTTATGGAAAAAGGCCAAAGAGGGTGAGCCCTCATGGAATAGCCCCTGGGGAGCAGGGCGGCCAGGCTGGCATATAGAATGTTCCGCGATGAGCTCCGATATTCTTGGGGATGAATTTGATATCCATGGCGGAGGAGTCGACCTTATATTCCCGCATCATGAGAACGAGATAGCTCAGTCCGAAGGAGCCGGTAAGGCATTTGCCAGATACTGGATGCATAACGGCCTTCTAACGATAGATAATGAGAAGATGGCCAAGAGCCTGGGTAACTTCATATCGATAAAAGATTTTATGCTGAAGCATAAAGACGCCGATTATCTTAAATTGCTCTTCCTGAACACTCATTACAGGCATCCTGTGGATTACACCGAGGATAGAATACAGGAGATGAAGGCTCAAAAAGAGCGGTTTGTCATCATGCTCGAAAAGATAGGGAGGATAAAGGGTCACCAGGTCACAAAGTCACAAAGTCACAAGGTAAAAGAGATAGAAGAGTACGGGCGTAGATTTGAAGAGGCGATGGATGATGATTTTAATATGCCGCTTGCGCTGGCGCATCTCTTTGAAATGGTGAATTACACCAATAAAAATATAGAAGACGCAAAGGTTGCCCTGGCAGCTAAAGAAATATTACTGGAGCTTTCAACTATTTTTGGGCTGGAGCTTAAGAATAAGAAAAATGAAGACCTGCCGGCGAAGGTAGAAGCTCTCATAAAAGAGAGAGATGAGGCAAGGGCGAAGAAAGAGTATAAGAGATCCGATGATATAAGGAAGAAGCTTTCCGGTATGGGTGTGATAATTGAAGATACTAAAGAAGGCACCGTATGGCGCAAAGAGCTCTAAAGCGGGGCGTATTCATAACGTTCGAAGGCGTTGAGGGCTGCGGTAAGAGCACACACTCAAAGCTTCTCTTCGAGTATCTGAAGAGGTCCGGCTACCGCGTCGTGCATACCCGCGAGCCGGGCGGTACCAAGCTCGGCGAAGCCGTAAGAAGGGTGCTCTTGGATTCACCGGAAATACGCATATCTGATCTGGCTGAACTATTTCTATTCGAGGCATGCCGCGCCCAGATAGTGAAAGAGATAATAAAGCCGGCGCTCGAAGAAGGCGCTATAGTAATAAGCGACAGGTTCAGTGACGCCACGTTCAGTTATCAGGGGTATGGCGGCCGCGTTGATATGAAGGCGATAAGGGCGCTCGACAAAGTAGCTACGGTCGGCTTAGTCCCGGACCTGACGATGCTTCTCGATATAGACACGATCGAGGGGTTAAAGAGGGCGCGTGTAAAAGGCATCGATAGGATGGAAAAGAAAGATATCTCCTATCATAAAAGAGTGAGGGCAGGATACTTAAAGCTCTCGAAGCAACATCCCGGCAGGATAAGAAGAGTGGAAGTATATGGATCGATTTCAGAAGTCCAGGCAAAGATAAGGCGAGAGGTGGAGATTGTCATTCGAAAGTTTGAAAGGCCAAGATAGCGCAGTCAGCCAGCTAAAGGCCGCATTGAGGAACGACCGGATATCGCACGCCTACATATTCTCAGGACCCGACGGGATAGGCAAGCGTCTGGCCGCCATCAACTTCGCGAAGGCTCTTAATTGTGCAAGCCCCGTATCAGGCTCTCCGTGCGACCAGTGCCCTTCATGCAAAAAGATAGCCTCATCGAACCATCCCGACATCTATACCCTGAAGCCCAAGGACGACAGCATGTCGATAAAGATAGAAGATGTGCGCGCTCTTATAAATAATATATATATGAAACCGTTCGAAGCGCTGAAGAAAGTCTGTATAATAGAAGGCGCCGAATACATGAAGCACGAGGCGGCAAACGCTCTATTAAAGACACTCGAAGAGCCGCCGGCCGATTCCGTCATCATATTGCTGACCGAGAATACAAAATCGCTCTTTCACACTATAGTTTCGCGCTGTCAGGTGGTGAAGTTCTTTCCGCTTAAATTGAAGGAGGCCGAGGAGATACTGACTAAAGAGTATTCGCTCTCTCAGGCCGATGCGCACACGCTGTCGCATCTATCCGGGGGCAGGCTGGGCGAAGCGCTGAAATTCAAAGAGGAAGATATATTTACAAAAAGGTCGTTACTTATAAGCAAGATAGTGTCGGGCTCCAGGGCAGATTTTGATTTTGACGATATACCGAAAGAGGACGTAAGAATATATCTGGACATGATATTGGCCTGGTACGGCGATATACTGAACACAAAATCCGGCGCCCCGGATTATATGCTTGTAAATATAGATAAAAAAGATATAATCTCTAA
>CAYVCD010000048.1:0-9695 GCA_964450115.1 uncultured Planctomycetia bacterium
CCAGTCGTCCCCAGGCCGGGATCGATGCCGAGTATTCGCATTATTCTTTTATAAGGTCATCCGGTATATCGAAATTCGCATAAACGTGCTGGACGTCTTCATGCTCTTCTATAGCGTCCACCAGCTCCAGTATCTTCTTCGC
Source organism: uncultured Planctomycetia bacterium (assembly GCA_964450115.1). Lineage (GTDB taxonomy): Bacteria > Omnitrophota > Gorgyraeia > 2-01-FULL-45-10 > 2-01-FULL-45-10 > 2-01-FULL-45-10. The sequence goes on from CAYVCD010000048.1 coordinate 143, forward strand.
GTCCGGCCCCTCAACCTTCACTAAATTCTTGGGCAGCAAAGTTATCTCCGCGTCTTCAGTCTTTATGCCGGCATCATCTATGGCCTTCTTTACCTTGAAGAAGTCCTGAGGAGCGGTCTTTATAGCGTAATTCTCTTCCTCGATTATCATATCTTCCGCGCCGGCGTCAAGAGCCACACCCATCAATTTATCTTCTTCCGCATTTGCCTTGCTTACGACTATATAACCTTTCTTCTCGAACATCCACGCCACCGATCCGGCGCCTGCCATGTTGCCGCCCCTCTTCGTGAATATCGTCCTGACTTCGGCAGTTGTCCTGTTCTTATTATCCGATACGCCCTCTATATAAACGGCGACGCCTCCAGGACCGTAGCCTTCGAACGTTATATCCTCATATGTCACGCCCTCAAGCTGGCCGGTACCTTTTTTTATCGCGCGGTCGATATTATCTGCTGGCATGCTCGACTCTTTCGCTCTCTCTATAGCAACTCTCAAACGCGGATTGGTATCGGGGTTCCCGCCGCCTCTGGCAGCCACCGATATTTCTTTTATCAGCTTTGTGAAGAGACTGCCCCTCTTAGCGTCCGTAGCCGCTTTCTTATGTTTTATCGTTGCCCATTTAGAATGACCGCTCATTATTCCTCCGTCTCCTTTTTTCTAGTTAGTTTAGCCTTCTCAATTATGCTTTGAGCCAAATTGGACGGCACTACCTCATAATGGGAGAAGTTCATCGTATACGTCCCTCTCCCGCCGGTTATCGACTTCAATTCATTAACATATTTATACATCTCTTCGAGCGGCATCTTGGCCTTTACGGTCTGAGACCCCTCGCCCGGCTCCATCCCCATGATCCTGCCGCGCCTGGAGTTCAAACTTCCGGTTATATCACCCATGACCTCATCCGGCACGGTCACATCTACATCCATGATAGGCTCCAAGATGACCGGCTTAGCCTTCAGCATAGATTCTCTGAATGCGTGGCGCGCCGCTGTCTGGAAGGCGATATCTTTAGAATCAACAGGATGCGTCTTGCCGTCATATACTATAGCTTTAACGTCCACTACAGGAAATCCGGCCAGCCCTCCCGAGTCGAGCGCCGAGCGTATACCTTTTTCACAGCTAACCATAAATTGTCTCGGTATAGCGCCGCCGACCACCTCATCTACGAACTGGAATCCTTCTCCTCGCTGAAGCGGCTCTATGCGCATCCAAACTTCGGCGAATTGCCCTGCCCCTCCGGTCTGTTTCTTATGGCGGTACTGGGCGTCGCCCTTGCCGAGTATCGTCTCTTTGTACGCCACTTTAGGCGTGCCGAGCTCCACCTGAACGCCGTATCGCATCTTCATTCTGTTGATCATCATGTTGATATGCATATCGCCCATTCCGGAGACGATCATCTCTTTAGTCTGCTCATCGCGCGTGACCTTGAACGTCGGGTCTTCGGCCATTATTTTGTGGATGGCGTTCGATATCTTATCCTCATCAGCCCTTGTCTTAGGTTTTAGCGAAAAAGAGACCGCAGGCTCCGGAAATTTTATCTCATCGAATTTTACCATACTCTTTTCATCTGTTATTGAGTCGCCGGTATGCGTCTCTTTAAGTTTTGCCACGCACGCGATATCTCCCGCCTGTGCCGACTCCATAGAGACCTGGTTCTTACCCATCAGCGTGAAGATCTGACCTATCTTCTCTCTGGCGCTTCTATTAACGTTGAAGAAACCGCCGTTCGACTGCAATTTTCCGGAAAATACTTTAAATATCGATATCTGGCCCAGGAATGGATCAGACAAAGTTTTAAATACGAGCGCCGCGAAAGGTTTGTTGGGATCGGTATCTAAAGATACTCTATCGCCGCTTTCGGGTTTCGTCACTTCAGCCTTGGCCCTATCTGCCGGAGACGGGAGATAGTCCACTATAAAATCGAGAAGTTCTTTAATGCCTATGTTGCGGGTCGCGGAGCCGCAAAGTATAGGCGATACATCTCCGGTATTCAGACCTTTCTTCAGCGCCTGAGTAAGCTCCTCGACCGAGAGCTCTCCCTTGTCTAGATACTTCTCTAGCAAAACGTCATCCGTCTCCGCAACCGTCTCGGCCAGAGAATCCCCGAGCGCCTTAAAATGGGACTTTTCCGCGTCATCCAGTCCCTCTGCGCCTTTTTGGGTTATCACGCTTGCCACATCTTTAAATGACGCCTCTTTACCTATCGGATAATCAACCGGCACGCAATGCTTGCGGAACTTGTTATTTATGTCGTCGAAACATTTATCATAATTTGAATGGTCCTTGTCGAGCATATTTATAAAGAAGAAGCACGGCACGCCTTTCTCCTTCGATAACCTGAACGCGCGCTCTGTTCCTATCTCTATACCCCCGGTGGCGTTTACCACCACTACACATGCATCTGCCGATTCCAAACCGCCTATCATCTCCCCCACAAAATCGGTATACCCGGGGATATCTATCAAGTTTATCTTCTTTGATCTATATGAAAAGCTTACGAGGGACGTGCTCGAGGAGTGTTTCTTCTCTTTTTCATCCTCATTGTAATCGGAGACTGTCGTGCCATCCGCTATCCTGCCCATCTTAGCTATAGCGCCGGCGTTCAGTAAAAGCGCCTCCGCTAAAGACGTTTTGCCGCACCCTGAGTGGCCCAGTAGTATTATATTCCTGATGTCCTTAGGCTGGGAACTTGCCATCGGTCTCCTCCATTTAGGCTTTTATGGTAATTATACTATTATATCGATGGGGCGGTAGATGTCAAGAAGATTAGCCCAGCAGGACCTTCTTTAAGCTCTCTTTATCGAGTATTTTCAGGGCTTTTAGGATATGCTGCCTGTTCTGGGGGTTCTTATACTGCAGGAGAGCACGCTGCATCATCCTTTCGCGGGGATACTTAGCCACATAGAGCTTCTTTCCTGTAAAAGGATCCTGTTCCGTGTAGTACATCGCCCCGGATAGGGTCATGGGTAGTGGAATAAAATCCTGCACCTGTTCCGGGTTTATATGCTTTTTGGCAAGATAGAGGGCCAATTTGAGGGCATCCTCAAGCCTAGCCCCGGGATGGCCCACTATGAAGTAGTTCACGAGGAACTGTTTTTTGTTAAGCTTCTTATTCAATCTTTCAAACCTGTCCGTAAACTTCTCGTAGACATTAAACCTTGGCTTATTCATTATCTCCAGAACGTGATCTACGCAATGTTCGGGCGCTACTTTAAGCTGCCCGCCGACATGATGCGCGCATAGTTCGCGCAGATATTCATCCGAATAGCTGTCTGTTAAGAGGTCGTATCTGACACCGCTGCCTATGAATACGTGTTTAACTTTTGGCATAGCCCTAAGTTTTCTCCATAGCTCCAAAGAATCTTCGTATCCGAGCTTGAAATGCCTGCAGATCTCCGGCGTCAAACATCTCTTTTCGCGGCACGCGCCCTTCTCCTTCCACAGATGGCACTTTGCCATATACATATTTGCCGTAGGCCCGCCTATGTCTGTGATCGTTCCTTTAAAACTCTTATCTTCCGATATTGTACTTATCTCTTCCAGTATCGATCCGATACTGCGGCTCTGTACATGCCTGCCCTGGTGTAGATATAGCGAGCAAAAACTACATCCCCCGGCGCACCCGCGATGAGAAGTTATGGAATTTTTTACCATATCTAACCCCGGAACACCGCCGGCCTTGTCATACGATGTGTGCCAATCACGCATAAAGGTGAGCGAATATATCCTGTCGAGCTCTTCTGTAGTCATCGGCAGTGCGGGTGGATTTTGAATAACGAACCTATCCGCATGTTTCTGGACTACCGCTCTTCCGCGTATGGGATCCGCTTCGTTATATATACCTTTGAAAGCCTGATTAAATCTATTTTTGTCTTTGCTGACATCTTCGAAGGAAGGAATGGATACGGGATCTTTGACGGCGCCTGGATCCTTTCTTACGACTACAGTACCTCTTATGTTATCGAGCGAATCGATCTCTTCGCCTCCTTTAAGCCTCTGGGCTATCTCGACCATCTGCTTCTCGCCCATACCGTAAACCAATATATCGCACTTTGCGTCTACTAATAACGATCTCCTTACTTTATCCGACCAATAGTCATAATGGGCAAGCCTTCTCATACTAGCCTCCATGCCGCCCAGAACTATAGGGATCCCTTTAAAGGCCTGTTGTAATTTGTTGGCATATATTATGCTGGCCCTGTCGGGTCTCAGATGAGATCTGCCGCCGGGCGAATAGTCGTCGATATTGCGGACCTTCTTGTTCGCCGTATAGTTAGCGACCATAGAGTCGAGATTGCCCGCCGTAACACCGAAGAAGAGCCTGGGCCTGCCCAGCGCCTTAAATGCGTCTACATCCTGCCAATCCGGCTGAGCTATTATGCCCACCCTGTACCCTGAGCTTTCCAGGACTCTGCCTATAAGGGCGGCTCCATAGGAGGGATGGTCCACATAAGCATCGCCCGTGACAAGTATGATATCGAGCTCGTCCCAGCCCAATGCCTTCATATCGTTTTTTGACGTCGGGAGAAAATTATTCATCCATTAGACCACTGTGATGGTTATACGGACTGCGATATTTTTACCTGAAGCATCTTCGTAATAATTGACTGTCGCGTTATCGAGTATATTTAGGTCCGAGAACGCTATTGAGCCGCCTAGCTTGCGGATCTTTGTGTCGGGAAGCACATAGAACTCCTTTTGACCTACTCCGTTAAGTATCATCTTCGAGGTGACCCAGTCAAGATATGATATGCGCCCTTCGTACTGACTTGTCCTGGGTTCATCCGCACAATAGGAGATCGACGCGGTAAAGGTAGCTGTAATAAAGAGTGCCGCGACCGCAATATTAATGATTTTCGTCATGGTCAGAATTCTGGATAGGTCTTGTTTACCGATATACTGACCGCTCTGGGCGTTTCGGATTGATCGTCTATATATTTTATGAGCACATAATCATCCTGCTCAAGGTCCTCCAAAGAGACTGTATCGGTTCCATACCTTACCCTGAGCCCCGAAGGAACATAAAATGTCATCTCGTCCCCTCCCTGGCATGTGAGAAGAGAGCCAACCCAGTCTATCTCCTGGACCTGCCCTCTGAACGTCTTCAAGTTCTGACCTGAATCATCGCAATGACCGATACCGCACGCGAATAATATCGAAACCAGGGCAAAAATAACAGCCAAGCAAATCGAAATCTTCTTCATAAATGCTACTCTCCTATCACCTTTACCAGGACCCTCTTCTTTCTCTGGCCGTCGAACTCACCGTAAAATATCTGCTCCCATGGGCCGAAGTCAAGCTTGCCGTTCGTGATCGCAGAGACCACCTCGCGCCCCATTATAGTCCTTTTTAGATGAGCGTCGCCGTTATCTTCCCCGGTGAGATTGTGTTTATATTTCTCCTTACCGTACGGCGCCAGTTTTTCGACCCACGCGAGAAAATCCTGATGCAGCCCGCTCTCGTTATCGTTAATGAAGACGCTCGCCGTTATATGCATAGCATTTACCAGGCAGATCCCTTCCTTGACCCTGCTCTCATCTATCGCTTCCTGAACCTCATCCGTGATATTTACGATCTCATACCTGTTCTTCGTATTGAACCAAAGATATTTTGTATGGCTCTTCATCTCTTTACCTCATGGCTCCAGTATATCGCTCTCGTCCTCTTTTCTCACCGTCGTATCATAAAAGGCCGCGCTCTGGCCTCCCAACATCATGTACATGCTCGCCTGCTCATACGGATTGAAATTCACGTCATCCCTGTATCTTCTTGCTATGAGCCTGCCGGACTCGCTGTACATCTTCATCTCCATCGGCTTTCCCGTCTCATCATACGCTATCTCATACAACAGCATGGGCCCAGAATAGATCCAACGTATCGCCGCCCATCCGTCTATGCCGGTCTTCAGCTTGCCACGTCCGTCGTAAAGAGCCTCTTCCACTCTTTTGCTTATCATATTGAATCTCTCTATCTTCTGAATAGTCCCGTCGCCGCGGCAATATACCTTTGCCTTTAGATAGCCGTTGACGTCATAAACATCGCACTGTTTGACCTTGCCGGTCTTCCAATACTCTATCTTCTTAAGGCCTTTGACTTCACCTTCACCGTAAACCAATTGTGAAAATAGAGTGACAGAGAAGATAAAAAGTATGGCGCATGCTGCTCTCATCTGTAATTACAGAAGGTGAGCGCCAACGGAAAGTCCGTCTTTCTAAGGTGAGTTATGACAGCCTGCAGATCATCCTTCTTAGGCGAAGAGACGCGCACCTTCTCTCCTTCTATCTGCGCCTGAACCTTCAGGTCCAAAGCCTTTATTATCTTCACGAGGTCTTTGGCTTTGTCCTGAGGTATCCCGGCCGCCAGGTCGGCATTTTGCTGGAAACATCCGCCGAACACATGCAGAGGGTCGCTGAACGTAAGAAGCTTCATGGATACGCCTCTCTTGGCAAGCTTGGTGGCAAGCACGTCCTTGACGGAACGCAACTTGAAGTCGTCGTCGCCCACCAACAGTATCTTCTTCTCGGCGCGATTATAATCTATGGAAGATTTGCTGCCCTTAAAATCAAATCTCTGGGCGAGCTCCTTCTTGGCCTGATTGACCGCGTTATCGACTTCCTGCAGATCCGCTTCGGAAACTATATCGAAAGAATAGTTCTCTTTTGCCATATTATTGCTCAGCTATCTTCGCTTCATCCAGCACACCCTCGGCGGTGAAGAATAGCGTCGCCCTTATACCTTTAAAAAATGACGATTCCGCAGGTTTATATATCCAATCTACGCGTTTTCCGTCGAGATCGTCCACTATCACTATGGGCTCGCCGTATTTTGAAAGGACCGAAGCTTTATCCATGCCCTTTTTAATGGCGCCCGTCTCTATGGCTCTCTTCACGGATTCAAAAGATTTAGTCTCCCGGGTATACTGTTTCTGCATCTCGGCCTGTGATTTACCTAATTCTATAAGCGTACCCAATCCCTCAGCGCCACAGTTAAACGTCAATGACAACAAGATGACGCATGAGATCGCTACCATCCTTTGCATCATCACTCCCATTCTATAGTAGGCGCCGTATTCTCAGAAGATGCGTCTTTCTGAGGCTCTATGTTTTCCATAACGGCTTCCGGGTCGGACATGTTATCCTCGCCTCTGGGCGAGGGCATGAGCATTCCCTCTACTTCGTCTGACCAGGCAAATCCGTTTGAAACGCAACCGAACATGCAGATAATTATAATAGCTGATACTAAATATCTTCTCATATCTTATATACCGCGTCGTCCTTACGGACCTTTTGATCGACCTTTACACTGATGAGATCGCCGGCCTTTGCTTCCTGCGCGGGAACGCGATCTATCTGCATGGAGGATATGTCCTGCACGAAATCTGATGTGCTGCCTTTTATATGTATCCTATCCCCCACCTTCAGCGCGTCGGTCAACTTGATCATGCTTACGCTGATATTGCCGAAAAAATGGTCTACAGACCCTATCTGCTTCTCTTCCATAAACACCTCCACTATGGTATTAGTTTATCACGAATCGCCGAAAATGCAAAGGAGGTACCCCTATTTTCTTTTCAGGATATTCGCCCTTATCAATCCCCAATTAAATAATAGATGCACTAAGACGAGTACTACGAAGATAAATCCGTTGTATTCGTGCATCTCAAATAAGATACCTGATATGCCCAATTGCCTCAAAAGACCCTTAAAGAATACCATTCCGATCACGGTAATAAACTGTACTAAAAATGATATCGCCAACAATACGGTAGCCGCCTTGAACAACTTTGCCCTATTCATGATCACCTCTTAGTCACCTCAAAATACCAGCTGTCATACTGGCTCCAAACCATGGTCTTTGCGTCCCGCTGTTTCACGTACCATCTGTATCTGGCGCCAGGCTCAAATTTATCCGACGGCACTTCTGCGCGGAATGTCCTTGCGTCTATTGTTTGGCTGGATACTTGCATATAGCCATCGCCCTTGAGCAGGACAAACTTATAGGTCTCTCTGTTACCGCTCGGTATCGGCACCATCTGCCACTCGAAGACTATTCTATCCTTGCCCTCTAGGCCCAATACGGATCCATCCGCGGGTTTGGTATAGATGACTTTCGGCACAGAGCCGGAGTCGCCTTCCATGCCTCCGCCTATTCCGACAGCCAGAGAAGGGGCCAGAAGAAATATCGCCAATAGCAATATTTTGCGGCCCGACTTTTTAATTTTCACCTATCAGCCCCCTGATCTTCAATAAAAGCTCGCTAAATTCAAAAGGTTTTACGACGTAATCATTCGCGCCGCATTCTTTTGCGATCTTCATATCGTCGGGAGCGGATCTCGCAGTAAGAGCGATGATAGCAATACCTGCAAATTTTTTGTCGCTCTTCACCATACTGCAGACCCAAAACCCGTCCATCTCGGGTATCATCAGGTCAAGAAGGATGAGGTCGGGTGAGCGCGTACGCGCAAGCCTATAGCCTTCTTTTCCATCCTCCGCGCATAAAACTTCATATCCGTGCTTCTCTAGATGCATCTTTAATAGAGAAGCTGCATCGGGCTCATCCTCTATTATAAGTATCTTTTTTTTTATCAAAATATCAGCTCTTACTCTTAGAATGCCGCGGGGAGATCATCCACAACGCCAAATACGTTATGACCGTGAATCCACCCAATAGACCGCCAAGAATAAACAAGAGCCTGACAAAAGTCGAGTCAACATTAAAGTATTCGGCCAGCCCACCGCATACGCCGCCGATCTTTCTGTCGGTATCAGATAGATAGAATTTCTTCATATTCCTCCCTATTTTACTTTAGCGGAATATTTTTCCGGCTCGGCATTGAAGTCTTTTATGCATGCCGGGCAGCAAAGATTGTATACTTTGCCTTTATACTCCGCGGTCACGCGGTCCTTCATATCGACCTTCTCTCCGGTTACCGGACATATGGTATTATTGACATTCATTAATGCCTCTTTGCCCTTTTTGGCCACAGCAGCATCGCCTGATCCGCATGATCCGCATGATCCGCACATAGCAAAAAGGGATCCGCACAGAAAGACTGACGCTATCATCAATACCGCTATCTTCTTTGACATAGCCCCTCCTTTTATATTTTCATAATTATACTACCCAAATGGCATGAAAGTCGACATAAAAAAGCGCGCTGTGACAAACGTCACAACGCGCTTAATATTAACCCTGCACTGGTCTACTCTCCCAGTCAGTTGCCCGACAAGTACCATCAACGCTGGAGGGCTTAACTTCCGTATTCGGAATGGGAACGGGTGTGGCCCCTCCGCTCTAAAGCACAGGGAAATTTTCTATCGCTTCATACGGAAAATTCCGCGAAGCGATTAAATCTGTAACAACCCATAATAACATCACAACACAACATTTACTTTAAGCAAATAGAGCTTCGACCATAATGAATACAGATTAATATAAAATGGTCAAGCCTGACGACGGATTAGTACAGCTAAACTGAAAGCCTTACGGCTCTTACATTTGCTGCCTATCAACCTTGTAGTCTCCAAGGCGTCTTCAGGGATATCTATTCTCG
>CAYVCD010000049.1:0-9641 GCA_964450115.1 uncultured Planctomycetia bacterium
CTTGCTTTCTTGAGCTCAGGCGAATCGGATTGGTTTTCATTTTGGATAATACCTTGTGCCACATCTATCAATAGCTTCTGGCTATCCGTCGGATCACTCAGAATCTTATTCAGGGTCAACACAGCGTCTAGTATCCTGCCCCTATCCTCTGCATTATTAACCGCTGGTATCGCCAGGGCGTACCTTTCGAGGGAATCTCTTATATATCCTTCACCAGACGACCCCCCGCCCGGAATAGCGGCCATTTCAGAATTCAATCCATTTTTATCCTTGAGCAACATTTTGAATATCGATGATACTGCGTTCATGTCATCGTTGGGTTTAGAAATAACCAAGCCCGAAGGCAGCGTAACACCGCCAAGCTCCCGAAGGTCTGAATATGGGCTTTTCTGCATATTATTCTGATTAAACACCTGCGCTGCGTCAAGTGTGCCATTAGACGCGCTGCCAGTTGAAAGCGTGCCTCGCGTACCTATAGCCGATGATGTGGTGGAATATTGCTGGCTGGCGTTAGTCACTCCCCAATTTCCTCCCATGGTGATAAGCCCGTCTCCGCCTTCGCCCCACATCGGCGAGTCGCGCTCTAAGAGTGTCGCAAAATCCCCTCCGCCTAAAGAGATTATATTTGATAGCCCTCCATCGGTCATGATATCATTGCTAATTAAATTTCCCTTACTGTCGAGGACCCATAGCGTTGCGGGCCTAGTGCCCATACTGATAGTAGGCATGGTGAAGTAATTCGCTGTATCGTAAATTACCGGTATAACTATATTCCCATTATCCAGCACCGTAACATGCTCCACGGTCTTGCCGATGCGTGATACAGACCATCCATCAGACCAGCTTTCCGGAAGAGAATAGCTACTCAATTCATTTAGCCCTGAATCATATATCTTAATGGCAAGTTCCGAGGTGCCGCGTTCCAAAACAAAGGTCGAGGTATTAAAATCAGCTTCTATGGATACATCGGCGATATTCATAGTAACGGCTAGTTTGCCGTCACCTAAAGATGATAGATTTAATATTCTTGTTCCGCTTAGAGCGGTCCCGTCCCCCGGACCGTAGGAGGCGGGCGCAGAGAAACTCTTTTCGGCAAGTATATTCAGATCTTTATCCAGAATTTTTAAAGATGTATACTGTGAGGATAAAGGGGAAGTAAGGCTACCGTACAATTCTGATATGGTGACGGCCATTTTACCGTTACCCAGCGAAACCAGACTACGGAATCTTTGCCCTGAATTGCATGCTGACGAAAAAAATCCGCTAGAATCCAAATCTGTCCTCGCCGTATTGGTAAAGCTGGTATTAGTTACCACTAAACTGGAGGAGCTTTTATATATTCCGTTCTTACCCGTTGCGCGGCTAATGGTCATTGCAATGAGGTCATTGCCAAGCGATACTATATCGCCAATATCGATATTATCATACTGGGTCTTATTCTGAGTGTAGTATTCGGTATGGCCATCAACGCCGCCGTTCTCATTATATATACGGATGGACTGCACATAATCATAAGGGCTTACCGAGCCCCAATAATTATCCCGTTGGTAATCTTTGGCTCCCGTAACTACAACAGCGAATCTTCCGTTACCAAGATCTGTGATACCTGACAAACTATCAAAATCATAGCCAGCCTCAGTGTTCAATTCCTGCTTTGTTATTAATTTATTACCGAGACTATCACTGATACTGAAGTAACTGTGATTGTTGCCATTTCTATAATCCATTTCTGTCCAGGCCTGAACGGTCTTGCCATCTTTAAGCACCACCATTGAAGCGCCATTATTCATCGCCTCATTTGTCAGCCTCTCTATAATATCGGCATCTACTAACGATCCAATCTGAGTAGAGGTACTTTCTGATTTAACCTGAAGATTTTCTCCGGACCCACCCGTCTTCTTCTTTAGCTCGAGCTCAGGTTTATCAACGGCATCTTCGGCGACATCCTTGCCAAGCTTGTTCTTCACGTAATCCATAGCATTTTCCATGAATGTCTTGGGCTTATTCTGCTGGTATATGATGCTATCTGTCTTCTGCTTGGAGGCGTTGATGTAGCCGGGTGAGAATACGCTTGACTGGTTATTGGACAGTTGATCGCTCTTATCGTCCATGGCCGCGTAAGAGCCTTGGGCGAACAATATTGAAATGGCCAGAATTGCAAAAATCGCAGATATTTTCTTCATCGTTAAACTCCTCATTTGTGACTTATTAAAACATTTAGATATCTGTACACAAAAAAACCTATTTACCATCTGAATATACTGCTAGGTAAATAGGTACGCTTAAGCTTCGGCAACTGACTACCATGCCCGGACATAAAAAAACGTCGCGGGTTTAGGCTCTCTGAGCTTTGCGACCCACCCTTTCAGATGGTGTGCCATTATCGGCTATTTCAATAATCTAACTATTCTTTATCCTCACTAGATACTATACCATATTAACATTAATGATACAATAGCATTTGGTCTAACTTTTTTCTATTTAACTTACGCGTTTCTCCTGTCCATCATAAAATTACTCTTCTTCTCCTGTTTAGCCCTGGCCTTTATGCTTACAGCTATATTTGTAAGCTCCGCATAACTCGATATGGGCCTCAATTGGTTCGTAACGCCGGCCATAGATATAGTCATCAACGGAAACTTCATCGTCTCCCCTCTTCTGTCTTTTTCGATTATGTAACCGGCATCCAGGTCTTCCTGAGAATAAAAGCTTATTATTTCGGAGTCAAAATCATGGATTATCTTTTGTGTAACGGCGTCCGCCTTATCCGGTGTCGTTATTATAAAGAAATCGTCGCCTCCTTCATGCCCGAGAAAGTCGCCTGCGTTGCCGCTCGACCTTATCGCCTGGTCCAGGGTCCTACTGGTAAACTTTATGACTTCATCGCCTTTTGAAATACCATACCTATCGTTGTAGGCCTTAAAATTATCGAGATCCAAATGTACGGCAACAAATTTATTTCCGCGCTTGAGGCGATTCTCCACCTCTTCCCGGATGATATTATTGCCGGGCAGTTTCGTCAGCGGATTGGCGTTCTCGGCCCGCTCCTTCATCCTCTTTAAAGCGGTCGTCATCTCATTGAAAGTCTCGCCGAGCTCCTGTATCTCATCGTTAGTCTTAATAGCGACTTTAAGGTCGAGGTTTCCGGAAGCTATCTCTTTAGTGGCGGCGTTCAATACCTCAACAGGCCATACTACCGTCTTCAAAAGCACAAAGCCCAAAAATAGGTTACCCATAACGACCGCTATCACGGTCAGTAGTATAGGGATCAAAGTATCTACTATCGCCTGGCTCATATTTACTATAGAAAACGAGAGCTTTACGATGTACTTGGTCGCTGAGCCGACCGACAACGGTATGAATATATCTATAACCTTGGTCTTCTCATTTACGGCCGAATAGAACCAGGAACTCTGACCGGATTCCTGCGACAGATTTTGATAAGTATCGATATCGCGCTTCGATTCCCCGAACTCTTTTACTATGGGATCGTTCGTGGCGAGCACAACGCCGTTCATGGAGATCACGGATATCTTCTCAACGACGCCCTCTCTAGAAAAGGACTCTATGGCCGCTTCGAATATTCCCGACAAGACTTCTTCCGTCTGCATGTCCTTAAGAAGCATCTCGAGGGTGGTCTTTACTATTATGGTCCCGACGCGGGCGCGGTACTTGTTGTAGGCGCTTAATTGATCCAGATGGTTTCTGAGCTGAATAGATGTGAAGATAAAAATGAAGAGCAGTGACAGGCCCGTTATGAGGAGAGCCACTCTTACATGAAGTTTGAATCTTGGCATTACTGTATATCTTTCAGTTCGAGTTGTATGGACTGCAATCCCTGCCAATCGTTTATGGACGGTATGTACGCCAGATTCACTCCCGATCCCGGCCTGGGCGCATCAAGCTGGATCCTCCCAAAACTCACAGCCTCGCATGTAGTGGAATTATCAGTCACCCACATTTTGAAACCATTTTTGCCAATCTGCCTGGTACCTTCCTTGACAAGAAGATTGCGCGATGAGAATACAGGCCTAGGATTCTCCTCCCCGAACGGCGCCAGGGTCTCTATCTCGCCTATAATGCTTTCGGTCAGGTCATTCAGAGGTATGTCCATATCTATATTGATCTGAGGCGAGAATATCTCATCGAAGGCGTCTTCGTATTTCTGAGAATTTATCATCTCTCTGAAATCATCCAACTTATCCTTCTCTATAGTTATGCCGCAAGCCCCCTCATGGCCGCCAAAACCCACCAGCAGGTCTTTGCACTTCAGTATAGCGTCGAACAGGTTGAACTTGTCTATTGATCTGCCGGAGCCTTTGCCATACTTACCTCCCAGGGATACGAGTATGGTCGGACGGTAGAACCTGTCGGCAATCCTGGATGCTACGATACCGATAACTCCGGGATGCCAATTTTCGCTTCCCAGGACTATGACCTTATGATGTTTAAAATTCACTTCCCTCTCGACTTTTGCCAGCGCCTCTTCCAGTATGCCGGCTTCTATCTTCTGCCTGTTCCTGTTCTCCGCATTCAGCATCTTGGCTAATTTTAGGGCTTCCACTTTATCGCTTGCCATCAGTAAGTCTAAAGCTTTCTGCGGAGAGCCTGTGCGTCCCATCGCATTTATCCTGGGACCCAGTATAAAGCCAATGTGGCCGCTGGATATCTCTTTTCCGTTCAGGCCCGAAGCCTCCGCCAGGGCCTCTAACCCTATCCTGGTCCTTCTATTCAATTCGTCCAGTCCATGCTTTGCAAGGATCCTGTTCTCTCCCTTCAGTGGAACTATATCCGCTATCGTTCCGAGCGATACCAGGTCTAAAAAATCCTCCGCTAAAAATGAAGTTCCGTCGTAGAGCGCCTTAGCCAGTTTATAAGCTATCCCGACGCCTGCCAAATGCTTAAAAGGATATTTGCATCCTTCCTGAAGCGGGTTTATTATTGCATAAGCAGCGGGAAGCCTGGAGCCGACTATCTCATGATGATCAGTGACGATAACATCTATCTTGTATGCCCGGGCGTGATCTATCTCGGTGAAAGAACCGATGCCGCAGTCGACCGTCACAATCAGCGACACACCATCCCTTTCGGCTTTCTTTATCGCACCGACGTTAAGACCGTACCCCTCCTCCACTCTGTTAGGTATATAGGTTTCTACTATGCCTCCCAAATTTTTCAAAGCTGTATAGAGCACGGTCACGGCCGTCATACCATCCACGTCGTAGTCACCGTATACCAAAATCTTCTCTTTCCGAAGTATCGCGCTCTTTATGCGCTCAACTGCCAGATCCATACCCTTCATAAGGAATGGATCATGACAGGACGACAATGAGCAGGTAATAAACTCACTCGCCTCTTTCAGGCTGTCGATGCCCCTGTTAGACAGGAGCTGTGCCGTTATCTTCGATATATTGAGTTCTTGGGAAAAGGCGCTCTGAACGGCTGGGTTTACAGGTTTTATATTCCAGGTCTTCTTCATATTATTTTTTGGGCTCGATATGAACTACTACGTCGGTAACTCCTGATATACAGCTCTTTATGGCGCCCTCTATTCGGTAACTTATGTCATGGGCTTTATCGACATGCATATCGGGGTTCACCTGGACGTGGAGATCGACATGTATGTCATCAACTCTGCCGCGCGTCCTTATCTTGTGGCAAGCCTTGACACCCTTGACGGTCATTACAACATCCATGATCTTATTATCGTCCGATATCACTATCTCATCGCAAAGCACTTTGGAGCTGTCTCTTGCGATAGAGTAACCAGCATACGCTATAAAGAACGCTATCATGATAGTCACTATCGGATCCAGGATGGGGTAGCCCAATTTGATCACTATCATCGCTATTATTACAGATGCGGATGTGAATATATCAGCTTTCGTATGTAAGGAATCGGATACAAGGATGTCGCTATTGAGACGTTTGCCCGCCTTGTATTCATAGGCCATGACAAAGATATTGACGGACATAGTTACCAGCATCACTATCATGCTTATAGCGTCTACCTGAGGTGTCCCGTGGCTATGCAGGCGTTTTATGCCTTCGCTGAAAAGATTAAAACATACAAAGAAGAGCATTCCGGCGATCGCCAGAGCGAAGAGCGTTTCGTATTTTTTGTGACCGTAAGGATGATCTTTATCCGGAGGTCGGCGGGCAAGCGTTATACCGATAAGGCCTATTATATTGGAGGCCCCGTCTGCAAGAGAGTGAAACCCGTCGGCCATCATGCTCGTGAAGTGCGTAGCGTAGCCGTAGAGTATCTTGGCCAGGGCCACGCCCCAATTCAATACCAGTATGATCAATAATATGCGTTTGATGTCTCTAAAGCGCTTCTCTTGATCTATGGTCATATTTTGAGCTATCTTTTAGCGACGTACTTCTTCTGCCACGATATTATCAATGGGCTCGATATATAAACGGTGGAATATACTCCCGATATGAATCCCACAAATAGACAGAACGCGAAGTTATTAAGGACCTCGCCACCAAAGAACAGAAGCGCCACTACCACGAGCATCGTTACGCCCGTCGTAAGAATGGTCCGGCCAAGCGTCTGGTTTATGCTTAAGTTAACCACGTCTATGAAGCTACCCTTCTTAACTAGGCGTAAGTTTTCGCGTATTCTGTCATAGATAACAATCGTATCGTTGATCGAATAACCCGCTATGGTAAGTAGCGCCGCTACTATCGTAAGATCGAACTGCCTGTGCGTGAGTGCCAGTACTCCTACGGCTATCAGAACGTCATGCAGTAATCCGATGACTCCGGCCAGCGCGTACTTTATATTGAAACGTATCATCACGTATACCAATATGCCTGCCAGGCCCAGCAATAAACTCACGGCAGCGTTCTGCTTCAGGTTCTTCCCTACGGCTGGACCTACAGTTTCAACTTTGAGCAGATTAAAAGGATTATCTTTGAATTTACTGGTGAAGAGACCGTTTATCTCTTTGGTGGTGTCAGCTTGAGTCCTTATTATAAGCTCCTTGGGATTTCCATACTGTTGTATGGATGCTTCTCCCAGACCTATCTCCTTCAGACTATTCCTTACAGAATCTATCTGTATAGGCTTATCGAACATGAACTGCTGCAGAGTACCCCCGGAGAAATCTACGCCGTAGTTCTTTTCTCCGCGCATAGCAAATATCGATACGCCGACCAGTATTATGACCGCGGAGATCACGTAGCATATCCTTCTCTTGGAGATAAAATCTATCTTCGTCTCGGGTATTATCGACATGAACTTAAGCTTTGCGAGATCGAACTGATCGCACATAAGCTCAAATATGGTGCGCGTGCATGTCACAGCCGTGAAGAGGTTGGCCAGGAGACCTATCGTCAGTGTTACCGCGAATCCTCTTATGGGACCGGTGCCGAATTTGAATATAAGCGCGGCGGCTATTATAGTTGTGAGGTTGGAATCAAATATCGCGGAGAATGCCCTGTGGTATCCGCTCGCTATGGCCGCTCTCAAGGTCTTTCCGAGCTTAAGCTCTTCTCGTATCCTTTCGTAAATAAGGACGTTCGCATCGACCGACATACCGATAGTCAGTATCAAGCCCGCTATGCCTGGCAGAGTCAAAGTGCCCTTGAACATAGCAAGGCATGCCAATATTATGAGTAAGTTCAAAGCCAGCGCGAAGTTGGCTATAATGCCCGCCAAGCGATAAAAAACGGCCATGAAGACGAATACGAGGAGACCGCCTATTATGGTGGCTCTCAGTCCGGCTTTTATAGAATCGGCTCCGAGAAGCGGACCTACGGTCCTCTCTTCTTCGACTATTACAGGGGCCGGCAGAGCGCCCGCTCTTAAGACTATGGAGAGATCGTTTGCTTCTTCAACCGTAAAGCTACCGCTGATCTGCGCCTGACCGGATGGTATAGGTTCGCGTATTACCGGCGCGGACTGGACTTTTCCATCCAGAACTATCGCCAGTCGCTTACCCACATTAGCTTGAGTTATAGCATAAAAAACTTCCGCACCTTTGGTATTTAGCGCTAATGAAACGTACGGCTCACCGAACCCTCGGGAACTGAAATCCGTCTTGGCGTTCACTATCACATCACCAGTTAAAGAAGCGTCTTTTGCTATGAGCACCGGCTCGCGGCCGCCCCTCTCTCTTTCAAGGTACTTCAACTCATACCCTTCGACGGGCTCGTTGTTGAGCGCCTTCTTTATATCTTCCGCATTATCCGAAACTATCTTGAACTCGAGATGCGCGGTCTTGCCTATGATCTCAAGCGCCCTCTCTCTGTCGCTGACGCCCGGAAGCTGGACTATGATATTCTCCTTACCCTGCCTCTGGATAGCCATTTCACCTACGCCGAACTGGTCGACCCTGTTCCTGATTATCTCCATGACCCTTTCGACGGCATCTTTTCTGGCCTCAAGGGGGACCTTGGACATATCAACTCTCAGGACGACATGCATGCCGCCCTGTAAGTCCAGCCCAAGATTTATCTTTCCCTTTTGAAGCACCTTGCCGTCAGAGTCTTTCACGGTGAAAGGCGGTAATATCATCATCACGCAAACTATTACAAGCGCTATAACGCCAAGCAGCTTCCATTGAAGACCCTTATTCATCTCTTGCTCTCCTGTTTCAGTTTTAGGTTTAAGCTTAAAGCTTATAGCAGAAAGCTTAAAGCTGTTTATACCGACGCTACCCGCTTCATCCTTGCGATACAGCTCTTCTCCACATCTATCTTAACATTATCATCGACCTTTAAGGTAACCGCCGTCTCTTTAATATTGACTACGGTGCCGTGTATGCCTCCGGTCGTTATGACCTCGTCGTTCTTCTTAAGAGCCGCTATCATCTTCTTAAGCTCATCCTGGGCCTTTTTTTGAGGCCTTATCAATAAAAAATAAAATATTATAAAGATAAATATGACCGGCATCAAACTCACGATCGGATTCTGCGCTCCACCCATCTCTACACCTTCCCTTTCGTTTTTAAGTACCCCTTCGCGAACTCAAATCTGAATCTTTCAAAGCAATCTTCCTTGATTGCCTGCCGCGATTTCTGTATAAGTTTAACATAAAAATGTATATTATGCAATGATACCAGCCGCAATCCCAGTATCTCCTCCGTATTGAATAGATGCCTAATATATGCCCTGGTATGAAGTCTGCACGCCATGCACTCGCAGTCCTCATCTATAGGGTTAAAGTCCTCTTTATGCTCGGCATTACGAAGCTGAAGCTCGCCTTTCCAGGTGAAGGCCTGACCGTTCCTCCCGTTCCTGGTTGGCACGACGCAATCGAACATATCTATGCCGTTGGATATGGCTTCCAGTATATCCACCGGAGTACCCATGCCCATAAGATAGCGCGCTCTATCTTCCGGCAACAGAGACGCGGTATATGAGGATATCTCATGCATCAAGTTCTGCGGCTCACCTACGCTGACCCCTCCTATGGCATAGCCATCGAATCCTATCGCCAATAGCTCCTCCACCGCTTTCTTGCGCAGGTCCGGATAGGTGCTCCCCTGGACTATCCCGAAGAGTAAGGATTTGCCGGAGCACTTAACAGTGTCATTCCCGAATGCTTTAATCGGGAATCTAGGATTCCCGCTTTCGCGGGAATGACAAATAACCGGCTGGCCGGTTAACCGGTCAACTTTCAGTTTCTT
>CAYVCD010000050.1:0-9619 GCA_964450115.1 uncultured Planctomycetia bacterium
AATACCCCATCTACTATCACGGCTACTTTATTTATGGCAACATAGGAGAGACCGAAGAAGAGATGCTATGCATAGCGAAGTTCGCTAAAGAGATAAGCCTCGATTCCATCACATTCCAGAAGTTAAGGATAGAGAAGTTCTCTCCGCTCAGGAAGCTCGCGGAAAGTACACCCGGCTATCACGTTACCTATCGCGGAGAGCTTTATTCGGATACCTATAGCCATCCGGCTTTGAAAAAAATAGGCAGGCAGATCAAGTTCTCATTCTATACCCCGCTTCAGATCTTAAAGATAGCGAAGAAGTTCGCCGCGGTGAAATTCTTCACTTTCAATGAGATCATTTTATTCATGAAGGCGGGTCCGGGCCTCTTATGGAGCGTATTGGTGCGAGAGAAGAAGAAGAAGCGGCTCGCCAACTCCCTGAAACGTATATTTGTAAAGAATGCCTGATCATTTTTATGCCCACACGGCGCCCGCAAAAATCGAAAACCCATATTGTTATACAAGACGCGGACGATCCGCGCCTGGCGCCTTACAACTCACTTAAGGGTAAGGAGCTGGAAAGAGACGGCATCTTTATAGCCGAGGGAGAGAAGGTCGTCAGGTGCATGGTAGGATCGGGTCTCCGGATAGCGTCCTGTCTTACAGCCGGCAGCGCTACCGGTAAATATAGATCCATTCTTGCGGCAATGTCGAAGAGAGCAGCGCCTGTTTACATTGCGGCTGATAAACTTATAGAGAAGATCATCGGTTTTCGTTTTCATAAAGGCATCATGGCTGTTGGGTATTGCCCAAAAAAACTTACAGTCTCCGACGCGCTTAAAGACCATAAAAGGCCGCTACTTCTTGTGGCGCTCAACGCAGTCAACGATCCTCAAAATGTCGGACTTATAGCCCGTAACGCTGCCGCTTTCGGGGTCCAGGCGCTTATAGTCGATAATGCCACGTATGATCCATACTATAGAAAGGCGGTCCGTGTCTCCATGGGTACCGTTTTCGGGCTGCCGGTCTGTTACGAAGATGACCTCATGTCGAGCCTGATACAACTTAAGAATAAGTACGATACTCGTATAATAGCCGCCACTCCCGGTAGAAGTGCCGGCGATCTCGCTAAAGCCAGGCTCTCGGGAAATATCTGTTTTGTCTTCGGCAATGAGGATAAGGGCGTATCGCGCAAAGTATTGAGTATCGCCGATGCCAAGATGCGCATACCGATCTCAAAGGCCGTTGATTCGTTAAACGTCGCCAGTGCCAGCGCCGTATGTCTATATGAAGCATCACGCATTCAGGGAACGCGATGATATCTGTAAAAAATATATCCAAAGTATACGCTACGAGGGTGCTATTCTCGGACGTGAGCTTTGACGTGCTCGCCGGAGAAAAGATAGGGCTCGTCGGCCGTAACGGCCATGGAAAGACCACGCTCTTCAGGATCATCACCGGCGAGGAAGAACCCGATGAAGGCAAAGTATTCATGCCAAACAATTACTCCATAGGGTATCTCGACCAGCACCTGACCTTTACAAAACCCACAGTACTGGAGGAGGGCTGCCTAGGCCTGAGCCCTGAGGAGATGAATTCCGAATGGAAGGTAGAGAAGATCCTTTCCGGACTCGGTTTTTCCGAAGAGGATCTCAAGCGTAGCCCTTCGGAATTTTCCGGGGGGTTCCAGATGCGTATCGCCCTGGCCAAGGTCCTGGTATCCGAGCCTAATATGCTTCTTCTCGACGAGCCTACGAACTTTCTCGATATAGTCTCGATACGATGGCTTGAGAAGTTCCTGCGGTCATGGAAGAACGAACTGATAGTGATAAGCCACGACAGGGACCTTGTTGACAGCGTGACGACGCATATAGTGGGAATACACCGCGGGATGGTGAGGAAGATCAAGGGCCCTACGGGAAAATATTACGCCCAGCTCCATGCGGACGAAGAGCTGCACGAGAAGAGGCGCGTGCAGGATGAGAAGAAACGTAAAGAGATCATGGATTATGTGAACACGTTCCGCGCGAAAGCAAGCCATGCCAGCCGCGTCCAGTCGAATATCAAGAGGCTCGAGAAGATGGATAAGCTCGATAAGCTTGAAGAGATCCGGACGCTTTCATTCTCATTTAATTACGAGCCATTCCGCGCCGGTCAGATGATGGATGTGAACGACCTCACTTTTTCATATGATTCAAATGCGCCATACCTAATAAGCGGCTTGAACTTTACCGTAAATAGGGATGATAAGATCTGCATAGTAGGCAAGAACGGTAAAGGTAAGACCACCCTGCTGAAGTTGCTTTCCGGGAGGCTTAAGCCTGTGTCGGGCAGCATTAAGACTCACACGGCGGCCACTCCGGCTTATTATGAGCAAGCTAATACGGCCGATCTTGACGGGGAGCTTACCGTAGAAGAAGAGATATCCAAAGGTCGTGCCTTTATCGATAAGTCGCGAGTGCGCGGCATATGCGGCGCAATGATGTTTTCTGGAGACGATGCAGAGAAGAAGATCAGGGTGCTCTCCGGCGGAGAGCGCAGCCGCGTCCTTTTAGGAAAACTTCTCGCCGCACCCTCCAACATCCTTTTCCTGGATGAGCCTACACACCACCTTGATATCGAATCCTGTCAGGCGATGATGGAGGCGGTAAGAGATTTCGAAGGCGCAGCGCTTGTAGTGGCCCACGATGAACATTTCCTGAATGAGGTGGCGACGAAGCTCATCGTCTTTAAGAATGACAGAGCCTTTTTATATCCCGGTAATTACCGTGAGTTCCTGGATAGTATCGGGTGGGAAGATGACGATAAGCCATTGCCTGCGAAGCCGCAAATGATCCCGGCCGCAACGCCGCAGCCTGTCACCCCGGCCCCGAAAAAAACGGTAGGGCAGGTTTTAATCTGCCCTGCTGCAAAAGGTCATAGTGGCAAGGTGGCAAGAAGGGCCCGTGCGGAGTTCGTAGCGATGAGGTCGAAGATCTTAAAGCCCCTGGAAGCGAAGATCAAGAAGCTTGAGGAGGAGATAATCTCTTCCGAGGCCAGGATCGCGGCTGTGAACGAAGAGATGGCGAAGGCTTCGGCAAAAGGCAGCCTGGGAGCCATCCGAAGAAGTGAGTTTTCCAGGGAGCTTAAAGAGCTTGCGGATAATATCGACTCCTGTTATTCTCAGCTTGATTCGACTATGAAGACATATGATGCCGAAAAGCGGAAATATAGCGATTGATAGATGTAATTCTGCTTCGCCCTTCAATTGGCAATAGCCGGTAGGGCTACGCAGGAATAAAACCCCTACGAAGCCATATCCGAGTTTTACGGTTTGAATGGCGAAGTAAGGTAATTGCTTTGCTCTTCGGGATAGTATTTTGTATAATATAACCTGTTTATTGACAGGGAGCATCTAATTGATAGTATCGAAGCGGCACAAGAGATCAACGCTCAGGACAAGAGTTGTTAAAAAGATAACTCAGATACCAGTCGAAGACTGGAATAGGGTCTATCCGGACGTCCTGGAAGGCTACAATTTTTATAAGACACTCGATGGATCCGGCCTGGATCAATTCTCCCTATTCTACATTGCTGTATATGATCGCAAGACTCCCGTCGCAGTTACCTCGTGTTTTATAATGAACTACCCGCTCGACACCAGCATCAATGGCCCGTTGAGACGCG
This sequence comes from uncultured Planctomycetia bacterium, assembly GCA_964450115.1. Classification (GTDB taxonomy): domain Bacteria; phylum Omnitrophota; class Gorgyraeia; order 2-01-FULL-45-10; family 2-01-FULL-45-10; genus 2-01-FULL-45-10. Next base: position 3,648 of record CAYVCD010000050.1, read on the forward strand.
TTACCAATTCCATAAAAAAGTTGATGCCTAACATCTTCAGCCTTAAGGCCGTTATCTGCGGTATGCCGATGGGCCAGGGAAAGATCGGGCTTATCGGTGATCCCGATGCGGTAATGAAAGTCATATCGCGCCGCATCGAACAGATAGCCAAAAAGAAGAAAGCCCCTATAATCGCCTTTAAGGATTTCGATCAGGCCCACACAAAGATCCTGGACCCGCTTCAAGGTAAAGGATTCGCAAAGTTTGATTCGCTGCCCACTACCATACTCAACGTCTGGTATAAGGACTTTGAAGAGTATATGATGACGTTGAGCAGTGCCAGCCGGTATGACCTGAGAAGAAAGTTCAAGAGGGTAGACGGCCATGTCAATCTTGACTTCAAGATCGTGGACGCCATTGATGAAGCGGAATTGCAGGAGGTCTATAAGCTCTATCTGGATATAGTAGCGAAGCATGATATGGGCTTTGAGCTCCTGCCTATGGAGTTCTTTAGGAAATTGCCTGTGAATATGCCGGGCCATACGAAGTATTTCTTATGGAGGATTGATGGTAAGCTGGTCATGTTCCTCTTTGGCCTTGTGTCGAAGGAGATGTTCATAGACTATTATGTTGGCCTCGACTATTCCATAACGCACAAATATCATCTCTACTTTATAAAATTCCGCGAGACATTAAACTGGTGCATAAAGAACGGTGTCAAACAGTACGAGATGGGCATTACGGGCTACGAGCCGAAGCGAAGGCTCGGATTCGATTTCGTGCCGCTCTACATATATGTGAAACTCCGTAATAGGGCGCTGCGCCCCGCATTTAATTTCATCTGCCAATTTTTGAAGTTCGAGAACTTTGATCCGGCCCTGAAGAAAGGCAAGGCGCAGAGAGCGATATGAAGAGAAACCACCTGACGTTAAAGATATTCTGTTTAATAGTGCTTAATGATTTGATAGATACGCTTGCTCAAGTCTTGATGAAGAAGGGCCTGGTGCAGACCGGCATCGACTCCGTGAACCTGGGTAATATTGTCCAATTCGCGGTAAAGAATGCTTCTTCGCCATTTCTATGGCTCGGGATATTTGTATTTGCGCTGAATTTTTTTGTCTGGATAGTCATCCTTTATAAAGTGGACTTAAGCATTGCAATGCCGGTCGGAAGCTTCTGTTACATATTCGTTCCTCTTTGCGCGATGCTCTTTCTGCACGAGAGTATAAGTCTGATACGGTGGATCGGAATAATATGTATCATTCTTGGCATCCATTTTGTAGCGCAAAGCAAAAAACCGGCGGAAGCGGAGTTGCAAGCTAATGGTTAAGATAATACTCCTTGTGCTTTTGTCTGAGGCCATAACCGTGATAGGCCAGATACTCTTTAAGAAGAGCGCTAGCAATGTCGGGATATATAATCTTAAGATAGGAGGCGACCGTATCCGTTTTTTATCAAAGATATTGACTCTCCCTTCCCTATGGTTGGGTGCTCTTGCCATGGTGATCGGCCTAGTCGTGTGGCTATTGGCCATCGCCCAGGGCGACTTAAGCCTGGTCTTTCCGATAGGCAGCTTGCAGTATATCCTGGTACTGTTTTTAGCGCATAAATTTTTGGGTGAAAAGGTAGACAGGATGAAATTAGTCGGAACGCTCCTAGTAATGGCGGGAATAGTCCTTATGTCGGTAAGTTAAACCAAAGGAAAGGAAGATGTTCTTTAAATCCATACGTTTTAAGATCCTTGCCTGGTACATGCTCATCCTGGCGGTCACGCTATTCTCTTTTTCAATAGTCCTTTACGGGATCTTCAATACAGTGCTCGTTAATAATCTTGATGACCTCCTGAGTTCCAGGGCCGAGGGCGTGACCGATTCGGTACATACATATTGGCATGATAAGGACAGCGCGACAGATATGGCGCCTTTCCTGAACATCGCGCGTGACTGGGTGGAAGAGAAGAGAAAAGACCCGGAGCTGATGAAGATATTTGTGCAGATATTGAGCGTTAAGGCCGAGAGGCTGGTATCTACCAAATCAATGCCGTTCATTGCGCCCATTCCAAAGTCGGACTTTGAAGATGTTTTGGCGGGCGATGATAGCTTCAACTCTTTAGGCGGCGTATTCATCGATGGTAAAAAGGCGAAGTTCAGGGTCTATACAAGGCCCGTCATAGAAGATGGCAAGGTAGTCTATATGGTCCAGGTGGCCGGACCCATTGAACTGATCTCTATTGCGTCGGGCAGCCTCATGGTCATACTGTTCATCCTTTTGCCGCTCACAATAATATTGGCAGGGATCCCCGGAGTCCTGCTCGCCGGCCTCACGCTCAAGCCCGTCAACAGCATGATAAATACGCTGAGACAGATCACCGCCGAAAACCTTAAGCTAAAGATACATATACCGGATACTAAAGATGAGGTGAGGCGTTTGGCAGACACATTCAACGACATGATAGAGCGTCTCGACAGGTCATTTTCCTCCCAGCAAAATTTCATAAAGGATATATCCTATGAACTTAAAGCGCCTATATTTGTTTTAAGGGGAGAGATAGCCGCTGTATTGAATAAACGCTCCTCGGAAGATGAATATAAAGCGATCCTCAGTAAGGGTCTGGAAGAGCTCGATAAGTTTTCCCGGATAATAGAGGATCTTATCGTCCTGGCGAGGTTTGACAATAGCCAGATGCCGATCGAGATAAAGAAAGTGAATCTTACGCAGGTCATCGAAGAAGTGCTGAACGCTGCGAAGGCCGCGGCAGAAGAGAAAGATATCGTCATCTCATCTTTTTTACAGGACGTTGTGATATTGGACGGCGATGAAGAGAGGCTTAAGACGTTATTTACGAACCTTGTGGACAATGCTGTAAAACATACGCGCCGGAATGGAAAGATAGTCGTTGCCGCTCATAAGTCCAAGGGCTTTGCCAACATAACGGTGAGCGATACCGGCATAGGCATACCCGAGGACGAGCTATCCTATATCTTTGATAGATTTTATCAGGTGAATCGATCGAGAAGCGGAAAGAGCGGATTCGGCCTCGGATTGAGCATTGCTAAATCTATCGCCGAATCGCATAAGGGTAAGATAGCGGTAGAGAGCCAGCCGGGTGAAGGGTCGACGTTTACGGTAGTCCTGCCTGAGTCCTATCCGGGGTAAAGCAAAGATATGTCCGTAATATTCACGATAAAGCTTAGCGATCTTCAAAAGACCAAAAAGAGCGTCAATGGCCCTGCCGGAAAAGGATTATTCTTTGAGGGCACCAATGGCAGCGCCGTCATCCTTATCCACGGGCTCACGGGCACCCCGAATGAGATGAAGTATATCGCGAACTATCTCAACAAAAGGGGGTATACCGTTGCCTGTCCGCGGCTCGCAAATCACGGCGAGTCGATGCAGGTGCTTAAGCGGACTTCCTGGCAGGAGCTTTACTCTTCCGTGCGTGAAGTGCTCCTAAAAGGTGAATTATCGGGATTCAAGGGCCCCATATTCGTTTCGGGCCTGTCGATGGGAGCCTTGCTTGCGCTTTTACTTGCGGATGAGTTCAAAGACCGTGTAAAGGGCGCGGCTTGCCTCGCGCCGACTGTATTTTATGACGGCTGGAACACCCCGCTCTCAAACTTATTCTTTCCGTTTGCTTATACACCTTTGAGGCACATAGCCTACTTCAAAGAGTCGCCTCCTTACGGCATAAAGAACGAGATAATCCAGCAGAGGATACACAGGTACTACAAATCCGCAGGGCTGGAAGATATCGAAGGCTCCGAACAGTACGGCTATCCGTTCTTTCCGGTCACGCTTTTGCATCAGCTGCAGCTATTGGTAAAACATCTCACCAAAAAACTGCCGGGTATGGATTTCCCGGTACAGCTTATCCAGGCCAAGGATGATGATGTGGCGAGCGTCAAGAATTCAAAGTTCATTTATGATAGAATAAGTTCGAAAATCAAGGAGATTGTGCTATTATATAACTCGTATCACGTGATAACCGCGGATCAGGAGCGGGAGACGGTGGCCGCGAAGGTGTCGGGTTTCTTTGACCGTCTTGAGTAAAGAAAGAATGACCGTAAATATTCCAATAGGAGTTTACCATGAATAAGATTAAAAAAGACCTGTCTAAAGACGAGCTTTTAAAATTGGAGTCGCGGTACTGCTCGTGGGGCGATACGGTCCACTACGTCGAGAATCCCAATATATTCGTACGCGGCAAAGGCTCTTACCTCTATGATGAAAAGGGCGTGGAGTTTCTGGACCTGCAGATGATATATTCGGCCGTAAATTTCGGATATTCGAACGAGCGCCTTAACGCGGCTTTAAAGAGACAGATCGACCGTTTGCCGCAGCTCGCCTGCCAGTATATTCACGAAGAGAAGATACTTCTGGCCGCCCGACTCGCACAGAGGATGGAGAGAACGTTTGAGGAGAAGGGCAGGATCCATTTCAATGTAGGAGGGGCGCAGGCGCTGGAGGATTCCATGAAGCTCGTGCGCAACCATACCGGCAGGAACCTTGTATTCGCCTTCATGGGAGGATATCACGGCAGGACTCTCGCGGCCTCCGCCATCACGTCGAGCTTCCGCTACAGGGAGAGGTTCGGTCATTTCGGCGACAGGGCGATGTTCATCCCATTCCCGTACTGCTTCAGGTGCTTCTACGGAAAGAAGAGAGAAGATTGCGGGATGTACTGCCTGAAACAGTTCGAAAAGCTTTTTGAGACCGAATATTACGGCGTCGTCGATAAGAAGACGGGCCTCTGCGAGTTCTCGGCCTTCTATATCGAAGCGCTCCAGGGCACAGGCGGATACACAATACCTCCCGAGGGTTATTTCGCCGGCCTTAAGGAGATATTGGACCGGTATAAGATCATGATAGTGGACGACGAGATACAGATGGGATTCTTCAGGACGGGAAAGATGTGGGCCATAGAACATTTTGGCATAACGCCGGACATAATTGTTTTTGCTAAGGCGCTTACGAACGGCTTAAATCCGCTCTCCGGCGTATGGGCAAAAGAGCACCTGATATCGCCCAAGGTATTTCCTCCGGGATCCACCCATTCGACATTTTCATCAAATCCTCTCGGCACGGCGGCAGGCCTTGAGACCATGAAGCTGATAGAGGAGTCGGATTTTGCTGTTAGTGTACCTAAAAAAGGGAACTATTTTATCTCCAGGCTAAAGAGCCTGCAGAAGAAGCATCCGGAAATCGGCAATGTCGACGGCCTGGGGCTCGCGCTTCGGATAGAGATGTGCCAAAAGGACGGATACGCGCCGAACAAGGCGCTCACCGACGCCATAGTGGATGTAGGATTGAGCGGCAAGCTATCGGCCGGCGGCAAGAAGATGGGCCTTGTGCTCGACGTCGGAGGATACTACAAGAACGTCTTCACGCTGGCGCCGTCATTCTATATAACGGAGAAAGAGATAGACCTGGGAGTGGAATTATTTGAAGAAGCTCTGATAAAAGCTAAAGGAGGAAGCTAATGGCGATATTAAGTATTGCAATTATTGCGGCGGTAGTGATATTTTTGTTGGGCATCAGGATAGTGCGTCCCACGCACAGGGGCCTGGTAGAGCGGCTGGGAAGATATAACCGTTTTGCCAATATGGGTTTTAACTGGATCATTCCCATGATCGAGGTTCTATATCAGGTCAATATAACAGAACAGATGGTCGATGCCGAGCCTCAGGAGATAATCACCAACGATAACCTGAACGCCAAGGTCGACGCCCAGGTATATTTTAAAGTAAAGGCCGATGAGATCAGTGTTAAAAATTGCCAATACAGCGTAAATAATTATCAGTATCAGATAGTGAACCTGGCCCGCACAACCTTAAGGAATATCATAGGCACGCTCACTCTTAAATCGGCAAACTCGGAGAGAGGTAAGATCAATGCCGAATTGCACAAGACCCTCTGCGACGAGACCGGAAGCTGGGGGCTGGAGATAGTAAGGACCGAGCTCAAAGAGATAGATCCCCCTAAAGATGTCCAGG
>CAYVCD010000051.1:0-9587 GCA_964450115.1 uncultured Planctomycetia bacterium
GCTAGGATTCGAACCTAGACAAACAGCTCCAGAGGCTGCTGTGCTACCATTACACTACCGGGCAACGTTAACAAAATTTCGCGAGGCGCTTTAATACCTTTTCGCGGCCGAGCAACTCCATCATATCAAATAACCCTGCGCCCACGGTCTTACCGCTTATGGCTACGCGCGTCGGATGGATCAATTCTGCCGCCTTCACCTTAAGTTCTTCGGCAAGTTTTCTGTACGATTCCTCAAGTGACGCTTTATCAAATTTAGGATCAGCCTCACAGGCGGCCTTACATTTAGTTATTATATCTTTTGAGTTGGGCTTCTTCAAATGTTTTTCTACAGCCTTTTCGTCATACTCTATCTCTTCACTGAAGAAATACTTGTATACGCTTACAAAATCATCGAGTGTCCGCATTCTTTCTTTATAAGCTTTTACGATCTCTGCCAATTTTGTCCGGTCGTATTCACCCTGTATAATATTTTTATCTTTTAGGTAGCTCTCCACTTTCTCAGTAAGCTTATTGATCTCCATTGTCTTAATATATTGTCCGTTTATCCAGCTTAATTTATCCATGTCGAATATGGCGCCCGTTTTATTGACATTTTTGACATCGAATAATTTAATTGTCTCCTCCAGAGGTAATATCTCCACGTCGTTACCCGGCGCCCAGCCCATTAAAGATAGATAGTTGACAAGGGCCTCAGGCAAAAAACCCATATTCTTATATTCGAATATGCTCGTAGCTCCGTGGCGCTTTGACATCCTTCCGCCGTCCTTAGAGAGTATCAAAGGTATATGCGCAAATTTTGGCAGCTCAAGCCCGAGCGCCTCGTAGAGCATGACCTGTTTGGGTGTATTGGATATATGATCATCGCCTCGTATAACATGGGTTATCTGCATCTCGTGGTCGTCCACGACACACGCGAAATTATAAGTCGGCGTGCCGTCAGATTTCATCAGGACCTGATCTTTTATTTCATCTGTAGAGAACTCGACAGTCCCGCGTATCATATCTTCGAATGCAACCTTCTTCGACTTCTCCACTTTAAATATTATGGCCGGCCCATCGAGATACGCGAGGCCTTTTTTGACAAGAGTATCGGCATATTTTTTGTATATCTCAAACCGCTGGGACTGGTAGCTGAGCTCTCCATCCCACTCCATGAATAGCCATTTAAGCGAGGCGAGTATCTCTTCAAGATATTCGGGCTTGGACCGCTCTTTATCGGTATCTTCTATCCTTATGATAAACTCGCCCTTGTTGTGCCTGGCATAAAGCCAGTTAAATAGCGCGGTCCTGGCGCTTCCTATATGCAGATATCCCGTCGGACTGGGCGCAAAACGGACTCTCACCATAAATTAAGCCTTTTGATAACCTTTCTCGATAGCTTTCTTGTTCATCAGAAATATATCTTCTTTTGGCCTGAGCATTTCATGTAATGCGCCGGTCACTACCCTTACAGGGAATAATTTAGACCGTTTTAACAGGACTCCCACGGCCACCATATTGGCTGAACGCACACTCCCCAGCTTCGACGCCAACTCCGTCATGGGGATCGATACAACTGAAATATCTTTGCGTTTAGGTTTTGAACTTATAAGCGACTTATTTAATATCAATAGACCCTTCGGCTTCAACATCCCCTCATACTTCACTAAAGAGGGGTCGTTCATCGCCACGAGTATGTCCGGCGCGGTAACTATCGGATTGGCTATCTCCTTATCCGATATCTTCGTCATCGAATAGGCCGTCCCTCCGCGCACTTCCGCGCCATAAGATGGCATCCAGGTCACGTTCTTGCGCGATACTAGCCCGGCCTGGGCCAGGAGCTTGCCCATCAGCATTATCCCCTGCCCGCCAAAACCCGCCAGCAAAATATCGATCTTATTGGTTTTCATAATCAGTACGATTTGACCACGCCTATAGGGTAGAATAACGAAACGTCGTTCTTTATCCTATCCGCCGCCTGAACGGGCGCCATACCCCAGTATGTGGGGCACATGGATAATACCTCGACCATAGAGAAGCCTTTATTTTCGATCTGCATCCTGAAGGCTTTGGAGATCGCGCGCTTGGCGCGGAATATCTCCTGTGCGGAGTGGACCGAAACACGCTCCAGATATCTGACGCCCGGCAATACGGCCAGCATCTCCAGCATCTTCAATGGATATCCGTCGTTCCTTAAGCTCCTGCCGGCAATGCTGGTAGAGGTCTTCTGCCCCGCCAGTGTCGTCGGGGCCATCTGACCGCCCGTCATGCCGTAAACTCCGTTATTCACAAAAATGACCGTGATATTCTCGCCACGGTTGGCCGCGTGTATGATCTCCGCGGTCCCTATCGCGGCTAGATCGCCATCGCCCTGGTACGTAAATACTATATTGTCTGGCCTCACCCTCTTTATGGCTGTGGCCACCGCCGGCGTTCTGCCGTGCGCTGCCTCGCTCACATCGAAGTCCCAATAATCATAGGCTATTACCGCGCATCCTACCGGCGCAATGCCTATAACGCGCTCGCGGATCTTGAATTCATCTATGACCTCGCAGACGAGACGATGGACTATGCTATGCCCGCACCCGGCGCAATAATGCATATCGACATCGCGAAGGCTCTGGGGCCTTGAGAATACGAGCTTCTCTTCTACCTTTTTTCCCGCTTTTTTGCTCGCCGATCTATTTATTTTTTTTCTATTTTTTTTCTTCATACGAGAGCCTCTATCCGGGCCAGGACCTCTTCTTCAGTCGGTATTCCGCCGCCCATCCTGCCATAAAAATCCACTTCGCTCTTGCCGTTGACGGCGAGCATTACATCTTCCACCATCTGACCGGAGCTCATCTCTATCACCAGGAATTTTTTGCACCTTCCGAATGACGCGTCTTTGATGATCTTCGAAGGAAAGGGCCACAGGCTTATCGGCCTTATCAGTCCGGCTTTGATGCCTTTGGCGCGGGCGCTCTCCATTGCCGCCTTGGCGGTCCTCGCGACCGAACCGTACGCAACTATGACTATCTCGCTGTCTTTTAAGTTAAATGTCTGCGCGCGGACTTCCGCATTCGTAATGGTCTTGTACTTTTCCTGCAGCCTTTTATTATGTTCTTCTAAAGCGCCCTCTCCAAGAAAGAAGGATCTCACTATGTTTGGTTTCCTGCCTTTACAGCCTGTGAGCGCCCACGGCTTTTCTACGAGATTAGGCTTGTAATTCTCTTTGATTATGGTCACCGGCTCCATCATCTGTCCCAGTAGGCCGTCTCCCAGTATAAGTACCGGATTTCTGTATTTGTCGGCGACATCAAATGCCATGAAGGTATAGTCCAATAACTCCTGTGCCGACGATGGCGCAAATACTATTACCTTATAATCGCCGTGTCCGCCGCCTTTTACGGACTGAAAGTAGTCGCTCTGCGCCGGCGCGATATTGCCCAGCCCGGGGCCGCCTCTTTGCATATTTACTATCACGCACGGTAACTCCGCGCCTGCTATGTAGGATATCCCCTCCTGTTTAAGGCTCACTCCTGGGCTCGACGAGGAAGTCATCGCCCGCTCGCCGGCCGCTGCCGCGCCAAATACCATATTTATGGCGGCGAGCTCCGACTCGGCCTGGATGAATATCCCGTTTATCTCGCTCATCCTCTTGCCCATATAAGCTATGAGCTCATTCTGGGGAGTTATGGGATAGCCGGCATAAAATTTACAGCCGGCCAGTATAGCGCCTTCTCCGCATGCTTCGTTACCGCACATCAGCAATTTTTTCGACATGACTATTTATATACCTCTATTATAAATTCCGGACATATGATGGCGCACATGGCGCAGCCCGTGCATTTTCCGCCTGAAAATACGACGGGCTTCACCCCTTTTGCGTTCAACTCACCATCTATCTTTATCAGGGAGTTGGGGCAGTTCACTATGCAGAGGTAGCACCCTTTGCACCTGTTCTTATCTATCTTTATCTTGGGCATCTTTTTATACCATTACCTCTCTCATAATTACATCGCAAATCGCGTCGGGTGTCAAGTTATACTTCTTAAAAAGCTCATCGCGCTTGCCGTGTTCTATAAATCTGTCAGGAAGGCCGAACCTCTTCACCCTGATGCCTTTTATATTCTCAGTCTCGATAAACTCAAGCACCGCGCTGCCGAATCCGCCCTCAAGCACACCCTCTTCTATTGTGACTATGCGTTTACAGGAGGCGCAAACTTTCTCCAACATCTCCCCGTCTATGGGGTGGACGAACCGCGCGTTGATCACCGCAGCGTCAACTCTTTTCTTCTGCAGGATAGCCGACACTTCCACTGCTATTGAGACCATACTGCCTATGGCTATGATGGCGAGGTCCTTACCCTCTTTGATAACTTCGGACTTTCCTGTCTTCACCGGCTCCGTCTCAAGACCGTGCTTTGCGTATATAAGCGACGCGTCGTTCGTCAGAGTGGGCAATGCGCCCCTGGGGAAACGCATCGCGACGGGCTTATTCTGCTGTAGAGAATAAGCAAGCATCGCCTTCAGCTCGTCCGGATCCTTCGGCGCCATGACTATAAGATTAGGTATGTGCCTCGTATAGGCTATGTCAAAGACTCCGTGGTGTGTAGGACCGTCTTCTCCCACCAGTCCCGCCCGGTCCAGACAGAATACCACAGGAAGCTCCTGCAAGCATACATCGTGTATTATCTGATCGTACGCGCGCTGTAAAAATGTCGAGTATATGGCGACGACCGGCCTGTATCCGCCTCTTGCGAGGCCGGCGCTCAACCCTACCGCGTGCTCCTCCGATATGCCGACGTCGTAAAAACGCTCAGGGAAGTTTTTAGCGAACTTATCGAAACCGGTGCCGTCTATCATGGCGGCGGTCACGCCAGCTATTTTTTTGTTCTGCTTCCCGAGCTCGAGTATCTTATCGCCGAAGGCTTCCGTAAAAGTTTCTTTGGCCGCCTTCTTTACCGGCACGCCCGTCTCTATATCAAATGGCCCCGTAGAATGAAATTCGCTTGGGCGCTCTTCGCTGAATTTATACCCCTTGCCTTTTTTAGTTATGACATGGATCAATATGGGCTCGTCAAGAGTGACCAGGTTCTTGAATACAGTTATCATCTGCGCGGTATTGTGGCCGTCTATCGGGCCGAAATACCTGAATCCCAACTCCTCGAACAGCATTCCGGGTATGAGCAGATTCTTCAAGCCTTCCTCAAGCTTGCGGGCGGCCCTATATGCCCTGAAACCGAAACGCGGTATCCTCATCAAGACTCTTTCCACATCGCTGCGTATCTTATTATAGGCAGGATTAGTGATTATCCTGTTCAAGTATCTGCTTAATGCGCCGACGCTCTTGGTTATAGATAGTTCGTTATCGTTCAGTATTACGATCATCTTCTTCTTGGAATGTCCGACGTGGTTCAGTGCCTCAAAAGCCATGCCTCCGGCTAAAGCCGCATCACCGATAACGGCTATGACTTTACGGCTATCTTTATCAAGGCCGTTCGCCATGACAAGGCCGAGTCCCGTCGATATGGATGTGGAGCTATGGCCGCATGTGAATATATCGTATTCGCCCGCTTCATCCTTATTCGGAAAACCACTCAAACCACCGAGTTGTCTCAATGTGGAAAAGTATTTTGCTCTGCCGGTCAGGATCTTGTGCGCATACGCCTGGTGGCCGACATCCCACAGGACGCGGTCGCGCGGCGTATCGAAAGAGTAGTGTATCGCTATCGCCAGCTCCACCGCGCCCAGGCTCGAGGATAGATGCCCTCCGGTCTTCGACACCGTCGACAGCATCTCCTGCCGTATCTCTTTGGCAAGGACCGGCAGCTCGACAAGTTTTAATTTGCGCAGGTCCGTCGGTGAATTTATAGTATCTATGATCCGGCTCATCTGGTCCTCTTTGACAATTCTTCTACTATCTCTTTCAATCTATCGGCTCTCCTGCCGAATATCGCAAGCTCTTCATTAGCTTTCTGGGTCAGTTTTTTAGCTTCTATGTTATCGGCGCCATCACCATCGATAAAGTCATCGACCATCTGAAACGAAAGCCCTAGATTTAGCCCAAACCGCCCAAGAGCATCTATCTCTTTCGCTTCCGCTTGGGCCGCTAACGCCCCTATCCTTGCCGCCGCGGAAAAAAGCTTTGCGGTCTTGAGAGTATCTATTTTTTTGTACATCGCCTTGTCTTTGACTTTGCCATGGAACTCCAGGTCGAGCGCCTGGCCTCCCACCATGCCAAGAGCGCCTACAGAGCGCGACAATTCTTCTATTATCTTAATTCCCATGGCCGGCTTTGTACCTTTAGCTATGATATTGAACGCAAGTGTCAAGAGCGCGTCTCCGGCAAGTATCGCGTTGGCTTCGCCGAAGACCTTATGGCATGTCGGCTTTCCGCGGCGCATATCGTCATTATCCATGGCCGGCAGATCGTCGTGTATCAATGAATATGTGTGTACCAGCTCTATCGCTACCGCCGGCGCAAGCGCGCATCTTAAGCTCCCCCGGCAGGCCTTCGCGGACTCTATAACAATGATCGGGCGGACCCTCTTTCCCCCGGAAAAAACGCTGTAACGCATGGCCTTACTTAAAGCGTCATCGCCTTTAGGCAGATATTTTTTTAATGTTTTTTCTATTTCTGGATACTGCAAAATCGTTTACGACCCTTTCTTGCCCTTCTTCGCCTTCTCTTCAACCGAATAAGATTCGTCGAACGGCTTAAGCTCCACCGATCCGTCCTCGGACTTCATCAGTATCTCCACCTTCTTCTTCGCCAGTTCCAGCCTCTTGGCGCACAGTCTGGATAGCTTTATGCCCTCCTCGTACTTGCCGAGAGCGTCGTCGAGCGACAGGCTGCCGTCCTCAAGATCGGCGACTATCTTTTCCAATTTTTTAAGCGCGTCCTCAAATTTAATCTCTGCCATCTTTCCTCCTTATACTATCTCTTCGACCCTGCTCTTGATCTTGCCCTGCCCAAGCCTTGTCTCGATACAATCTCCTGACTTTAGCGAGCGGGACTCTTTTATGATAATGCCCTCGGGCAGTTTCTTCGTGATGGAATAGCCCCTATTAAGTATAGATACCGGGCTCAATGCCTCGAGCTTGCTTATGATGCTGTTAAACTTCTCGCCGGACATCTCGACCGCGTGTCCTATGCTCACCGACATATCTTTTCTTAAGTCATCGACGCGCTGCTGCATCTGGATCACATAATTAAGGGGCTGGCGCAAGATATAGCTCTCTTTGAGGCCGTCCAGCATCTCCTTTAATATATCAAGTTTCCCGGATATCGCGTTATTTAACCGTTCGGTCGCGGTCTTTATAAGATCTACGAGATCCTCTTTCCTGGGTATAACAAGCTCTGCTGCTGCCGACGGTGTAGGCGCCCGGAAGTCGGCCACAAAATCCGATATAGTATAGTCTACTTCATGGCCCACTGCGCTGATCACGGGTATCTTGGACGCGAATATGGCGCGGGCTACGACCTCCTCATTGAACGCCCAGAGGTCCTCGAGACTCCCTCCGCCTCGTCCGACTATCATAACGTCTATAATCTTCAATTCGTTGAACTGTTTTATAGCTGCCGCTATCTCGTCTTTCGCGTCGACGCCCTGCACCTTCACGGGATTTATTATTATCTCTATATTGGCGAATCTCCTGCGGGCGATATTGAGTATATCCTGTATAGCGGCGCCGGTCGGGCTCGTCACCACGCCTATTCGCGTCGGCAAAAATGGTATCGGGACTTTGTACTTATCGTCGAAGAGCCCCTCTTTCTCGAGTTTCTCCTTCAGCTGCTGAAACTGTAATTGCAGAGCCCCTATGCCCTTCGGTTCGACATCTTCCACTATCAGCTGATAATCGCCCCTGGCTTCGTAAACACTGACGGAACCATGGCATATCACCTTCATGCCGTCCTTGGGCTTAAATTTTAACTTTAGGTTGGAATGCTTAAAGAAGGCGCACTTAAGCGTAGAGCCCGCGTCGCGCAGCGTGAAGTACATATGGCCGGAGGAATGAAGGATAAAATTCGATATCTCACCTTCCACCCATATGCCCGGGAACGACTCCTCGACTATCACGCGTATATACTTCGTCAGCTCCGATACCGTATATACGTGTTTCTTCTGCTCTAGGTTGATCATCCCAGTTTTTCCTGGACTCTCTTTATCGACTCCGCGCGGCCTGTCTTTTCATCTATATCTATAATGGCGCCGTGCAGCTGGACGTCATTTTCGGCCATTTCAAATTTTGTAGGCATCTGCGTGATAAAGCGGTTCAGGATCTGCTCTTTTTTTCTGCCTATGACCGAATCGTACGGCCCGGTCATGCCGGCATCGGCTAAGAAAGCCGTTCCTTTAGGGAGTATCTTCTCATCCGCCGTCTGGATATGTGTGTGCGTGCCTATGACAGCGCTTACCGTGCCGTCTAAGAACCACCCGAGAGCCACCTTCTCGCTCGTGGCCTCGGCATGCATATCCACTACGATAATTCTCGTCTTACTCTTCATCTTCTCCACTTCGGCCTTAACGGTCCTGAAAGGACATTCGACGGCCTGCATGAAGACCCGGCCTATCAGATTTATTACGCCTACTTCTACGCCAGACTTCGACTTGATCACAGTGGCGCCGAATCCCGGCGCTTCCCTTGGATAGTTGGCCGGCCGCAGTATCCTGGCGTCCTCGGCGATCCTGTCGAGGATCTCTTTACGTTTCCAGATATGATCGCCCGACGTTATGACATCAACTCCATAGCCCAGAAGCTCGTCCACGATCATAGGGGTGATCCCGCTGCCTCCGGCCGTATTTTCACCGTTGGCTATGACGAAATCTATTCGTTCGCGCTTTACTATCTTCGGGAGAAGCTCCTTTATGGCATGCCTTCCCGGCTCGCCTACTATATCGCCGATGAATAATATTTTCATCGAGTCTCCTTATTTCGCGTATTCGATCGCTCTCGTCTCGCGGATAACAGTTACCTTGATCTGGCCCGGATATTCAAGGCCTTCCTCGATCTTCTTCGTTATGTCGCGCGCAAGAACAGCCGCCTGCGCATCGCTTATCTTATCCGGCTGCACCATGACTCTGATCTCGCGTCCGGCCTGTATAGCATAGGCCTTCTCGACACCCTTGAACGAATCGGCTATCGACTCAAGCTTCTCGAGCCTCTTAACATACGTCTCGAGAGTTTCTCGCCTGGCTCCGGGACGCGCGGCGCTTATAGCGTCGGCAGCCTGCGCCAATACCGCCAGAAGAGTCTTGGGCTCTATATCCTGGTGATGGGCTTCTATAGCGTGACATATATTTTCCGGTTCATTATATTTACGCGCAAGGTCCGCGCCTATTTTAGCGTGAGTGCCTTCCACTTCGTGGCTTACAGCTTTTCCGAGGTCATGTAACAATCCTATCCGCTTGGCTAAAGTGAAGTCGAGCTTTAGCTCGTTAGCCATAGTGCCCATCAGATAAGCGACCTCTTTGGAGTGCTGGAGAACATTCTGTCCGTAGCTCGTCCTGTACTTCAGTCTTCCCAGAAGCTTCGCCACTTCAGGATGTATGCCATGGAGCCCGGCATCGAAGAGCGCCTTTTCGCCCTCCTCCTTCATGGAGGTCTCCATCTCTTTCT
>CAYVCD010000052.1:0-9471 GCA_964450115.1 uncultured Planctomycetia bacterium
GGTATTATCAAGATCATCATCAGTACCGCGATTATCGCTATCTGGATGATAAAATTATGGATCGGCGAGGATATTTCGGACATATCCTGGACTATCAGCAAGATCCATAATACGTCTCCACCCAAAATATGCTGAGGCCTTATTTTAGCAAAGGTGACAAACGTCTTTCTATTATGCAGGAGACTGCTATTTATCACTACGTACGTATCTACGCCCGTCAGCATTTTACGCAGCGCTGTTTCCGGGACGATCTTCTCAGGAACTGTTGATATACCATGACGAGATATAGCCGCGCCACTCTTGTCTATTAAAACAGCATGGCCTGTCTCTCCCAATCTGAAATCGGAAATGCTCCTAAAAAGCTTTTCTATTTTAACGCTATCTTTGCATATACCTATGACCTCCTGGGTCTTTGAGTCTTTTATCGGCACAGCTATTGAGACGACCCAGTTTTTACTCGAATCATCGAATTCTATATCGCTCACATAGACGCTGCCTTTGCCATCGTTGTAAGCCTTCTGCCACCACTCCTCATCGGCTTGATAGAAGTCACTCGTCTTATCTGAAGCGGCGACAAGACCACCATGCTTATCGGTTATAAAGAGCTCGGATACGCCGGTTCTCACCTTAATGATCTCCGCCATGCCCACACTTACCTTATTCTCCAAATACTCTTTCAGTACCGGGTCTCCGGGCTTAGCGGGGATCCATCTCTTGTCCATGTCGAGAAGTTTCAGCCTGATCGACTCGGCATCCATACCTTCGTAGCGGGAATTTATTTGGGCTATAACATCTTTCCAAAGAAGCCTAGTCGCATACGATCCGGCGTCTTCTATCTCTTCGTTAAGAACGCCTATCGTAGACATTTTTAGTGTATTCGCGATCTGTGCATACTCCCTGCCGAAGATATACATAAGGTTAGCGGTGCCGATAAAATATGTAAGGATAGCGCCCACAATCGTGATCGTCATTACTGAAGCGGCTATCACAATAGTGATCTTACTTCTTACAGTGCCACTTACAATTTGACCGGGCCTTTTCCCGGAAAAAGTTCCTACGAGAAGGATGAATCCGCAGGATATCATGAGAGCCGAGATCATCCTGAAGAGCTGGACAGGCAGATGAAATATCTCTATAAAGAGAGGATAATTCAGTATAGTTGCGGGAAAAAAGTGAGCCTTCGGCGTGATCATTCCGCTGAAGACGCCGTACAGCAGAAAGAAGACTATTGCCAACCATGCGCCAGCCATAACAAACTTAGGCATTTCGAAGCGAGATCGTCTTCTCAAAGATAGATATATCGCCAGGCTCGTCAATATAGTGCCGGGCACGCATAAAATATAGCGGGCCAATATTCCGGATACGGAAAGATCCCCTCCTACCACCGACAGAACGGTCCATAATAACGGAAAAAATATCCAGGCCACATTAAGCCATTTGAGAGAGCTATTTTTTGTGCTTGATATGGCCGCGCATCCGAATATGATGAGGAATGTAAATGATAAAGGCAGGAGTATGCTGCTTAAGACTGAAAGGATCTCGACTTTGAAGATCGCACCGTTCAGAATAAGAAGATCGACCCATTCGTTCAGACCGTGAATAAGGGCGAACCATCCTATGAAGACGATGCTACTATCAATATCGAGATGATCCTCTCTTCTTGGCAGAAGAAATATGACGGCTGAGAGTATTATGAACGCCAGCCCGTAAAAAAAGTATATCATCGTCATATGCTAAGCATTGCTCTCATTCTTTGATCTTGGTCTCCAATTCCTGGACCCTCTTCTTCAACTCTTTTATCTTCGTCTCCCGGTCGATGGCAGCCTTATAGAATATCTCAAGATCCCGCAACTTCTTGGCGATCTGCTTCTCCGACAACACGCGCTCGGTTATGTCATGAACGATCGCCTGTAAAATCGCCTGATCGCCAACTTTCATTCTGGATAATTGAACCGTTGCGACAAATTCTTCGCCGTTAATGCGCCTATGAGTCCATTCGAAGAAATTATAGCCTCTTTCCATGGCCAGACGCATCATCTCCTCTGCTTTTACTTTGGAGAGCTGGCCGTCCGGCTGATATTCGGGTGATAGATCGCTGGGTGTCCTGGATATGAAATCTTCCTTACTCTTACACCCGAATAATTTTAGCGTGGCCTCATTGCCGCTTAAAAACTTTCCCCCGGGCACCAGGAGCATGATCGCATCTACGGAAGAATCAAAGATGGCCTTATATTTTATCTCACTTTCGCGCAGAGCCGTCTCTATTTTTTTAATAGAGGAAATATCTTTGGCCACATGCACCACCCCTACCATGCGGTGGTCCTTATCAAAGATGGGGCTTGTGGTGACAAGGAGCGGGACACCTATATGCGGGTCGTTCACTTCTTCTACATGTGACTTACCGTCACGCCTGGTCCCCTCCATGGGGCAATTCGCGAAAGCGGCGGATGTACCATGCATTATCTCGTAGCACTTCCTGCCGATGATCTCCTCCGGACTTTTTCCGAGGACCTTGGCAAGGGCGCTATTCACATTGGTTATATTGTTCTCCATATCCATGATGAAGACAGGGTCAGACATAGAGTCGAAAGTGATCTGCCACTCTTCGTTTACCGTATCAAGCCTGCCCTGGGCTGCCTTGCGCCTCTCCTCTGAACGGTTAATGATTGCTGCGGTCCACCATGTTATGACTATAAATAGCGCAACGTTCGCTATCACCATGAGGGCCGTGCCAAAATGGCTATCGTAAATACCGGCTTTTTCTCCCCGAAGCTTAAGCCATCCCGATAACACCGGGATCGCAATGATCACCAGGAGCATCCGGCGCATCATCATTCCTCCGGACAACGACGAAGTTATTACGCCGCTCGAACCCTTGTCCGGCCTTGCGAAAATAATACCTAGGCACAGCAGGATAAAAGCGATAACAGTATGTAACGCCATCGCTGTGTATATGGCTATCCCTCCGGAGAAACTGGAGACTCCGTAGATATATCCGCACAATGCGCTTAGAGTTATGGAGGCGGCAGTCACTGCTAAAAATTGGGAGGGGTAATATCCGCGCTTAGTATTGGTGTCTACCGACAAAAGAGCCGATCCTGTGAGAAAAAAATTGATGGCTGTGATAAGCGCCATCCTGCCAAGATATGTAGTGAAGACTGCTCCCGCCGGTTCCCTGAAGAGCAGCTGATCTATGCCCAAGTTATGTCCGGATAGATATTCGTATAAAGTGAGGACCCCTATCAGTGCTGTAATGAAGGCACAGAGTCTGCCGAGGATGCGTAATGGCTGTTTATCGATTCGCTTTACTTGCAGAGACCACAACGAGATGCCGATGAGAGTAAAACAGGCTGCGGTGTTCGCCTTCATGGTAACTAGGCCGGGCAGAACACTCTTCATGAGGGGGATGTTGAATATCCATCCTGCCAGAACAAAAAGGCCTATAGCTGCCGTAATTACGCCGGCAGCTTCGGAGATGGCATAGTAAGGTTTCAGTCTATTATCGCTCAATGTACCCCAAGCATTGGTATATTAATATAATAGCTCATATATGAACAATAGTATGTATAAGTATACCTGCGGTCTACCCATAAGTCAAGGTGCCCCCCAGACTACTACAGCAGGCGTGGCCTTGTGCGGAACATAACAAGGCTTAGGTTTTGAGGCTTAGGTTTTGGAGACAGTGCGTGTGGAGAGGAGATTGATGCCAATGCCGAGGAAATTATCGACGATCACTGACCCGGATTTGACAGGTTCCTTAAGGCGGAGCTTCTTCACTTCATCCATCGCTTCCATGATCCTGGACTTTGGGATAGGCTTATCTGTGCGGACGGGCACCATCTTTAGCGTAAGCCCTTCGGCGAGTACGGCAGATGTGAGTATCCTCATGGGGTTCTCTATCTCCTGCACGGCGTACTTCTCGCCTTTAGGACATTCGTTGCCGCTCACTTTGACCACGCGGCAATTTTCTATCTCTATAGATAAGAGGCACCCTTTCGGGCACTCTATGCATGTCAGGCGTTTTATCATTTCAAGCTCCTGATATACTCAGCGGCCATCTTTCCGGCAACTGCCGATTCTTTTGAGACCCAGTCCGCAAGATCGTATATCTTAAACGAGTTTCCGCAGCAGAATATTCCCGGGATAGAAGTCTTATTGACCTCTTTAGATACCGGCTGGTTGGTCTTTCTATCTATCTCTACACCCGCCATCTCTATCAACTCATTTTCCGGGATCAGTCCGACCGACATCAGTACCGTATCGCAGCTTATCTCAAAACTCGACGATGGTATATCATTAAAATTCTCATCGACTTTTACCACGACCACCTTTTCGACCCTATCGAGGCCACAGATCCTTGATATCTTGTGGCGAAAATATATAGGTATATCAAAATCTTCTATACATTGTGCCACGTTACGGATCAATCCTCTCGACTTTTCCTGTATTTCAATAACGGCCTTTACTCTTGCGCCTTCGAGCGTAAACCGGCGCGCCATTATAAGGCCTATATCTCCGGAGCCTACGACCACGACCTCTTTGCCGGGGAGAAGCCCTTCGATGTTTATAAGTTTTTGGGCAAGCCCGGCGGAGAATATTCCCGACGGACGGGTTCCCGGTATATGCACCATCTCACGCGTCTTTTCGCGGCAGCCTGTCGCCATTATTACAGCTTTAGCCCTTACCTCTTCCATGACTCCGGGCTTAATATAAGTGAGCGTCTTATCTTTGGTAAGTTTTACAACTAAGGACCTTAAACTGATCTCTATTTCAGGCGCCCCTTTGATCTTTTCTACGAAACGATTTCCGTATTCCGGCCCGGTCAGTACTTCTTTAAAATATTCTATCCCGAAACCTGTGTGAACGCATTGATTGAGTATCCCGCCAAGATACTGATCTCTCTCTAAAAGTAATATATCTTTAACGCCGGATTCGCGCGCCGAGATAGCGGCAGCCATACCTGCCGGCCCGCCGCCCACTATAACAAGGTCCCGTTCAATCACAAAGTCTGTCCTCTTTCACTATCTCCGAACCTTTGCCGCGCTTCGTAATTTCTGTCGGCTTCTTACCAGTCTCTTCTTCGAGTATCTTCATGAGCCTCGTAGTGCAGAAGCTGCCGTGACAGCGCCCGGACTGGGCCCTGGTCCTGAACTTAATTCCATCTAGGGTCTTAGCGCCGCGCTTTATAGCGTCGGTGACCTCTTTAGCCGATACCATCTCGCATCTGCATACGATATCGCCATAACAGGGGTCTCTCTTTATCAGTCTCTTCGTTTCGGATAACGGAATATTGAATAGATGGGCCTCTCTTTTTCTGTGATGGTGAAAAAATAGCTTCCTCTTTAACGACAACCCGTTCTTCTTTAATAGGCCAGATACCATGAGCGCTATAGCCGGCGCTGCAGTCAGGCCCGGCGACTGTATCCCGGCGACATTTATAAATCCCGGGGCTTTCGCTTCATGCCTTATTATAAAATCCCCTCCGGAGGCGGGACGCAGGCCGGCAAAGTATGCTATGACATCACCTCCGTTTATGGACGGCACCAGCCGCTGCGCAGATGATAGTACTTTTTTGAAACCCTCGGCCGAGGTGGAGAGGTCTGTCTTACTGTCAACGTCTTGGGCTGTGGGGCCTATCATGGGGTTTCCGTCGGAAGTCTTTATTACCAGGACGCCTTTTGAATCTTTTGACGGCAGGGGGAATATAAGATGATTCGTTATATTCTCTTTCTTCTTGTCCAGAAGGAACTCTTCGCCAAGTCTGGCGCGTATCTTAAAATCATCTATCCCCACCAGGCGCGAAATATCATCGGCAAAAAGACCGGCTGCATTTACAATGTACCGTGACCTGAACCCACCTTTTGAAGTATAGATTTCGAAATCTCCGCCGGTTCGGGTAGATGGCAATATCTTTTCAACTTTTGTAGAGGCATGGATCTCCACGCCATTACTTTCGGCGTTTTCGGCCAGGTCATAGACCCATCTGTACGGGCTTATTATGCCGGCGGTAGGCGCATATAGCGCGGCTATGACTTCGGGCGAAAGGTTCGGTTCGTTTATCTTCAGCCAGGCCCTGTCCACGATCTTCAGGCGGGGTACGCCTAAAGCCTCGGCTTCATCCTTCAGCTGGACCAGCTTTAATCTATCCTCTTCGTTAAAAGCGACTATCAGCTCTCCGACTTCTTTGAAGTCTATGCCGAGTTCTCTCGACATCTTTCGGGTGAGCGCGTTACCCTGAACGCATAATCTGCCCCTCAAGGAATGTATCGGATTTTGCGTGCCGGGATGGATTATTCCGCTATTCGATTTTGAAACACCGAAGGCAAGCTCTTCTTCTTTTTCGAGGATGGCTACTTTTAATTTATAGCGAGAGAGTTCACGGGCTATCGACGTGCCTATGACCCCGCCGCCGATAATTATCACATCGTATGGTTTCATTTAGGAGAGTGTTCTCTTTACCGCCCGAAGCCAGCCGCTGTAGAGTCTATCTGCGGCGGCTTTCGGCATCCTGGCCCTGAAGATCCTGTCGATCTTCCAGCACCTCTTCAGGTCATGCGAATTTTTCCAATAACCTATGGCTAATCCCGCCAGATACGCCGCGCCTAAAGATGTTATCTCTATGACTTTAGGCCTTACGACCTCCCGTCCCAATATATCAGACTGTAACTGACACAATAGATCGTTCGAGACCGCGCCGCCATCCACCTTTAAGCTCTTTATCTTAAGAGCAGAGTCTTTCTCCATCGCCTGCATCACGTCTTTGGACTGATAACAGATGGCTTCGATGGCGGCCCTCGCTATATGGCCTCTTTTCGTCCCCCTCGTAATGCCCGATATGAGGCCGCGCGCATCCTGATCCCAGTACGGGGCGCCGAGCCCGACAAGAGCCGGAACAAAATAGACACCTCCATTATCCTTTACAGAGTGCGCGAGCTTTTCAGAATCGGATGCTTTCTTTATTATCTTAAGACCATCTCTTAGCCACTGTATCGCCGCGCCTGCCACAAAGACCGAACCCTCGAGCGCATAGACCGGCTCTCCAGAAGCTCCGCATGCCAATGTCGTGATAAGGCCATGCCTTGAAACAGGCCTGCGATCGCCGGTATTTAATAGAATGAACGATCCTGTGCCGTATGTATTTTTTATCTCTCCCGGATGGAAGCATGTCTGTCCGAATAGCGCGGCTTGCTGATCGCCGGCTATTCCGGATATAGGGATCCCGGCGGGCAGAGCTCCGATCTTTATGGTCCTGCCGAAGATTCCGGATGATCTCTTGACTTCAGGTAGGATATTTTTAGGTATCTTAAAGTATCTGAGTATATCGTCATCCCATTTTAAACTTTCTATATTGAATAGCATCGTGCGCGAAGCGTTCGTATAGTCTGTGGCATGGACTTTTCCGCCCGTAAGTTTCCAGAGCACCCATGTATCGGTAGTCCCAAATAAGATCTCGCCCGCTCGTGCCTTGGCCATCGCGCCCGGCACATTCTTTAATATCCACTCTATCTTCGTCGCCGAGAAATACGCGTCTACCGGCAGTCCGGTCCTTTTTTTAAAAAACTCCGCCGTACCCTTTCTCTTCTTTAATTTATCGCAGCGAGGCGCCGTCCTCCTGCACTGCCAGACTATGGCATTGTGGATAGGCCTACCGGTCTCCTTCTCCCAAAGGACCGTCGTCTCGCGCTGATTGGTGATCCCTATGGCCGCTATTTCGGCTCCGGGCACCTTCTTCAAGACTTTCTGGATAGAATTATTTACACTGTTCCAAAGGTCATGAGGGTCGTGCTCCACCCATCCGGGCTCGGGAAAATGCTGGGGGAACTCTTCATAAGAGCTGGCTATCTTTTGGCCGCGCTTATCATATAGTACTACCCTACTGCCCGTCGTGCCCTGATCTATCGCCATTATATATTTCATCTATATCCTTTTATCGACCCAGGACCAGATGTCCTGAAAGACCTTCTCTTTGCCGAGCTCTATAGAGAGCGCGTGGTACATACCCGGATACTCTATCAGCGTCTTATCAAGGCACTTTAATCTACCAAAGACCTTGACGCTCGCTTGACTATAAACGAGCAGGTCATGTTCAGCTATCAAAAACAGCACCGGAGAGTCTATCCGCATTTTAGACAACCTCATGTAAAGCTGCGC
This sequence comes from uncultured Planctomycetia bacterium, assembly GCA_964450115.1. Lineage (GTDB taxonomy): Bacteria > Omnitrophota > Gorgyraeia > 2-01-FULL-45-10 > 2-01-FULL-45-10 > 2-01-FULL-45-10. Next base: position 8,152 of record CAYVCD010000052.1, read on the forward strand.
GATGAATATGTCGAATAGCACCTGCGAAGTGGCCATAACGTCCTTATCGTAATCCGCCTCTATCATCTTTAAATATACGGGATCGCGTGTGCACATATCGGAACTCACCGGCAATTTGTGTCTTTTATTTTTATCGTATAGGATGGGAAGGAATATCCTGAAATAATCCTTTAGCTTCAAAGGTGTTTTGCTGTTAAAAGCCGGAGCTATGCAGATGAGGCCGTCGAAAATAGCTTTATTTTTAAGCGCCATAGATAATATTATAAGAGAGCCCATGCTCTCTCCTACGGCGAATATCTTCTTTCCTGGATTATCTTCTTTTATCTTGATGAGGAGGTTATTTATAGAATCAAAAAATTCGGCGAAGGACTTATGTTCCCTCAGATCTATGGCGTATGAGGAGAGATCATTTTTCAGGGATTCTGAGGCGAAGGATTCCCACCAGGAGGAGTTGGCACCCAGGCCGTGTATCAGGAGAAGTTTTGCCCTGGGCGACGTGGATGCCCAAACTTTATAGGATATGCCGCTGCCTGCTGTGGCCATTATTCCTTATTTTACGTACTTTGCTTTAAGTTCCGAAAGATAGATAAGGTGCTTCTTCTCTTCGCCTATAAGCTCTTCAACCTTCTCCTTGTTCGGGCCCATCATATATTTTAAGAGCTCCGAAAAGAATAGTATCGCGTCCTTCTCGAACCCAATGCCGTACTGTATGGCTGCGAGAGGCTCCCTTATATTCTTGGCGAACCAGTCGGCGGTGATCTGCATATAGAGCATATCGTCTACGACGAACTTCATGTATGCCGCGAACTCTCCCTGATAGGACTCCTGTACTTCATATGTCTCGGTCGATTTACGGATATCCGTGAACTTCTTCACATGTTCATCTTCCCAATCGCGCAACTTCGAGAATAGCTCCTTCATATCCTTCTCTTTGAACTTCTCCGCCGCATATCCGTAAAAGTCCCTGCGCTTCTTCTCCTTCACTATACCCATATCTATGATTTCAGCAGCACTGAATACGTTAGCCATTTATCCTCCTTTGAGATCGGTTACTATAGGAATATTATACAACCCTCATCCCAAAATCCCAAGCAAAAACCTCAACCCTCTATAGTACCGCAGGCAGGCATCGACCTCGCGGGGCGTGCCTTTCGCGGACATAAATTGGATTAGGCATACCAATTTATTCGGACAAAATTTGATAAAATTTTAACTTTTTTCAGGAATTTAAAATTTTTTACTGGATTCGCCATAAGGTATCAAATTTTCCCTCGCTTACAAGTAGGAAATTCCACGGAGCTCAGGGATTTCTCACGTAGA
>CAYVCD010000053.1:0-9283 GCA_964450115.1 uncultured Planctomycetia bacterium
TGGCAGACAACAAAGAGAAGAGCAAGAATGACTATAAGATCATCATCGCTGAATTGGGCGTCAATCCTTTCCATGTAGTCAATATCATCTTTGCCTTGGTCTGCGTGATACCACTCTTAGCCGTATGCTACATAGTCGTAGGCAGGCACCTGCTTTACGATATCTTTATGGGCCTAGATGGCGCCCAGATGTCGATAGCGATCATGGTAGCCCTGGCAGGCCTCTTCTATGCCTATAGCCTCGTGAGAAACCTGACGGAAAAACTTCTTACATACGCGGAGGAGCGTAGGCGCGCCGACTCAGAAAAAGAGGAGTTCATGATGTCCGTAAGCCGCGATCTTAAAGCTCCTCTGGAGGTTATAAAGTTTGAGATGGGCAATATTAACGCCGGTGTGACTGATGTGGTGAGGGGCATTATCGGGGATACGGTAAAGAAATGCCTTAACGCCACAAACAGGCTTGCCGGTCTCATAGAAAATATTATAAACTTTCCAAGCACCGGGTTTGTCAGGACCAGTATGGATCGCAAGCTTGTAGACTTGAGAGAAATAGTTAAAGCCGGGCTTAGCAGCGCGGAGCCGTTCGCTAAAAATAATAATACTGATGTGAGAACCGGATTTGTAACAGAAAACGCGAATTTATGGGGTGACGAAAAGAAATTGTCAAGAATGGCGACCACTCTTATTTATAACGCTATAAGATCCGCGCCACAGGGCGGCATCATAAATGTTTCAGTATCATCCGACGACGATACAGTGCGCCTTGCCGTAGAGAACAGAAGTCCCGGGCTTTCACCTAAAGAGCAGGATGTTGTATTTGAACACGGTGTTCAGGCTGCCGATTGCGCTGGGAGAGCTGACGTCGCTTCAGAGATCTCTGTGGCGAAGGACATTATAGAGCTGCATAACGGTCATCTTACAATAAACAATGATCCGGATAAAGAGCTGGGATTCAAAATAGTGCTGCCGCGCGACCTCAGGGCCCGCAAGGGCATGACTGGCCTAGGGAGGGATATACGGAACAAGGCGGACAGCATGGAGAACGAGAATATTAATACTTGGTTATCGATCAATAGGGTCCTGACGGAGATCGTCTCAAAATCCAAGGCTACAAAACAGAGATAGACGTTATCCGCTAAGACGGGGTCATGCCAATAAAGAAGATAAAAGATGCACTGAGGCGGTATCGGGATGCAAAAAAGGCGAAAGTGCTCCGGAGTTTCTTTAAGACCGGTCCGGGTGAATACGCCGAAGGCGATATCTTTTTAGGGGTCACCGTACCGGTATTAAGGGACCTGGCAAAGCAGCTCAAGGATATAGAGCTAAGATCCGCGGTCAAACTATTAAGGTCATCTATTCACGAGGAGAGGCTGCTCGCTCTCCTCATTCTTATTATCAAGTATCGCTCTTCGAGCCCGAATGATAAGGAAAAGATATATCGTATATATCTTAAAAACACCAAGTATATAAATAATTGGGACCTCGTCGATGTTACGGCCAAGCATATCGTCGGGGATTTCCTACGGGATAAAGACAGATCTGTGCTATATGAGCTGGCAAGGTCCGCCTCTCTTTGGGAGCGGAGGATCGCTATTCTTTCAACGTTTCATTTTGTTGAGAATAATCAATTTGATGATACAATAAGGATAGCCAAGCTCCTCTTATCTGATCAACATGACCTGATACACAAAGCCGTGGGTTGGATGCTCAGAGAGGTCGGCAAGCGCGATCTGGAAGCGGAAGAAAAGTTCCTAAAGAAAAACTATAAGATCATGCCCAGGACGATGCTTCGATACGCGATCGAAAAATTTCCGGAGAGCAAAAGAAGCCTGTATTTAAAAAAGGACGGAGGTCGACATGGATGAGCGCAGAAAGTATGTAAGAATACCGGAAAAATCGGCTATCTCTTACAACGTTATACCTACCGCGATGATGGGGCAGTTCACCACAGAGGATATTAGCCGGGGAGGCATACGGTTCATGGTTCACCATTTTATTCCCAAAGACAGCCACCTGAAGATCAAGATGACGTTTGGAGAGGTCAGTTTGACCATTGAGGCGCTGGTCAAACTGGTATGGATCAAAGAGCTCCCTTACAGCGGTTCTTATGAGATAGGAGTGCAGTTCATAGACATACCTCAAAAGGCCGCAGATCATCTTTTAGCTTATATTAAATCCTTCGTAACCAGAAAATCGGGCATGGGCCGATATTCCGTATAATTAAATGACACGATTCAGAGATGTATTAAAGGACCGTAATTTTTTATGCCTGTGGATAGCGCAGATCATATCCAACTTCGGCGACAGGCTTACGCAGATGGCCCTTGTCGCGCTCATCTACCAGAGCGCTCCAGGGTCTGCGATAGCCCTGGCAAAACTCATCTCGTTTACGATAATACCGGTATTCCTTATAGGCCCGATAGCCGGCGCGTGGGTCGACAGGCTCAATAAAAGAAACGTCATGATCATATCGGACCTTTTGCGCGGGGTGCTGGTACTCGCCATTCCCTTATTTATCATGCTGCACCAGATACTTCTCGTCTACCTGGCGGTATTCCTGGCATTTTCGCTATCACGCTTCTTTATTCCCTCAAGAATGGCCATAATACCCGATATAGTCTCAAAAGATAAGCTCCTTGTAGCCAATACTTTGGCGGATACGACGCATATGCTCGGCAATGTCATGGGGTTGGTCGTGGCCGGTATACTCGTCAACATAAGATCCATCGGAGCGATAGGAGGTTTTTATATAGACGCGGCAACCTTCTTCGCGTCGGCCGCTCTCATAGGGATGATGGTACAGCGATCCTTCGTGAAAGAGGTCCGCGAGGACCTGAAGGTCACGAGGGAGGCCCTCTCTAGCTCAATACGTAAATCTATATTTGCCGAGATAAAAGACGGGGTCATGTATTTGAAGAAGTACAGCCAGATGCATTTTATAGTATATGTATTCTTCCTTTTGATGGCGGGACTTGGCGCTATTTCGTGCGTTGTGATAGTATTTATACAGGAGTCTTTTGGTACGGCAACTTTAGACCTTGGACTTATAGGCATGTTCTTAGTGGTGGGGCTTTTGCTGGGAACGCTATTATATGGCAGGCTGGGGCAAAAGGTAGAAAAGCCCCGCATGATAATGTTGAGTTTTGTTGCTACGGGAATATCGGTGATATTGTTCACCTTGCTTGTCAGGAAATATCCGAATATAATCGTGAGCGGGCTCTTGGCGTGGCTTATCGGCATGGCGGCAAGCCCCATAATGGTCTCGGTGAATACTATGACCCACGAAACGATGCCGGAAGAGGCCAGGGGGCGGACATTCAGCTCGCTTGAAGCGATAATACACCTAGCTTTTCTGGTATTTATGTTCCTGGCCGCCTATGCGGCAAAGTATGTGGAGAGATTCTGGATACTGATAGCGGTAGGCGCCATATTTGCCTTCTGTGGATTTATCGGGGTCGTTCTAAAAAAGAATGGCAAGGGCTGACAAACAACAGGCTACTTGGATTTAGGATCCTGCTTTAGCTTTTCCGCAGTACAAACCTTGAAATAGTTGCAGACCGGACAGCAGGCGTTCTCTTCGCCCTTCTCCCCGCGGTACCACTTGGTTTCACAGGTCCAATACACCTGGCATGTTTCACAACAATTCATTTTTGAGTGATGCATAGGATTAAAATACATCATATCGATATTGTTGTCAATATAATTGTTGTATGGTAAAATCAGTACAATGCGTGAGATAGTAGATCGTATACTACAGGAAGAACAATCCGCGCGCTCCAGGGTAGAGCGGGCACAAAACCAATCCCAAGAGATAGTCCTCAAAGCAAAAGAAGAAGCCATTTCCCTTATAGAAGACGCCGTCAGAAAAGCCGAAGCTCTGGCCCGTAACAAAAAAGAAGACGCCGAACAGGCTTTTCTCTCCCAGAAAGGCAAGATCCTCGGGGAGGCTAAAGAGGGCGCGGCTCTTTCAAGAAGCCAAAGAGAGAAGGATGTACCCAAAATAGCTGGGGATATCTTTTCAAAGATCATAACCATAAAAGGTTAGCCATGCGCCAGTTGGCCACATACGCTTTCACCAATGCAAAGGTGAGAGCGATGCTTTCATATCTGATAGATCCCTCGACTTTCACAGGCCTTATCGATTCCAAAAATATATACGAGCTCATAGATCAGCTTAAAAAAACCCGGTATCAGGATATCTTCTCCAGCTTAAGTCCAGAATCGCTCGATCTCTTTGCTTTAGAGAGGAAGCTTCTCTTAAACGATATCTCCATCTACAGGAAGGTGCGCGATTCGCTGTCCGGAAAGAAGGAGAGGGAGTTCGTGTCCATCCTGATGCAAAGATATGAAACAGAGGACCTGAAAGTCGTTTTACGGTTATGGCACAGCAAAGAGCCGGTGAAGATCGAAGATTATCTCTTGGGAGAGAAGATAATCTTCGACATAGACTATAAAAGAATAGCGCTAGCCGAGACGATCGAAGAGGTTATCGTGCTGCTCGATAAGACCGATTATAAGGAGCCTCTCCTGGCGGCGCGCGATAAATTCAAATCGACAAAGTCGCTATTCTTCCTCGAGGCTTCTTTAGACATAGACTACTATAAGAGATTGACGGCATGTATCGATTCCTTTTCACCCACAGACCGAAGAGCGGCGTCAAAGATACTCACGATCGAGGTAGACGGCGAAAATATCCAATGGCTCATAAAGCTGCGTAAATATTACGGGTTGAATTTAAGCGACATGCTTGAATGGCTCATGCCCGGCGGCTCTATGATAAATAAGAAGATGCTGAGAAACCTCTATACTCCGGATGGGATAGCTAAAGTCATCGAGTCGGTTGCGCTCGGTCCGTATATACCGATAAAGGACATGGCAGATGAGAGCATCCATCTGATAGAGAATTTTCTTTACGAAATACTGCTGAAAGAAGTCAAGAAGGCCCTCGGGGGTAATCCCTTCACAATAGGAACGGTATTCGGTTATCTCATCCTGAAAAGGAGAGAGACCAGGAACATAGTATCTTTGCTATATGCTAAAGCTTGCGGCATAAAGAAAGAAGAGCTGTCGAGATTAATAAATATATAGGATATTAGATGCTTACATCCGAAGCGATGGAGTTGGTCACCATAGCCGTCCTTAAAGAAAGGATGGAGAATGTTGTCTCGCGCCTTTTGAAGTCGGGCGTCTTCCATCCGGTTGATATACGCGGCATTGAAAAAGGGATGGAAGATATTTCCCAGTTCCAGATCGAAAAGGACTATTCGTTATATGAATCGCTCCAGTCGCGTCTAGGGGAGATAACCAAGAAGACCGGAATGGCGCTATCTCCAAAAGAAGAACCGAAGGATTTTTCCTACGACGAAGCTGATAAGAAGCTGACCAGGGCCGAAGAGGCCATCAAGCCGCTGATAACCGAGCGGGAGGACATGAATGTCCGTTTGACCACGAAAGAGGCGATGCTCTCACGGCTCGAAGAGTATGCGCCGTTCTCCGTCAACAGGCCGCCATCGTCCTACTCATTTTTAAAGGCGGAGATGGGGAGCATCGAAGAGAAGAACCTCCCGGTCCTAGAAAGGAGCCTTAAGGATATACCTCATATAATTTATCCGTTCAGGAAGTCAGGCTCCAGGGCGGAGCTTCTTTTTATAGGACTGAGGCGCGACAGGGAATTCCTGGACAAAGTGTTGAGAGACCTCGGGTGGATCAGGCTCGACCAAAAGCATGAGCCGCAGGAGCTTTCCAAAGAAGTGGTTAAGAAGATAAAAGATGAAATAGCCGTCTGCAGAAAGGATATCGAGGCCGTAACCTCAAGCCTCGGGAGATTAAAGGACGAATTGCGGGAAGGGCTTTCCGAGATAGAGACCTACGTCACAGTAAAGAAGTCTTTGCTCGAAGCTAAAAGGTATTCAAGCGTTACGGAAAAGACCGCTCTTATATCAGGGTGGGTGCCAAGAGCGGAGAAGGACAAGGTCATAGATGAGATCAAAAAATTCGACCCATATTCCTGCGTAGAAGAGAGAAGGGCCGAGGCGCTCGATATACCCAAAGAAGAGATCCCGGTGAAGCTTCAGCATACCAGGGTCTTCAAGCCGTTCGAGCTGCTAGTAGATGCTTACGGTATCCCGCGTTACGGCACCATCGACCCCACTATATTTGTCGCGATAAGCTTCCTCATCATGTTCGGCGCTATGTTCGGCGATCTTGGCCACGGGCTTGTATTGTTGGTTGTAAGCCTCTTTTTGTGGAAGAGTAAAAAAGAGAAGGTAAGGCAGGCCGGTACGCTGATATTCTATTGCGGGATAAGCTCAGAACTATTCGGCATACTGTACGGGAGCTTCTTCGGTTACGAATTCCAGTCGTTATGGATAAAGCCCATGCACAGTATTATTGAGATATTCAAGATAAGCATAATCTTTGGTGTAGTCATGATAACGGGAGGCATACTCCTGAATATCATCAATGCTTTCAGGGACAGAGATTATGTAAAAGCTATTTTCGATAAGGCGGGCCTGATAGCCGGCGTGATATACTGGACGGGCATAGCGCTAGTAAGTAAGGCGCTCGTTTCGAAAGGCGCGGGGTTTCAGCCGGTATATGTGGTCATATTTTTGGCATGCATGGGGCTCTTATTCCTGAAGCCTCTTGTCGAATTGATCGTAAAAAAGAAGAAGGAGTCTGTTTTAACCGCATTTATGGAGAGCACGATAGATCTGCTGGAGATAGTGATGGGCTATCTTGCCAACACAGTATCTTTTATACGTATAGCCGCGTTCGCCCTGGCCCATACGGGGCTGTTTTTATCGATATTCGAACTGTCACGCATAATGAAAAGCTTCGGTGGCACAGCAGCATCTTTGATAGTGATGGTGCTCGGTAATATTCTTATAATACTTCTCGAAGGGCTCGTAGTGAGCATACAGAGCCTGCGTTTAAATTACTACGAATTCTTTTCCAAGTTCTTTATGAGCGGGAAACGTTTTTATAAACCGCTGAAAATGTAACAAAAAAAAGGAGGTAAGAGATGGATCCTAATACGGTCAAATGGGCTTTTCTATCGGCCGCTATGGCCACGGGCTTGAGCGCGATCGCCGCGGGTATTGCAGTGGCTTATGTCGGGGCGGCAGCCGTCGGAGCGATGAGCGAAAAGCCGGAGATAGCCGGTAAGGCGCTGATATACGTGGGCCTGGCCGAAGGTATAGCTATTTACGGCCTCATAATCTCGATAATGATATTGGGCAGAGTATAAATGCACTTCTTCTGTATCGCCGACAGCGCGAGCAGTCTGGGATTTAAGCTTGCGGGCGTCGAGACGCGCGAGGTATCGGCACGTAGCGATGCGCTGGAAGCGCTGAAAGTGGCTGCCTCGTCCGAAGGGGTCGGCGTGATCTTAGTAACGCAGAAGGCGGCATCGTTTATCGAGAAAGAGCTGGATGAGATGCTGTATAGCAGAGCGCTTCCTCTGGTCCTTGAGATCCCGTCGCGCGGCGTGGAGACGAAAGCAAGGAGTGTGGGCGAAGTCCTGAAGAAAGCTATAGGAATAAGCGTATAAATATTATGAAGAATAAGAGAGACATTTCAAAGACGAACGGCGAGAATGCCCAAATGATATGCTCCAGGATAAGCGAGGAGTCATCCGAAGAGGCCGGGCTTATCCTGGGAAAGGCTCATAAAGAGAGAGAGCGTATTTTGTCCGAAGCTTTAAAAGAGGCTGAGGTACGGACCCGGGCCATTCTATCTGCCGCCGAAAAAGAGGTGGCCCAAAAGAGAGAGAGGATATTCTCCACCGTTACTATGGAGAAGAGAAGAGTGGTCCTGGAGGCCAAGAGCCTTTTCATTACGGATGTCATCGCGGCCGTTAAGAGGGAGGCTGAAAGCTTCCGCGGCAATAAAGATTATGTGAAATTTTTAAGGGACGCGATCCTGGAAGGCGTCAAGATAGTCGATGATAAAAATGTCCAGGTATTTTATTCTCATCTCGACGAAGGCGCGATATCTCAGGTTAAAGATCTCCCCGTGGAGTTTAGGAAGAGCGATTTTGGCGAGATAGGCGTGATGGTGCAGTCACAGGATGGCAGATTGTTATTCGACAACAGATTCTCCGCAAGGCTCAAGAGAGCTTATGACGAGGTCTACATGAAACTCCTTAAAGAGGCTTTTTAATATATGTCGAGCATAGCCGGCAAGATATACAGGGTCGTGGGGCCGGTAGTGGAGGCCGAAGAGGTCGCTTCGGTAAGGATGCTCGACATGGTCGAGGTCGGAGAGGACCATCTCATCGGAGAAGTGGTAAGGATAAAAGGAGATAAGGCCTTTATACAGGTATACGAGGACACGACATCTCTGAAGGCCGGAGATCTTATATATACTCAAGGCACTCCTTTATGCGTAGAGCTCGGTCCCGGGCTTTTGGGCAACATATATGACGGCATACAGCGGCCTCTCGAGGTCATAAGAGAGAAAGAGGGTTTCTATATTCAAAAGGGCGTGCATGTGGCCGCGCTCGACAGAAAGAAGAAGTGGCATTTCCTTCCTCATAGGAAGGCCGGCGAAACAATAAAAGGCGGTGAGCGTGTAGGCGAGGTAAAAGAGACCGGCCTGATAACGCATAAGATATTGATCGCTCCGGCCGTCAACGGATCTTTAAAGTGGGTGGCTTCGGAAGGCGATTACTCTCTTTCGGAAAAGATAGCCGTTGTTACACAAGACGGCATTGACATAGATATATTCATGTACCAGCGCTGGCCTGTCAGAAAGAGCAGGCCTTACGGCGAGAGACTAGGAGTGAACGAGCCGCTCATAACGGGTCAACGCGTTATAGATACGCTCTTTCCGGTGGCCAAGGGCGGGTGCGTCGCAATACCCGGTGGATTCGGGACAGGCAAGACAGTCGTGCAGCACCAGATAGCCAAATGGAGCGATGCCGATATAGTACTCTTCGTAGGATGCGGAGAGCGCGGCAATGAGATGACGGACGTCTTGTTGAATTTTCCTAAACTGGTCGATCCGAAGACCGGCAGACCGCTGACTGAAAGAACGATATTTATAGCCAATACATCGAACATGCCGGTAGCGGCGCGTGAAGCGAGCATATATACCGGGATAACGATGGCGGAATATTACCGCGACATGGGTTATAATGTCGCGCTTATGGCCGACTCCACATCTAGGTGGGCGGAGGCATTGAGAGAGCTTTCCGGAAGGCTGGAAGAGATGCCGCTTGAAGAAGGCTTCCCGGCATATCTGCCTTCGCGGCTGGCGGAGTTTTACGAAAGAGCCGGTAA
>CAYVCD010000054.1:0-4615 GCA_964450115.1 uncultured Planctomycetia bacterium
CTTCCTGTTGCAATATACTGGACTTTCTCTGACATTATCTTTACATGCTCCTTACATTAAACTGTTAAAGGCTTCGGGTTCTGGGCCTTATGCGGATGATCCTCACCTGCATAGACTTTGAGCTTCTTAAGAAGCTTTGCGCCAAGCTTGCTCTTCGGCAGCATGCCCTTGACCGCGTGCCTTATAACGTGACCCGGATTACTCTTCATCTTTACTTCAAGCGTCTCGAGATGCAGCCCGCCCGGATAGGCCGTATACCTTTTGTATACCTTATCGGCATTCTTATTTCCTGTGATCTTCACCTTGCTTGCATTGATGACTATAACTTCGTCCCCGGTATCCTGGTGAGGCGAATATATGACCTTATTCTTGCCCATGAGGACTGTAGCGACTTTACACGCAAGCCGGCCCAGGACCTTATCCTTAGCATCGACAAGGAGCCATGCCTTTTTTATATCTTTCTCTGGAATCAAATACGTTCTTGAGCTATTCTTCATACATTTACCTTATATTACCCTTCCGAATAATGAAACCGCCCCTTACTTAAGGGGCGGTAGATGATACCATAGTCGCCCAAAGTTGTCAATACTATTATTGCATGACCCCTCTCTCCTTAAGATCCTTCTCTAATCTTTCTGACCCTTCATATTTGATCGATTCTATCCCGAAAGCGGCTGCCTCTTTTATAAGGTCCTCCCGATCGTCTATATACAGAACCGCCGTCTTATCACCACCTGCGCGCTTAACGGCATCTTCAAATATAAGCTTCTCCGGCTTTATCGCTCCTACGGCAAACGAGACTATAATCTCATCGAATATCTTCAATATATCAAATTTCTGCACTATATATTCATAATGCAGCCTGCTTATATTTGAGAGAAGAAAGAGCTTATAATCCTTCTTTAGCCGCCTGGCGATGGCGCAGGATCCTTCATCAAGCCAGAATATATCGTTCCATATGGCGACGAAGTCTTTGAAAGGTATCGCTACACCCAGATGCTTGGTGATCCTGGCATGGAACTCTTTCGGGGATATCTGCCCCCTTTCAAAAGCCTGGGTCAGCTTTGAATCAAAGAACAGCCGGCGGACCTCTTCGGTATCAAGATGGAAAAGATTCGCGAACTTCTTCGCCGAGATATTATGGTCAAACCTTATAAGAGTGTTGCCTAGATCAAATATTATTACACTGTAACGCTTCTTCACACTGACTCTATTTAATTTTGCCTTTCATGAACGTTCCGCCATGGCACTTCATGCCTTTATCTCCATGCCACATCCTATTCTTGCTGCACATCGTCTGGCAGCTGTCTGCAAGGCTGTACGCGAGGCTCATGACTATTATGGCCGCCCCGAGCGTATATCCTAACGTCTGCAAAAGCCCTTTCTTCTGTTTATTCGCCAATATGCAAAGCACGTATCCTATAGCAAGCGACATGAACAAAGCAAATGCCCCCTTTATAAGCATGCTTATAGCCCTCCCTTTCTTAGTATTCTACGCTCATCAGGCATAAACCTAAGGCCGGTGCCGTAGGTCCCGCCGATCTTCTATCTCTCTTTTTCAATATCTCTTTTATGCTCTCTTCGGACATCTTGCCGCGGCCGATCTCAAGCAGAGTGCCCGCTATGATCCTCACCATATTATATAAGAATCCATCGGCCCAGATATCAATATATACCAAGTTGCGCCGTTTTTCAATCTTAATATTCTTTATGGTCCGGACCGTTTTAGATTCGCTGCTGCCGGCAGCCTGAAAGGACTTGAAGTCATGCCTGCCTATAAGCGCCTTGGCAGCGCGTCTCATCGCTCCCATATTTAATCGATAGGAAAAACGCGAGGCAAAGTGCCTTATGAAAGGGTCTACGAAACGCGCGGTCGTCACGGTGTAACGGTATCTCTTCGATCTTGCTGAGCGCTGCGCGTCGAATTTTAGAGGGGCGTATTCTGCGGATGCTATAAGGATATCTCCAAAGAGATGGCTATTAAGAGCTTCTTTTATCTTATTGAAGTCCAGCTTTGAATGCGTCTTGAAATTAGCGACCTGACCGACCGCGTGCACGCCCGCATCGGTCCGGCCGGCGCCCGTCAACTTTACTTTACGGCCCGTTATTTTTTTAAGGGCCGATTCGATACGCTCTTGGACGGTCTCTGCATTCTTCTGGAACTGCCACCCGGAATAATGCGTCCCGTCATACATTATGACAAGTTTTATGTTACGCGTCGACGATCTCCTGCTCAATAGTATTCATTCCACTGTCTTTGCCGGAGTACATCAGGCTGCCGACCTTCTTCACCATCTCTTCCACCGATGTCGGCGGTTTAATAAAAGTCACGGTGCCGAAAGTAAAAGTAACGGGCCACTTATTTGCCTCCATTATATTAAGGAGGACGTTGCGCATCCTGCTCAAGACGGCCTGAGCTGCCTCGGCCCCTGTCTCCGGTAGAAGTATCGTGAACTCGTCTCCCCCGAAACGCGAAACTATATCCAGTTTGCGCAGATTTTTTCTTACAGTATCCGCAACCGAGCGCAGGAGCTGGTCTCCTGCCCTGTGCCCAAATTTATAGTTAATGACCTTAAAGTTATCTATGTCCATATAGGCCACGGTGAACGGATGTTTGTATCTCTCAAGCCTTGCTATCTCTCTTCCTGCCAGGTCGTAAAATGCGCGTCTGTTCACGGCTCCAGTCAGGGCGTCTACCCTCGCCAACTCTTCATTTATACCAAGAGCCTCCTTCAAAGAAGATAAAAGAAGGGTGACTAAAAAGAAGAATACCAGTTCTATCGACATATTAAGGTAGGATATCTCGGAGTGGAAGACGTGCGCCTTATCGCCCGCGTTCTCTATGAACCATATGGCAGCACATAGCACAGAGACCAGCGCTCCGATGCGTCTGGTGGTAAACCATATGAAGAAGGACACGGGCGCCAGATAAAGAGATAAAGATGAAAGATTCTGGCCCGTTGCGTGATCGATATATACGGTTCCACCGATGATCAGGGACCCCAGAGCTATAAGCATTATCATGGGCAGGCTACGGATCTTATACGCTGCGGACATAAGCACCCTCCAAATTTACGAAGTAAATTTGATCCTGAAGCGCCGTTAAACAATGCGACCAACGGGAGCATTGTAGGCGCTTAAGGACATTCCCTTCGAATAGTAATTTTATCCGACTTTGACGTTAATTGCAAGGGTGAATTTGAAATATCGCCGGATGTAGTGTATAATTGAGGTTATGAAAAAGACCATCCTCTTCATACTTCTATTAAGCTTCGCCGCAACCCTTCTCTATGCGCAAAGCGAGGAACAGGTCAAAGGCGCAGTCAGCCTGAACGCAGGCCTGACAAAAAAAACTATAGCCGGATTCACAGTGGTAACGGCTGAGGATGCCGAAGTTACAACCGACGGAAAAACAACTTATGTCGAGGACCTCTATACGTATACAGGCAGAAAGTTCAAGGCTGTGGAAGAGAGGCTAAAAAAGATAGAGGCCGCCGCGGAGGAGCTTAAAAACAGAGTGACCGATATAGAGAAGCGCCTGGCTGACATGGAGAAGATGGTAAAGGCGTCCCCGTAAAATTATTTGGGCAGCTGAAGCATCTGATTGTAATATTTATATATCGATTCGGTAGATTTTGCCATCAGGGCGAAGACGACATAACAGACAAATAGAGTGATAACGGTGATGAGTATCTTCTTTGGCCTATTGTAGCGGGGATTTATCCAGACCAGGGGCAGCGCAAGCGGCCCTATACACAAGAACGCTATAACAAACCCGTAAGTTTTGAAGTACCATTTCGAAGGATCGATCTTCACAGTTTTCTCCTGTCAGGCCTGTTAACCACCAGTCCAAATATCATCCAGCTCAATATTATTATGGCTACGCTTACAGCCACGCAGTTCAGCACGACTATCTTCTTATCGATCGTGATCATCTCTCTCTTCAATACGTCTATCACGTATGTGTCTTCGGAATGTTTTGTAAATACCTTTACCTTATTATCCAGGGAACCCATCCTCTTATAGAGCGGTATCCCTATGGAGAGATAATTAAATAGTATGACCGCCAAAAGAGTTACGCCTACCCATATCCTTGCTTTACGGCTCATTTAGTTCCCGCCTTCTTGGAAATAGTTTCAAATATCCCGACTATCTTTTCGACAGCCTGCTTAACGGTAAGCTTTCCTGTGTCAATGCAATGGTCGGCCTTTGCATAAAATGGGGCCCGCCTTGCGATAAGATTTCTTATCTTCTGTTTTGGGTCTTCCACGTTCAAGAGCGGCCTGTGCTTATATTTTTTCGTCCGTTCCATTATCATATTCTCATCTGCAATAAGACAAATTGAAAGACCCGAAGCTTTTATGCTTTCCCAATTTTCATCGCGTATTACGGCGCCGCCGCCTAAATCTATGATGACGCCTTCCATCAAGCATGCGTCTCGCACCACCTGAGCCTCTACGGACCTAAAGTAGTCCTCGCCCTTCTTTGTGAATATCTCGTTGATGGTGCACTTCTCTTTCTTCTCTATAAGGTCGTCCGTAGAAATATAGCGCATATTAAGCCGATGCGATAACTCAAAGGCTATCGTCGTCTTGCCTGTGCCCATGAAACCTAC
>CAYVCD010000054.1:4715-9245 GCA_964450115.1 uncultured Planctomycetia bacterium
ACCTGCGCCAGATACCCGTCGTAGTTACGCCTCATCTCGGATATGGAGTCCCCTCCGAACTTCTCAATGAGTGAATTGGCTATCTCTATTGAAGATACGGCCTCGCCTATGACAGCCGCCGCGGGAACGGCGCATACATCGGACCTCTCCACAGTAGCCTTCACAGGCTTCTTTGTCCTTATATCGACGCTCGAAAGCGGTTTTTTTAATGTCGCTATGGGTTTCATGGCGGCTTTTATGATTATATCCTCACCGGTAGTCATGCCGCCTTCTATGCCGCCCGAATTATTGCCCTTTCTGTAGAAACCTCTCTTTTTATCGTAGAATATCTCGTCATGCACCAGCGAACCTGGAAGGGCCGCCGACTCGAATCCGCCGCCGAACTCCACGCCCTTGACGGCCTGTATCGACATGATTGCCCTGGATAGATTCGCGTCTATCCTTCTATCCCACTGCGCATAGCTGCCTAGGCCCGGAGGCGCACCGTGTATCAGGACTTCAAATACACCGCCCAGAGTATCACCTGTCTTGATCGCTTTATCTATCTCTTTGCACATAAGGCCTGAGGCCTTCGCGTCGGCGCACATCACTGGCGACTTTATAGAAGAAGCCAATATCTTCTCGAAAGATAAATTTTTGGCTCCCGATGTAACGGATCCTATCGCGACGACATGGCTTACTACGGTGATGCCGAATTCGGCCAGCAGTATCTTACAGACAGCGCCCACCGCTACCCTGGAAACGGTCTCGCGTGCGCTCGCCCTTTCGAGCACATCGCGGATGTCGCTTAGATTATACTTTAGTATACCGCTTAAGTCCGCATGGCCCGGCCTCGGCTCATAGACCTTCGGCAATTTATCGATAGAATGGTCCATATTCTTGACGAGAAGAGAGACGGGACTGCCTATAGTGCGCTCTCTCCTTAGGCCGGATAGTATCTCGACCTTGTCCGACTCTATAGCCATGCGAAGGCCCCGGCCATATCCAAGCATCCGTCTGGCAAGTTCGAGGTCGATTATCGATCTATCGACATACAAACCGGCCGGTATCCCGTCGACTATGGTAAGCATGCACCTTCCGTGTGATTCACCGCTTGTTAAATATCGCAACATTATGACCTCCTGTTAATACATTCCATAGAATAAAAGCTTGATTATCCTATCCCCAAAAAATATCGCGCATACCGCCCCAAGCGACAGGTACGGCCCGTAAGGTATGACATCTTTGCCATGCCTTATCTTCAGTATTATACCTACGACGGAGCCGAATACCGGCGCCAGAAAGAAGGTCAGTATCGCAAGCTTCCAGCCCATAAAAGCTCCTATCATCGCCAAAAGCTTTACGTCTCCCCCGCCCATCGCCTCCTTTTTGAAGGCAAATTCGCCCAGCATGCCCATCGCGTATATCATACCACCGCCGACAAGCGCCCCCAAAAAAGAGTTCAGGAAACCGTTGAGCCTGGTAGTTTCATTTAATATAGAGGGAAAGGCCACAGATAGGATCAGTCCGACCGCAAGCCCCCCTACTGAAACTTCATCCGGTATCTCCTGTATCTCGAAATCGACGAATGTAGCCACGATCAGGCCCGACACCATCGCGACATAGGCAAAAAATTTCGGCGTCAGTCCGAAGGCCGAGAAGAATATTAGAAATACCGATGCGGTCAGTACCTCGACTATAAAATACCTGAACGATATTTTGGCCTTGCAGCATCTGGCCTTACCGCATAAAAATACGTAGCTCAAGATCGGGATGTTATCATACCAATGGATCGGGGCGGTACAGTTGGGGCAATGAGATCCCGGGACGATCACCGACCTGCCCTTCGGAAGCCTGTATATACAGACATTGAGGAAACTGCCCACGATCGAACCGAATATGAATGCGGCTGTATTATACATGTACTTTCAACGCTTCCTTTAACGCCTTTTTCATCACTTCGATCGGCGCCTTCTTAATAGTCCACAGTTCGAATGCTATGGCGCCCTGGTATAAAAGCATTCCCAGCCCCGTCGTGGCATGCAGCTTCATCCTGGATGCCTCCTCTACAAGCTTTGTCGCGGGCCTGTTATATACCAGATCGTAAATACGCAGCCCCGGATGCAACAATCCCGGATCTATAGGTGATGGATCGCTGTCATGCATACCGAGCGGCGTCGCCTGCACCAAAAGATCGGACGCGTCGAGCGACTCTTTAAAATTATCTTTGTATACGGCCTTGAATTTACGATGGTCGTAGTACTTTTCAAAATGTCTTCTCAGTTCCTCGACCATGCAGTCATCTATATCCGTGACGAATATCTCTTTAGGGCCGTTGCCGAGATACATGACTATGGCGCGCGCCGCTCCGCCGGCGCCGAGTAAAAATACATTCTTGCCTTCCGGCTCGAACTTAAGGTCCTCGACAAGCGATCTGTAAAAACCCGGCCCGTCGGTATTAAAGCCCGTCAATTTACCGCCGACGACCTTGATAGTGTTGACCGCTCCGAGCCTTTGTGCATGCTCATTCAATACGCCGTTGGCTTCGATGAACTCTTTGGCTTTGACCTTATGCGGGATAGTGACATTGACCCCGGCGATCTTATCCTTTACCAGGTTACTAAGGAATTTTTCGAGATCGGCGGGCTCAACGTCGAATAACTTATATTCGGCATCTATCTTCAAAGCATCGAAGGCCGCATTTTGCATGGCGGGAGAGAGCGAATGCCCAACCGGATGCCCGATCAGACCGTATGTAAGTTTTGTCATAGAAAACAGTTATAAGTTATAAGCTGTAAGTTTTAAGTTTTCACTTATACAACTTATAACTTACGGCTTAAGAGTTTATTTACTGCGTTAACGTAGGCCTTGATGCTGGCCTCTATGATATCGGTAGACGCGCCTCTGCCGGAGACGACAGAACCTTTTGAACCGATCTTTATCGATACCTCACCAAGAGCGTCCTTGCCGCTCGTGACACTCTTTATCTGATAATCCAGAAGTTTTCCGCCTATCTTTATCACCTTATCGATGGCCTTGTAGCAGGCATCGACAGGGCCGTCACCGCTGGATGAGCTTTCAACGTGCTTGCCGCCGAACTTGATCTTGATCGTCGCGGAGGGCTTTATGCTGTCTCCCGAAGTGATATAGAAATGCTCCAGCTTCAGCGCCTCGGGTATCTTTGAGATCTCCTCATCGACTATCGTCTCGAGGTCCTCATCGAATATCTCCTTCTTCTTATCCGCCAATTCTTTGAAACGGCCGAAGGCCTTCTCTATCTGATCCTCTTTCAGATTAAAGCCCAGAGTTGAGAGCCTCTCCTTGAACGCATGCCTGCCGGAATGTTTACCCAGGACAAGCTTCGTCTCCGCAACGCCCACATCCTCGGGCTTCATTATCTCATATGTGATCCGCTCTTTCAAAACTCCGTCCTGATGTATGCCCGACTCATGAGCGAAGGCATTGGCTCCCACTATGGCTTTATTGGGCTGAACCGGCATGCCGGTCAGTTTAGAAACAAGCCGGCTCGTCTTGAATATCTCTTTTGTATTTATACCCATGCTGATATTCTTGAATAGATCGTTACGAGTTCTTATCGTCATGACGATCTCTTCCAAAGACGCGTTGCCCGCGCGCTCGCCAAGCCCGTTCATCGTACATTCCACCTGCCTTGCGCCATTGAGCACCGCGGCTAAAGAATTCGCGACACCGAGGCCGAGGTCGTTATGACAATGGACGCTTATTATTGCCCTGTCGACGTTCGGCACATTCTCTCTTATGCCTTTTATTATACTGGCGAACTCAAAAGGCGTAGAGTATCCTACAGTGTCGGGTATATTTACGGTCTTGGCGCCGGCGTCTATTACAGCCTCGACCACCTTATACAGGAACTCCCTGTCCGTGCGCGACGCGTCCTCCGGCGAGAATTCGACATCACCGCACCTCTTACAGGCATACTTCACCGCGGATGCCGCCAATTTCAATATCTCGTCCTCGGCTTTTTTGAGCTTATATTTCATATGGATCTTGGAAGTGGCTAAAAATACATGTACGCGCGGACATTTCGAATACTTCACCGCGTTATAGGCGGCGTCGATATCTTTTTCGATAGCCCGCGCCAAACCGCATATAGACGGACCCTTCACCTCTTTTGCGACCTGCTTAACCGACTCAAAATCGCCGGGGCTAGATATAGGGAATCCGGCCTCTATGACATCAACGCCGAGTATAGCCAACTGCTTCGCTATCTCTACCTTTTCGTTGATATTAAGGCTCGCTCCGGGACACTGCTCCCCGTCCCTGAGCGTCGTATCGAATATTATTATTTTCTGGTCATTCATTTTCTTACGTTTCTATAGTAAAATTTTTCGTTTATCTCGCAGGCGAACCTTGCGGTGGATACGCCTGAAGCGGCGTTACGAAATTTTTACACCTTATGGCGGTATAGCAAAAAATTTAGATTCCTGAAAGAAGCTAAATTTTTGTAAAAATTTTGTCGAGCAAATTCACATGCCCAATGTGAATTTGCGCCCGCGGAAGGCGGCCACCGCA
>CAYVCD010000055.1:0-8917 GCA_964450115.1 uncultured Planctomycetia bacterium
TAAGTTCCGCCTTCAGTATGAATGAAAAATTTCTAGTGCTGGCAGGCGAGACCTTAGCGGGGTGGTTGCCGAAGCGGCGTTACAAATTTTGATACCTTATGGCAATATAGAAAGGCCGGACAAACTGCTCAAGCTATTATTTTGTTGGCAGGTTGGACGGCCATCAAAATTTGTCCGAGCAAATTTACTTGCCTAATGTAAATTTCACTTCGCTCTCCATGAGGAATCCCCGAGCTTCGTGGAATTTCCTACTCGTAAGCGAGGGAAATTTGCGTCCGCGCAGGCAACCACTCCGCAAGGTCCCCGCCTGCTTGGGATGGCTGCCATCAGCAACAATCTTGACAAGCATACAGTAGTATTATATAGTTATATGGAGTATGAGATATAAATACAGGAGGTACTTCCTATATTACCTCGGAAGAGTTGCTGCGTCGATAGTATATCTGCTGCCTATCAGGGTCGCTTCAGAGATCGCTGCCTTCTTCGGCGGATGCGCGTTTTACCTTCTTCCTAAATACAGGGATGTGGCTGTAGACAATCTTACTCATGCCTTCGGTAGCGAAAAGACCCCGAGCGAGATCAGGCGTATAGCCAGAAAAGTATTTGAAAACCTCGGCAGGAACGCTGCTGAGCTTATCAATTTTCCGAAGATAAACAAAGGCAATATAGACCGTTTCATAAAGATAGAAGGTATTGATAATGTTGACGGCTCTTTCCGAAGAGGTAAAGGCACTATAATACTGGCGTCCCATTTTGGCAATTGGGAGCTTCTCGGCCTGACGTTCCGCGTTAAAGGTTATCCCGGTTCGACCATTGGCAGGAAGATATATTTTTATAAGTACGATAATTGGCTGAATAGTTTGAGGAGAGAGCAGGATATCAATGTCATATACCGCGATGAATCTCCTAGAAAGATGCTCAAAGTTTTAAAGGATAACAAGATACTTGGTATAGTTGCGGATCAGGATGTTGATTCTGTCGAAAGCGTTTTTGTTAATTTTTTCGGAAGGCCGGCTTTTACGCCGGTGGGTCCTGTAGTCCTGGCACGCGCCACGGGAGCCAGCCTCGTGCCGACTTTCGTGATACGCGATGGTAGCGGCAAACACCGTTTTGTCATAGAAAAACCGATAGAATTGGTAGATACCGGAAATAAGGAAGCTGACATAGTTACAAACACTCAGAGATGGTCGGATGTTATAGAGAGTTACATAAGGCGTTATCCGGAACAGTGGGTGTGGGTGCATCGGCGCTGGAAGACGCAGAAAAAAGATGAAAAATAGAAAAGAGAGATTGCTTCGGCCGCTTCGCGGCCTCGCAATTACCAGTATAGCAATTATGAGTATAGCGCTCGCTGTAACGGGCTGCGGGAGGAAAGAGCCGCCAAAAGTGGATCCTGTAACGAGCCAGGGATCCGACAATCAGAATGACGCCGGCAAAGGGAAGTCCGACGGCGTTGAGCACAAAGTGCTGTCGTTCAATCTTGAGGGCATGACTGAAAAAGGTGAAAAGAAGTGGGAGGTAATAGGCAGGACGGCAAAATCGATATCGGAGAACGAGGTCAGGCTCGGGAATATAGTGGCAAAGACCTATGGGACCGAAGAGGCCGTTATTACAGCCGATCATGGGATTTATGATAAGTCAAAAAATAATGTGAGGCTTCAGAAGAACGTAATAGCGACCATCGAAAATGCGGGCTCGACTTTAAAAGACCAGATGGGTTTTTCGCCGTTCCCGGGAGACGCCGCGAAGAGCGATGCCGCGAAAGATGCGGCGTCAAAACCTAAAGATAAGAAGAAGATAATCATAACATGCGATGGTGAAGTCGAATTCGACTACGCTAAGAACCTGGCGTACTTTAAAGATAACGTGAAGGTTAGGAGTATAGACGGGGATATAGACGCCGACAAGATCACGGTAAACCTTGACCCGGGCACAAAGAAGATAAACGATATTGTGGCGCAGGGGCACGTAAAGATCACCCAGCATGATAATGTTGCGTATGGTGACAATGCGAAATATAATGAAGCGGATAAGAAGGTTTCTATAAGCGGGAACCCGAAGATAGTTATTGCCCAGGAGGGCGATAGCCCGATAAAAGACGCTTTCGCGGGGAGATGATATGCATCTATTAGAGACGACCGGTTTGATGAAGACTTATGGCAAAAGATGTGTGGTAGAATCCGTGGATATCAACATAAAGAGAGGCGAAGTTGTGGGGCTTCTTGGGCCTAATGGAGCCGGCAAGACCACTACCTTTTACATGATAACGGGCTTAATAGCTCCTGACCGGGGCAGGATAGTCTTTGACAGGCAGGATATAACCGGAATGCCGATGCACATGCGCGCGCGTTCCGGCATCGGATATCTCTCTCAAGAGCCGTCCATATTCAGAAAATTAACGGTCGAGGAGAATATAATGGCTGTTCTCGAGACGCTCGATTTTTCCCCTCGTGAGCGCAAGAGAAGATGCGATGAGCTGCTGAACGAGCTTAAGACAACGCATCTCAGGAAGAATATGGCATACACGCTTTCGGGCGGAGAGAAGAGGCGCGTGGAGATCACCAGGGCGCTCGTTACGAATCCGCTCTTCATTTTGCTGGATGAGCCGTTCAGCGGGATAGACCCTATAGCTGTGGGTGAGTGTCAGGAGATAATAAAAGAACTGCGCGATAAGGGCCTTGGCATACTTCTTACGGATCATAACGTGAGAGAGACCCTGACGATATGCGACCGTTCTTATCTCATGGCGGGTGGCAAGATACTTATATCCGGCCCTAAAGAAGATCTTATCTCCGACCCTAAAGCCAGAGAGATATATCTTGGTGAAAAATTTTCTATGTGAACAAAACAGTTTTGTGATATAATTACGACTTCCAAAAAATCAGGAGAGAGATGAAGGCTAAGGCGAAAGCAATAGAAGAGTGTTCGACACTTTTTGAGATAGAGGTCCCAAAAGAGACCGTTGATCAGGCATTCGAAGAAGTGTACAGCGAGATGGCCAAGGCGGCCTCCATACCGGGTTTCAGGCCAGGGAAAGCTCCCAAGGAGCTTGTAAAAAAACGCTACTCAAAAGAAGCGAAGAAAGAGGTGATAAACCACCTCATTCCCGATGCTTATCAAAAAGCTGTAGAGGAGCACAAGATAGAGCCGATAGGTTATCCCGATATAACTGATATGGTGCTAGAAGAAGGCAAGCCGATGTCCTTCAAGGCTAAAATAGATACCAGGCCGAAGTTCAAATTAAAAAATTACAAAGGTATACAGGTAGAGAAGAAGAAGACGATAGTTAAAGACGAAGATATTGATAAAGCCCTGGATAATCTCCGGCAGTATAGCGCCAAATATATAGCGGTAGAAGAGAGACCCGCTCAAATGGATGATTACGTGGTAAGCGATCTCGATTGTCTCGTGGATGGAAAACCGGCGCATAAGAAAAGGGAGAATCTCTGGCTTTACATAGACAAAGGTTCGATCATGAGCGGCCTGACCGAGAAGATGATCGGCATGAACAAGAATGAGGAGCGCGATATAGAGGTAGAGCTCTCAAAGGACTATCCCGATAAGAATATTGCCGGCAAGCTTGCCAAGTACCATGTAAAAGCTAAAGAGATAAAAGTAAGGAGCCTGCCTAGCGTGGACGATGAGTTCGCGAAGGACCTTGGGAAAGAGAATCTGGCGGAATTGAAGAAGGAAGTGGCTAAAGAGCTGGAAAATAAGATGAGATCTGACAGTGAGATAGCTGTGGAGAACAGCCTGCTGAACAAGATAATAGACGATAACAGTTTTGCGGTGCCCTCAGCTCTGGTAAAGAAACAGATACGAATGATGTCCGAAAATGCCAAGACGCGCCTCTTGGAAAAAGGTTTTAAGAAAGAAGATCTTGATAAGAGGGACGGCGAGCTCGAGGAGCGTTTTAAGGATGACGCGCTGAAGCAGGTCCGTCTCTTATTCATACTGGATAGGATAGCTAAGGATGAAGGCGTCAAGGTCGATGATAAGGACCTGGAGGGCGCGTACAAATCGATATCCGTAAGGAGCGGCAAAAGCGAAAAAGAGGTAAAGGACTATTACGAGAAAGAAGGGCTTGTCGACAACCTTCTTGAGAGAATAAGGGAGGAGAAGACGATAAGCCTTCTCCTGAAGAGCGCCGAAATAAAAGAGAAAGACTAAAAGCTGTAAGCTGTAAGCTATAAGCCGTAAGAGATTTTTTCTTAAGGCTTACAGCCTATAACTTAAAGCTGAAATGGAGGATGCTATGAGCATACTTGTTCCTATGGTAATAGAGACCACCGGTAGAGGCGAGAGAGCGTATGATATCTATTCAAGGCTTCTGAAGGACAGGATAATTTTTATAGGAACGGCCATAGATGACGTAGTGGCTAATCTTATCATAGCGCAGATACTATTCCTACAGATGGAAGATCCCGATAAGGATATCTCCATATATATAAATACCCCGGGCGGATCCGTAACCAGCGGACTCGCGATCTACGACACCATGCAGTTCATCAAGCCCGACATCAGTACTTATTGCGTGGGTCAGGCCACGAGCATGGGCGCACTCCTTCTGGCAGCCGGCGCGGCCGGAAAGCGTTATGCGCTTCCGCATTCGAGGATCATGATACACCAGCCATGGGGCGGAGTTCAGGGCGCGGCCTCCGATATCAGCATCCAGGCGCAGGAGATATTAAGATTGCGCGCGAGGCTTGAAGAGATATTGGCCAAGCATACAAAACAGCCCCTAGAGAAGATAAAGAAGGATAGCGACAGGGATTATTTCATGTCAGCCGAAGAGGCTAAGACATACGGGATCGTAGATGAAGTGGTAGAGAATATTACGAAGAAAAAGAAATAAGTTAGCCGTAGGCTTTAAGCTGTAAGCTATAAGAAAGGATCTGTTATGAGTAAGAAGTATCTGATGACGCCGGGGCCTACGCCGGTACCCGAAGATATAAGGCTTGAAATGGCGAAGCCCATAATCCATCATAGGACGAAAGAGTATCAGGCCATATTCAAGGATGCGACAGAAGGTTTAAAGAAGGCGTTCAAAACATCGAACGACCTCTTCACGTTCACGTCGAGCGGAACGGGCGCCATGGAAGCATCTGTAGTGAATGTGCTTTCGGCGGGAGACAAGATAATCGTCGTCCGCGGCGGAAAGTTCGGAGAGAGATTTGGCGATATAGCTAAAGCATATGGCGTAGAAGTTATCGCGATAGATGTGGAATGGGGCACCGGTCCTAGGCCCGAGGTCATAAAAGAGACGTTGAAGAAGAACCCGGACGTTAAAGCGGTATATACAACGCTTTGCGAAACGTCCACCGCTACAGTTTTTGATATAAAGGCTATCGGAGAAATCGTCAAGGCGACGGACGCGCTCTTTGTGGTGGATACGATAAGCGGTCTGGGGGCCGATAACTTTGAAAATGATAAATGGGCCGTTGATATAGCGGTCTGCGGTTCGCAAAAAGGACTTATGATACCACCCGGTCTGGCGTTCTGTTCGGTCAGCGAAAAAGCGTGGAAAGCCGTAGAGACTTCCAAGCTCCCGAAGTTCTATTTCAATTTTAAAAAATATAAGAAAGCATGGCTCGATATGGATACTCCATTCACATCGGCCATAACTCTTGTCATAGGACTGAAGAAGGCGGTCGAAAGGATAAACGCTCAAGGGATAGATAATGTCATAGCCGAACATGATTCACAGGCGCGCGCATTTCGTGAAGCGTGTAAAGCGATCGGCCTGAGCATATTCTCCAAGAGCCCGTCATCCGGAGTCACCGGAGTGAACATGCCTACCGGCATGAACGCTGACGATCTGATAAAACTGTTGAAGACGGAATTCGGAGTTACTTTTGCACCCGGACAGGAGCATCTCAAAGGCAAGATATTCAGATGCGCCCACATGGGTGGCATAGACAGGGAACATACTGTGGAATCTATAAAGGCCCTGGAGATGGCGCTCTCTAAGTCAGGGCATAAGTTTACGATCGGCGCTGGAGTTGTAGCAGCGGAAAAGATCCTTTAGAGGGAGGTATGATAAGATGCCATTCAGAGTGCTTATAAGCGATTCGCTTTCGAAGGAAGCCGTAGATATCCTTACAAAGGAGCCGGACCTTAAAGTAGATGTAAATACCAAGTTGACCCCGGAAGAGCTAAAAAAAGTCATTAAGGACTATGACGCGCTTTTAGTCCGGTCGGCCACAAAAGTGACCAAAGAGGTCATAGAGGCCGGCGATAAATTGAAGATAATCGGCAGGGCGGGTGTGGGTCTGGACAATGTCGATGTCGACGCGGCATCCAAGAAGGGCATCATAGTAGTAAATACTCCGGGCGGCAATACTATATCAACGGCTGAACACACCTTTTCTATGATGCTGGCTCTTTCGCGCAGTATACCTCAGGCTGACCTCTCCATGAAGAAAGGTGAATGGGAGCGCAAAAAATTTATGGGGGTAGAGTTGTACGGAAAGACCCTCGGCATAGTAGGTTTAGGCAGAATAGGGACCGAAGTAGCAAAGAGAGCCATGAGCTTTGGGATGAAGGTCGTTGCTTACGACCCGTACCTGTCATTTGAAAGAGCCAAGGAGCTTGGTATCGAGTCATCCGACCTGTCCGGTCTATTGAAGAAGGCGGATTACATAACTGTCCATACTCCGCTTACGCAGGATACAAAACATGTCATATCGGAGAAAGAGTTCGATATCATGAAGAAGGGTGTCAGGCTTGTTAACTGCGCCAGGGGCGGTATCATAGATGAAGCCGCTTTGATAAAAGCTATAGAGTCGGGTAAGGTTGCCGGCGCGGCGCTGGATGTGTATGAAGATGAGCCCCCCGCAAAAGATTCCAAGCTTATAAAGTCGGATAAGATGGTCCTGACCCCGCATCTTGGGGCATCAACCGAAGAAGCGCAGACGAATGTGGCGGTGGATGTGGCCAATACGGTGAGGGATATGCTTCTGGGCAGATGTGTCAGGAACGCGGTCAATATGCCATGTGTCGATCCGGAGCTCTTCAAGGTCATGGAGCCGTATTTAAAGCTTTCCGAGAATATAGGCGCTATCAGCGCACAGATAGCGGAAGGCCATATAAAGAAGCTCAAGATAAGATACGTGGGCGATATATTAAAGTATGACCTCTCGTCGTTCACGATATCGTTAGTCAAGGGGATGCTCAAGCCCATACTCCAGGAGACGGTTAATTTCGTTAATTCTATGGTTTTAGCCAAGGAGCGCGGCATCGCGGTAGTTGAGTCTAAGACGGCCGAGATACAGGACTTCGCCAATCTTATCATCGTAGAAGTCGAGACCGATAAGGCAAAGAGCCTTGTGGCCGGTACTCTATTCACAAAATCCGAGCCAAGAATAGTCAAGATCAATGAGTTTTGGGTAGATTGCGTGCCTCAGGGTAATATGCTGCTCGTCTTCAATAAGGATGTGCCTGGATTGATAGGTGAGATAGGGACGATATTCGGTAAGAATGGTATAAATATCGCCAGCGTCTCTTTTGGCAGGGATGTGAAAGGCGGCAATGCCGTCAGCGTGTGGAACGTCGACAGTGATGTCTCTAAGAAGGTCTTGGACGATATAAAGAACGCCAAGAATGTACAGGAAGTTAAACTGGCTAAGCTTTAGGCTATCAAGAGGAGAAGGTATGGCAAAAAAACAGAATAAGATCTATATACTCGATGTGACTAACAGAGATGGTGTGCAGACATCCAGGCTGGGGTTGGCGAAGCTGCAGAAGACGATGATAAATATCTATCTCAACGAGATGGGCGTCGCACAGTCCGAATTCGGTTTTCCCGTAACGCGCCATGAGACCAACTATATAAACGCGAACTTAGAGCTTGCCAGGATGGGTGTACTGAAGCCAATTCTTCTATGTGGATGGATACGCGCGATCAAGGGCGATGTTGAGAAGGCCCACAGGATGACGAAAGTGGACAGCCTCAATCTCTCCATATCGACTTCCGAACAGATGATAGGCGGGAAATTTCAGGGTAAATATACAAAAGAAGACGTCATAAAAGAGATGGTCGAAGCTGTTCATACAGCTCAAAAGTTCAACATGAAGCACATTGTGGTAAACGCGGAAGACGCGTCGAGGACGCATATCGATTATCTGATAAAATTCGCCAGAGCGGCAAAGAAGGCGGGTGCGCAGAGAATACGATATTGCGACACTCTAGGCTATGACGATCCTTTCACCATATATGACAGGATAAAACTATTGGCCTCCGAGATAAAATTGCCGATGGAGCTACACTGCCACAATGACCTTGGTATGGTGGTGGCCTGTTCCGTCGCCGGAGCTAAAGCGGCCATCGACGCGGGCGTCGACGCCTACATAAATACCACGGTCAACGGCATGGGCGAAAGAGCCGGCAACGCGGACCTCGTTAGCGTAATACTTGCGATAAAATATTCAAGTGGTTTTAAAGACGGTAAGTATATACTGGACGAGAGGGTTAAGCTCTCATGCGCATGGAAGATAGCCAAGTATGCTTCGTATGCCTTCGGGGTACCGATCCCGATAAATCAGCCTGCTGTCGGAGCCAACGCTTTTGCCCATGAATCCGGCATACATGCCGATGGCGCTTTAAAAGACAGAAGGAATTACGAACTGTACGATTTTGAAGAGCTCGGCAGGGGAGAACCTGAAATAATAGAGACTGGCAGGCAGATAACGGCCGGCGAGTACAGCGGCATTAAGGGCTTCAGGAACGTCTATGACAAGATCGAGATAAAGTTCAAGGATGAGGAAGAGGCTACAAAGATATTGGAGCTTGTCCGTTACGCGAATGTCCATACTCAGAGGCCCCTCACGGAGGATGAATTGAGGTTCATCGCCAAGTATCCAGAGATAGCGCGTAAGATATTCACAATGACGCCATAAAATTCAGAGAGGATAAAAA
>CAYVCD010000056.1:0-8823 GCA_964450115.1 uncultured Planctomycetia bacterium
ATATATTTGCTCGTCTCGTCTATCCTCTTTTTAACATCTCCGGTAAATGCCTTCCAGAAGGTGCGTTTTATGTTGTCATCACCGGAGGTAAGCATCTTATTGAAGTTCTCTAAAGAGAGTTTCGAATCGATGGGAACGATATGCTCCTTGAACTTTATAACAAAATCGACCACGCCGGAGCTGAGCCGATACTGCGATTCAAGCATATTGCTGCCCAGGACATCTTGAAGCGCCTTCTCCAGTATGCGCTCACCGGCCGCACCGGCTCCTTTGGGCGCTATAAAGAGGTTTCGCAGGTTCTTGACCTCGGTCATCACATCGTTTATCTGCTGAGCCTTCTGGTTGATCACCGCCATATCTTTATTTATGCTTGTGATGGCATCAGAAGTCTGCTTTCTCATCTCTTCGGTAAGAGGGATCTTCGAGGAGAGAGAATCCGCGACGCTCCTTATATCCTTAATGCGGATTATCAGATAGAAGACAGCAAGCGTCAAGACGATCAATACCAACAACACAGCGTATATGATCATGTTTTGGGAGTATCCGGCTTATTGATTTTTGTCACAAAACGCATCCTTAAGTCATAAAGTATGGAGCTCATGGCCTCGTCCTCATCCTTTGAAAGATTATTCTTCGTCTTCTCCTTCAGCATCTCGAGCGTATCTATTATTATCTTCGCGTGCTCTAGGCTTTGCTCCTTTTTGTGAGTCACAGGGTTTTCCATATCACCAAGTGCCATAACGGCCTCCATCATCAGGCCGGTTATGAAGAGCGAAAAGCTCACTTCAACATCTTTCTTTATTTCATCTCCCATTTTTTAATCCCGCCATTTTTCCTGTCTCGCGCCAATCTTAAGCGACGGGAAATTATATACACTCAGCATTCTCTTTATCTGACCCGCCTTCACTTCGGCCGCCTTCTCTCCCTTATTGATGGCCTCCCTAGACTTGTTGAATGCCACCTGGTCAATATCATGTCCGAGATCCACCTTTATCATGACATCGGAAATGCGAGCCTGATAACGGTTCAGCTCTTCGCCCATTATCTGGAATGATTGTAACAGCATCTGAAATATGTTGTCGATCTTGCCCTCCTTGACGCAGAAGCCTACATCTACCGCTACCATGTATCCGGGATCTATGGACCTGGCGATTCTCGTAGGAACGCTATTCTTGATTCCCCCGTCGACCAGGAGCCGGCCGTCTATTCTCACGGGATTAAATATGCCCGGCCATGAACAGCTGGCGCATACCACTTTTTGCAGGTCTCCTTTTTGAAATACGACTCTTTCGTTCTTTTCTATATCTGTCGTTACTACCGCAAGCGGTATCCTGCACTCTTCGAAACTCTTATTTTCGGTCAGTTCAGCCACCACATTTGCCAGCTTCCTACCGGCCAATAGTCCCATCTTTGGAAGGGTGGGGTCGAATACTGTCTTCCAACTGAATTTATGCGCTATCTCTTCCATCTTTTTCAATGGCATGCCAACGGAGTAAGCCGCGCCTATCAGGGCTCCCATGGATGTTCCTACGATCCTATGAATGGGTATCTTCTCTTTTTCCAGCACCTTGAGCACTCCGATGTGCGCAAGCCCGCGAGCCGAACCTCCTCCAAGGACAAGGACGACGCTTCTCTTCTTTTTAAGGAACCCCAGCATAGGTATCGATCTCCTTTTGCTATTCTACCACTATTCCGGCGTAACCTACAACCGACGAATAGTCTCCGGATGCATCTCCGCTCGTCTGATATTTTATCAGCTTCGCCTTCTTGGCGCCAAGCGATTTTGCCGCGGCCAGCATTATCGCGGCAGGCGCGACGCCGCACATAGAGATGTCTAACTGACGGACGCATTCCAGAAGAGCCTCTTCATCAAGTTTCAGAATGGCGTCGATCGCCTTGGAATCTTTTTCTTCGGCCGCATTTTGAGATTCATAGTGCGTCATATCACTCGAAGCTATTATGGTAACATCCTTCTCTAGCTTTAATTCCTTAATGGATTTAGCGATGGCATGCCCGATCTTTCTGTACTGTTCAATGCCCCCCTGCGATATCACTATAGGAACTATCGTAAAACTTTCCTGCAGTGTCTGCAATATGGGCAGCTGGACTTCTATGGAATGTTCCCGTATGTGCGCAAATTCGTCTTTGGAGATCTCGGGACAATTCTTCAGTATCTTTTCAGCCAACGTCTTATTTATAGTCACATTGCCCAACGGTGTAGCCCATGAATCGCTCGTAGATAGGCTGAAAGGCGAGCCATCACCGGTGTGATTGGGGCCCATGATAAGATATATGGGCTTCGGTTTTATCGAGGATAGCGTCTTGCCGGCTACCAAGCCGGAATAAGGGTATCCCGCATGCGGCGAGACCACACCTATCGCGTCCTCTTTCTTTTCTGCAGATACCGGGATAAGTTTCTGGACCTCTTTGGCAAGAGACTCTTTTGAGCCCGAATAGAATTGGCCGGCTACCGCAGGATTACGTATCACAAGTATTACTCCGGTTGAATGACTACTTCCGCGCACGAATTCAGAGCGAGATACTTATTGGCAACTCTGATTATATCATATTTTGTCACCTTATTGGTCTCGCTTTCGAACTTATAAAGATTGTCATATCCCAGGCCGTATAATTCATCGAGCGCCGCTTGAAAAGAGTTGAACGCGTTAGTCTCCATGGCGATCTTTTGAGCAGAGATCAACTCTTTCTTTGCCGCATCCAGCTCACCATCCGTAATGAGGCCCTGCTTTATTGCCGATATCTCGCCATATAGCAATTTTTTAACTTCGCCGATCTTGTCTATGGTAGTAGCCGCGTAAAATAGCATGAATCCCGTATCGATGCCCAGCTTCTGCATAGAGCCCATCGTATAGGCGAGTCCGGAGTTCCCTCGCAACGCTATAAAAAGTCTGCCGGATGTTCCGGATAATAGGCCGCTCAATACGTTGAGAGGATATCTGTCCGGGCTATCCATGGCAACCGTCCTGAATCCCAGCATAAGAAGGGCCTGCTCCCTGTCCATCTTTATTGTAAGATTACCGGGCGATATTGCCTCCGGCACTTTCTTTAAAGGTTTGGCCAGGTCCCTTCTTTGGGCGTCCTTAAAGAGCATCTCCACTTTTTTAAATACCTTCTCCGGCTCAATATCTCCGGATATCGCTATGACCGTATTGTTTGGAATGCATCTGGATTGATAGAATCTTATAAGATCATCCCTGTTAATAGCTCTTATCGACTCTTCCTCGCCGGTATCGCGCATGCCGTACGGATGGTCCTTAAATAACATTCTTCTTACAGCCAGCGCCCCTCTTTCAAATATATCATCATCATCGTCTTTTATCGATGCTGCGGACAAGATCTTCTCTTTAGCTAACTCATCCTGGGCAAATACCGAATTTGCGGTGATATCCTTTATCAATTCAAGCGCCAGTTCGGTATCGTCTTTCAGTGCGGTGAGGTCCAGCCCAAAGCTGTTGAAGCCGCTGAAAGAGCTTATCCGCCCTCCGCGACTCTCTATCGCGCTTATGATCTCGGATTCTTTCTTCGTCTTAGTGCCATCCAATAGCATCTTTGCCGCAAGGCTGGATATCCCGTTATTATCTTTACTTTCGGTTATAAGGCCCCCGGAAAAAGCTACCGTGATCGATACAGCAGGAACCTTAGAGTTTACCCTCAAAAGCAATGTCAGGCCGTTCGCGAGAGTGCGTTTCTCAAGCTTCTCCTCCACGAAGGTCTTTGGTATCGACACGCTTGGCAATGTCTCGCCGCGTTTCGGGACTAGGGAGATCTCCGTCAGATTGTCTTCGTTCAGATATAAAGAAGCGACTCTTCTTATGTCGTACTTAGAGACCTTATTCACGCCTTCTACATAGCGGGAGTAGAAATCACTATTCCCGGCTATCGCTTCACCCTCTCCCAGGTCTTCCGCTTGATCCTCTATGGTTTCGCGGGAGAGCACGTGGTCGCCTATCACCATTCGCTTTGCGCTCTCGAGCTCGCCATCAGGAAGATCGCCTCTCTTTATCTTTTCTATCTCATCCAAAATATCTTTCTTCGCGGCTTTTATATTTTCTCTATCGAGAAGCGCCGTGATGACAAAGAGGCCGGGATCCGCCGGGGTATAGTTCCACGCCGATATCGAATGGACTTCCCTCTTATCTTTTAATAAAAGTACATTCAAGCGGGAATTATTACCGCGCCCCAATATCATTGAGAGCACGTCCAGCGCAAAGAGGTCTTTGTTAAGCATGCCTGTCGAATGAAAACCAAGGGCCAGATACGATAGTGCAACCGGCGCCTCTTCTTCTATCACTCTCTTACCCGTCTGAGGAGGCTCTTTGGCTGATCTATTCACCGGCCTGTAATAAGGCTCTCTGAATCGCCCGAACTCTTTCTCTATGTTCAATGCGGCATCTTTGGCGTTTATACCGCCGACCGCGGTAATGACCATATTATTGGGAACGTAGCGCCTGTTATAATACTTTACGACGTCATCGCGCGTCAGCGATCTTAAGGTCTTTTCATATCCGATGGGGGGATATTTATACGAGTGGGTAGTGTACGCATTTTGAAACAATTTCGCGGTCAATCTCTTTTCGGGGTCATCCTCGTTGAGCTTTATCTCCTTGATTATGACCTCCCGTTCTTTTTCCAGCTCCACTCTGTCGAATACGGAATTGGTGATCATATCCTTAAGAACAGATACGCCTTGAGTGAAATATTTGGCCGGCAGCGTCAGCTCGTAAGTCGTTGTATCGTGCGCCACGGCCCCGTTTATAAGTCCCCCGTATGAGCGTATCTCTTTTTCGATAACGCCGACTTTACGCGATACTGTCCCTTTGAATACAAGATGCTCCACAAGATGGGATATTCCCGAAGCGGTATACTCTTCTTCGGAGGAAGGTCCGGCCTTTATTATTATGTTGATTGATACAAGGTCCCTGGGAGGGCTCTCTTTTACCAAAATGACGAGGCCGTTATCCAGGGTCTTCCTGTAAACGGCCTCATCAGCAATGGAAAGACTGTTTAATATGAATACTAGAATTGCTGTCAGCAGCAGTCTAAACGCAATCTCTCTGTCGATCCTCACACCGATCTTCTCTTCCGGCGTTTTCTCTCGCTCGGTTTCTCGTAGTGCTTTCTTTCTTTCAGCGTCCTCAATATACCCTCGCGCTCTATCTTCTTCTTAAAACGTCTAAGAGCTCTTTCGAGAGGTTCATTTTCGCCAACGCTTATCACTGGCATTATTATCTCACCCTTTCCGTATAGATTTAACGCCTCACTCTATCATAAAGCGCACGTCTTGTCAATCTCTCGCCATTCGTGTATTATTTTTTGAATGAGATCACTATATTAAAGGACATCTTTGACATCGACAGGCTCCTCGGCAGCGAGGGAAAAGGAGATACCGCTTTGAGGCTTGTCGCCGTGATATGCAGCAGCACTTCATCCTGAGTAGACTTGGCGCGGTCTATCGCATAGCTCAATAACGAGCCGTTCTGGGTAAGCACAAACGATAGATGCACTTCACCTTCGCGGTTGTAATACTGATAATTACCCTTGAGCCTTTCGCGTATCTTCTCCCGTATCAGCTGATAGTAATTTACGTAATCCTTCTCCTGCTTAAGCTGGGCCTCTTTTTTCGCGGCCTCTTTGGAAGGGTCCTTTACAGCGTCCTTTTTGTGCGACTTAGTCCTATCTTTTAGTCTGCTGGACTTGGCGACCTTCTTGTTATCGGCCTTAACTTGTGGAGAGGGTTCGGGCTTCACCGATATCTCTTTTTGTATGTCTATCTGGGGCGTCTGAGGCCGCTTAAGGACGACCTCTTTATTCGTGGCTATAGCGGTGGCGATCTCTTTTAGGACAACATAGTCGACCACTACAGTATTCTTCTTCTCCATCTCTTGCCGCAACAGGTGCTGGTTATACAACGGCGCGAATAGTACTGCATGGATCATCGCCGACAATATAAAAGCGCCTCTTAGAGTTATATCCATAGAGAAGAGTATAAATTACGCTGGCAGATATGTCAATATTCTATAATTTTTACGGGTCCTGCCATTGGATTTCCCTTTCTTTTCCGCGGGGGGTACTAATACCCAACTAGCTATAGATGCGGATTTCCTGATCCCCCCATCCCCCACGGCAAAAGAAAGGGTCCCATCCAATGTCACCCGTAAAAATTTCAACCAAAAAGGGTCAGGCCCTATACCAAAAAGCGCCTGACCCCTAACTCTACGGCGACGCGGGACGAAGCAATCTCAGGCGAGCTTAAAATTTTACGGATGCCCCAAGGCGCCAGTTTATTTCTGGAGCCGGAAAATAATCCAGGTTTCTGCCGTTTACGCTTGCCGATGCCAATTCCGAATACTTTTGATTGAACATATTATTTATACCAGTGAACACTTCCCATCCTTTACACTTAAAAGTCGCTTTAATATTACATACAAAATAATCTTTTAACTTAGGCTGCCTGTTAAATTGATCGTTTATCGGATATTGGATCCCTGTATAATCCGACCAAAAATGAAGATCCAGATAGACAAAGGGAGTCCATACAACGCCCCAACTTACTTTATTTGCCGGTACCATGGGCACCTTATTCCCCGCGAAAGTTCCGTCAACAAAATATGCATTCAAATATGTGTAGTTAAAGTAAGTCTGCAGGTATTCGCTCATAGATGATTTCAGGCTCAACTCTATACCTTTACGTTGAGTCCTGTCGTAATTACCGTTATCGCCAAAGCCTCCACCGGCCGTTGGATCATAATATATCTCGTTGTGGGTATTCATTAAAAAGAACCCGCACTTCGCCATAAAATATTTTAAGGTATCCTCCTTGATCCCGAATTCCCATGTTTCCGATGATTGCTGTTTAAGATTAGGGGTCAGGCCGGTATATATGCTATAGAACTCATCGACAGCCGGGAATCTATAACTCGTAGAGAATCTTCCATAGAGCGCCCCTTTATCAGCATACTTATATTCCGCGCCGATCTCTACAGCGTTTTCGGACGGGCTTTTTTCTATGTAATTATTGACATCGTCCTGTTGATCGAAAACATAATTTGTCCACTCATAACGATAACCGCCATTCAGGATAAGCTTATCCGCAATCGTCATCTTGTCGGAACCATACACTCCAATGGTCTTTTTAGTTATGGTCAACTGATCAAAGCGCGAATAAAAATTCGCCGCGTCGGGAGTCACTGTCATCAACCAGTTTTCAGCCTGAAAAAGATCCACACCCGCGATAGCTTCGTTATTTACAGGTCCAAAATCTTTGCCGATCCGATATCTGAAAGTCCCGCCTGAGCTGGCTATTTGCGATGCTTGAGTCGTAGGGATCAGTGTCGTCCCGGGCCACCAAACAGAATTGGTCACGCTCTTTTTACGCATCTTCCTTATCCAAATGTCAGCCTCTAAAGAGTTTACGTCTATACCGGTATTGAGGTCGAGTTTCGGTGAGAACTGAATAAAGCCCGTCTCCGTCTTGGCCCAATCGTAAGGCGTCCTGGATCCGTTGCGCCCAACCTGGTCCATCTCTGTGCGGCGCAAACCTGCCGGCATACCATACCAGTCCTTATGATAACCTCCTGATACATTTATCGAGGCATAGTCTGTTGGTTTGAATGTCGCATTTCCGTCATAATCGTAGCCCTCAAAATATCCATTCACGCGATATCCGTCCGTCTTCTCGTACTTTCCAAGCAGATTATACTGCATAAATGAATGCCCGCCTTGAGATGTCACGACCTGCTTGTTGAGCCTGTAGCTTCCAGTTTCGTAAGTATATCCGATGGTAGCATCACCCTTGCCCTTTTTCGTTATTATGTTTATAACTCCGGCAGCCGCGTTATCTCCATACAGCACCGATCCCGCGCCGCGCATTACCTCAATACGTTCAATATTTTCAACTGGTATCTGTGCCCAATCAGGTCCGGATATATCTATTTCGTTAAGTCGCCTTCCATCCATCATAACGAGAACGTTGCGCGCGGCAGTGTCGCCAAAGCCTCGTATATCGACAGTGACGGATTTGCCGGTATGTGTTTGATCGACCACGTATACTCCGGGCTCATTACGCAATAGATCGTAAACAAAGAGCGCATTAGAGCGCTCTACATCCTTGCTTGTTATAACAGATACATTTCCGGGAAAATTAAAAGAGCTCTCTTCTTTACCGGATGCCGTGACAACTATCTCTCCCAGATTAACTTTCTCTTTTTCGTCCGCGGCAAAACTATTCGCACAAAATAAAAGATTGCTCACGAATAAAACTAACGCTGTAACCTTCTTCATCTCCCTCTCCTTACAATAAAAATCCCCGCACAAATTATGTGCGGGGTAAGTTCCCTGATTTTACTTAAACCCGTATATGGCGGCATTATTCACGATGCCTTAATATATAGGTAGGTCTTCTGACTGCCCAGCCCTTTTTAACTGCCTTCCCATTCCAAACTTCTTGAAACAGTGGCTTAATTATTAAAAAGGTTACCTTTTCTTATAACAAGAAAAGGGCTGGGCTACAGCGGCGGGACCGTTTCCGTTTGCACATCTTGCGACATGCGTTGGAATTCCCTTTTAAGCCCTCTCGGGCTCCTATATAGAATAGTGTGTCAAAGAATAGGATTCATTATATTCTCGCACGTTCACTGAGTCAAGAAAATTATTCGCATTCATAATCTGTGACACTGTTTTTAGGCGGGAACTTACGGTGCCCGCCTACTACTCATTGGCAGGCGGGGACCTTGCGGGGCGTTGCCTCCGCGGACGCAAATTTCCCTCGCTTGCAAGTAGGAAATTCCACGAAGCTCGGGGATT
>CAYVCD010000057.1:0-8767 GCA_964450115.1 uncultured Planctomycetia bacterium
AGGTCTAGTCTCTGCCTCACGGTTCAAGATGCTAATAACCTCAACTACTACTTGGATGGGATTATACACTAGCGAAACAATTTTGTCAAGAAGAATCTTATAATATTTTCA
Source organism: uncultured Planctomycetia bacterium (assembly GCA_964450115.1). Lineage (GTDB taxonomy): Bacteria > Omnitrophota > Gorgyraeia > 2-01-FULL-45-10 > 2-01-FULL-45-10 > 2-01-FULL-45-10. The sequence goes on from CAYVCD010000057.1 coordinate 112, forward strand.
GCAGGTTGAGTCCGGTTCTGGGGTCTATGGCTTTGGTAGCCTTAACGCCTTTCAGCTCAAATACGATCGCTTCTATGACAAGAAATACCTTAGAGTCTTTCCGGACACAGCCGGTAATGACCCTGTCCTTTTTGCCCATTGAGGTATGGATATGTATCTGGGGACCCTTCTTATTGGTGAATATAGTGCCTATACCCATGACCTCCCAGCCATCTTTGAACTTCTTCCAGTTCGGCTCCGGTGGTATAACGGGTTTCTTAGGGCCGGTAACTATGTGGCCTTTTTTGAGCGCGCCCAAGAATATGAAAGTGGCGGCCTTAAGCTTCTCATGCCTCGCCAACTTATCCAATTCATTCAGAACGATGTCGTCGTCTTCGAATTTTAAAAGGAAGATCCTGCCTATACTGCCTTTGGTGTATTTCATTTACAACTCAGCCTCTATCCGGTCTATAAGCATCTTCGTCTGCTTAAGTATGTCTGACGGCAGTACCTTGGTCACTTCTATCTCGGTCTTCAGAGATCTCAGCGTAGTCAAGAGCCTATTTATTGTGGTCTCTCTCTTCTTCTTCCTGGCCTCATCAGGCTCGAGCTCTTCCCTCTGCCTCATAAGGGCGGTAAGGTCCTTCTTCACTTCACGGGCGTCCTTACCCTTTTCGAATACGTCTTTCCTGAAACGCTTATAATCGTCTTCATCCAGCATTCGCTTATTCTTCGCAAGACGGAGTACATCTACCGCCTCATAGCTCGGCACTTCGGAGGCATCCTTGGTCTCGACATAGCCTTTATTCAGAAGGCTCGGCTCTTCTTTCTCAAGAAAATAGTATGTCTTGAGAAGCTTCAGCGCCGTATTCTTTCTTATACCTATCTCTTTGGATGTGTAAGCGTCAAATGTGAGAAATCCCCAGTCCTTGAAGAGCTTGTCCTTCCATACGCTGTAGAGCGATTGCCCCAGGTCTATCCACGAGGTCTTGAAGCTCTTGGCGCTCGACAGGATCTTGTACCTCAGCGAATCCTCGTCAACTCCAGCCATCTTCTCCTCGATGGCGCTGAGCGATTTTGTTTTATATTTATCCACAAGTAAATCCTTTCAACTTATGAGTAATCTTCTTAATCAGGACCGCGCACCGCTCGCACGGGAAACCAATTGGCCGTCTTATCGTTATCATGAATCCATACGTCGCCATCGTGGAAGTCAACCCACCACGCGATGCTCGAGTCGTCAGCGCGTGTAGTGCTGGTCCAATAGAAGGATGTAGGATTGGAGGGGCGGGTATAATAGGGGGGCGTATTAAATATCGAATAAATAGACGGTTCAACAGCTCCGTAATTGACAATTGACTGTAACTCGTTTACGTTTGGAATACGCCAGTCATTGTGACCTGCGAAATTGGCGGTATTAAGTCCTTTTAGAAAGACATCAAAGGCGTCTGCCCATGTATACAATGATGTAGGATTACTGGTCTTGGGATTATTATAATCGTGTATGGTATTGTCGTCAGTCTTTTGCTCCCACATAAGCCCTGTGGCGTTGTCGATAACCGTACCTACTTCGGTGCCGGTACCGGCAGTAAATCGGGGCTTTACTGGATTGCCCATTTCATAGAACCCGTCGTCGAGATATGTTAGGTATGGAACGGTCTTACCTGTCTGAGGGAATCCGAAAATGACGGGTCGACGGACATTTGCCGCTACCTTTATCTCTTCCGCAAAAGACGAAGCGGTGCCTGTGAAAAAAAGAAGCAACAGAAAACATTGGAAAATATTTTTCATGACCCTCCTTCGCCGCCGCGCACTCCACGCACTCGGTACTCCCGTGAATTGCCACTACTGATGTCTACAGTGACACCAGTGTAGAAATCAACAAACCAACAATAACCGCTCAGCTCATGGTCTCTCGTGCTTGACCAATAGGGAGCGTCGGGCACCGAACCACCCGTTCCGCCGTAAGTAAAATAAGGAGGAGTATTGAATATCTGGTATATAGCAGGCTTAAAAGCTCCGTAATTCACGATCGTTCGCAGCTCGCTTACGTTTGGGATGCGCCAATCGTAGTGACCGGCAAAACCAATACCGCCATTCATCATATTCAGCCCTAGCGGCTCTACCGGTTTATTTAGAAAATCATTGAAGGCTTCTAGCCAGTTATACCTATTATCCACATCATGGATGGTGCCGTCATTGGTCTTCTGTTCCCACATAAGCCCTGTCGCGATGTCGGTAACCGTTCCTGTTTCGGTGCCGGTGCCGGCGGTAAACCGGTCAGTTATAGGATTGCCCTTTTGACCAAGGAGAGGATCTCCGTCATCACCGGTTTTATACGACACAGTCTGGCCTGTCCTGGGCAAACCGGATACGGGAGGCCTACGCACAATCGCCCTCACCTCTATCTCTTCCGCAAAAGACGGGCCGACATCTATCAAAAAAAGAAGCAATAAAAAGCTCTGTATAATCCTCTTCATGATCCCTCTCATTAAAAAATAGCTGTTGATGTTACTTCGTATACTCCGTCCACCGGACCGGTATAAGTAATCACTACATCTTCCGTGCCCGTAAGTCCAAGAGCGCCCCAAAGCGTCGGGTAAGTAGCATGCACATATATCGGCGACGTTGGAATTGGAGAATTCGCGAAGATCACTCTCGCGTAACTCAAGCCAGCGGAGGCCGCGTAATAAAGCCGTGTTCGCCTGACTTCACCTATACCTTGCATCTTGCCTGCAAGATAGATGCCATTATACATACCGACACTCGTTATGGCTGCCACTATCTGAAGAATCGTTGCTATAATAAGAATAGAACCTTTTTTATTCATAATTGATATATGTTTTTCACAATCCTCCCAAAACACGGATCCTCGTATCAAGGGAAGAGTTTTTGTTGCCTTGTTCGGCTGTAAGCTGTATCGTTAAATTTGGGCTCACCCACCATGCGGCTACTACCGGAAAAGCTTTTATACGATTCGAGATAACAATAGCCGCACTGGCTCCTCGTATATATTCAAAACTATTATTGCCCGTACGGCCATAAGTTACTGAAGTATCGGCTGTGAATTCAGGCAGACTGATGCCCGCAACGGTACTGTCTATAGTAGCCGTAATGCTTGTGGTATAGGTGGTTAGCCCCAAGGTCACAGGGGTTGAACGCACAACTACGGTTAATGGTCTCGCGTATCTAAGGACCCTTGTGATGTGGTGCATTGCAATAGAGGCTTCGTCGGTAGCGGCTATCTGATCGTTTATCATAGCTCGGAAAGTCAGTTCGGCTACAAACTGACACGTCAGCGCGAAGACGATGATACCACCTATAACCATCGCAACTATAAGCTCTACGAGTGTCAAGCCTCTATTATTCATTGATTACTGGTTCCATGTTACTTTTACGGTTATTAATTTATAATCGCCTGCATCAGTAATAGTATATGTCCTCGATGGCGTCGTTGGATATCGGCTTAAAACACTGCCAACGGGTAGCGCCTGCGAGGTATCGATTTGAGGGTTAAGGCGGGCGTCGTTGTAATCCAGCTTGTAAAGACCTTCCATCGTTGAGCGTGCAAAATTAGCTGCAACCATGCGCGCGTCATTCTGTATGGCCATACGAGTACAATAAACAAAAAAAGATAAAGCCACTACGGAAATAATAGCAATGAGCACAAATGTTATCACCGCCTCTATTAAGGAGAAGCCCGATTTAGCACTATTCATCATTGCCTATATTATATCTTATTGCGCCGTTATTCTCAAAGATAATTATTGACCATGCACGGAGTGCGTGCTATTCTTGAGTCGAGGTGAAAATAATGAAAAATTCGAATGAGTTGGAGAAGGCGGCGATCAAGGATATAGCGGAGTTCATGGCGGTCGCGGCGAGGACCGCGCCGAAGACACGCGGTATAGACAATATAGAAGTTATCGCTATAGATGACGATGCGATAAAAAAGAGGCTCATCGAGAAGATGAAGGAGATCTCAAAGACGGACTCGAGGCCCGGTTTTGAGCGTGACGCTAATTGTATTACGGATTCTCCCGTAATACTTGTTGTAGGAGTAAGGAATAACCCTGCCGGACTAAACTGTGGATTCTGCGGATATATTACTTGCGATGATATGGCCAAGCACAAAGGGACGTGCGCATATAACCCTATAGATTTAGGGATAGCGATAAGTTCTGCCGCTGCAATGGCATCCGATTTTCACGCCGACAACCGCGTGATGTATTCAATAGGAAGGGCCTGCCTCGATCTGAAACTTTTCAGTCAAACCGTTAAGCAGGCCCTCGGGATCCCATTAAGCGTTACGGGTAAAAACCCGTTCTTCGACCGAAAGTAACTATACCTTCAGCGATAACGCTATCTTGTGAGTGGCAGAATCTACTTTGACCACTTTAACCTTAAGCTCATCTCCTACTTTAAACTTCTCTTCCAGCTTTTCGCCTTCAGCTAAGTTTGTCTCGGATATATGAACCAACCCTTCGAGCTCCGGAGTTATCTCTACAAATAGCCCGAAGTTCGCTATCTTTGTTACCTTGCCGGGCATCTGGCTGTCCGGAGCGTATTTACCTGCGATCTCGTCCCACGGATCGGCGCTTAGCTGCCTTACTCCCAGAGATATCTTTCTGTTTATCGAGTCCACGGCCAATACTACAGCCTCGATCTTTTCACCTTTTTTAAAGACATCCTTGGGATGGCCTATCCTCTTTGTCCACGATATATCTGAAACATGCACCAGGCCGTCGATGCCGTCCTCGAGCTCAATAAAAGCTCCATAGTCGGTCAGGTTCCTGATCTTGCCTTTAACTTTAGTGCCGACAGGATATTTTCCGTCAACATCCACCCACGGATTCGATTCGAGCTGCTTCATGCCGAGGGAGATCTTGCGGTTGGCTTTATCCACGTCCAAGACCTGCGCCTCTATCCTGTCGCCTATCGCGAGCAGTTCGTTCGGATGATTATACTTCTTCGTCCACGACAGCTCGGAGATATGCAGTAAGCCCTCAACGCCCTTTTCCAATTCAATAAAGGCGCCGTAAGGCATGAGATTCACAACCGTCCCCTTCAGCTTGGTCCCGACGGGATATTTCGTATCTACAGTCTCCCACGGATTGGGCGTCTTCTGCTTTAACCCTAAAGATACCTTCATGCTGTTGGGATCGAAATCCAATACCATGACATCTATAGTGTCGCCTATCGCGAGAACTTCGCTCGGATGAGATACTCTGCCCCAGCTCATATCGGTTATATGCAGCAGGCCTATTATGCCGGCATTTATCTCCACAAAGGCGCCGAAGTCGGTGATATTCCTTACTATGCCGCTTATTAGCGTGCCCTTCTGCAGGGTCTCGAAGACCTTCTTCTTATCTTCATCCTTCTGCTGCTGCATAGCGTCTTTTCTTGAGACGACTATATTTTTACGCGGCTTATTTATCTTGATGATCTTGAACGGAAAGGCCTGGCCTACCATCTGGTTTAAATTACCAAACGTCTTCAAAGCGGCCTGGCTTGCCGGCAAGAATGCCTCCACGCCTATGTCGACCATAAATCCGCCCTTTACCTTCTTGGTAACCTTGCCGTCTACCACATCGCCTTCGCCGTATCTCGATATGACCATATCCCAACCAACAGCGCGCTCGGCCTTCTGCTTCGACAGCACGACCATGCCATTCTCGTCTTCCTTGGACTCCAGATAGACTTCCACATCGTCGCCTATCTTCAGCGCGTCAGGATCCGAGAACTCCGAAATAGCTATGGCGCCTTCCGATTTATAGCCGATGTCTACGACGACTTCCTTGGAAGTGATCGCGACGATCTTGCCGGTTACTATCTCTCCGTTATTGAAGCTCTTTATGGATTCTTTGTAGAGTTTTTCAAACTCGCTTACGTATACCTCCTCTTTATCAGTATTTTCTACTTCGATGTTGTTCTTCTCTTTTGCCATGTACTATTTGCAACCTTCCTTTCTTTTCCGCTATTTTTAGCGGATGATTTTACCGATTTGGCAACGCGCCTTACTATATTGTCTGGCGTCGATGCACCGCTTGTGATGCCTACCACTGAAACACCCTTAAACCACTGACTCTTTAGATCTCTCTCCGTCTCTATAAGATATGATTTACGGAGGGTATTCTTACATACCTCAAACAATCTTTTCGTATTGGCGCTATTCTTCCCGCCCACTACCAGCATCAGCTCGACCTCGCCTGATATATCGCGCGCGGCGGCCTGCCTCACCTGGGCGTCCTTACATATTGTATTGAAGACCTTCAACTTCTTCGGCTTGACGTCTATTATCGCCTTCACGACCTTCAGGAAATTATCCATCGATTGCGTCGTCTGCGACAATACACCTATCTCTTTATTGGGCTTCAATTTTAAAGCCTCTAGACCCGAGGCGTCCTTTACCACATGGGCCTTCTCACCGGCGAAATCATAAAGCGCCTTGACTTCGGGATGATTGACGTCCCCTACTATTATGACTGTATACCCCTCTTCGCCCAGAGACCGCGCTGTCTTTTGCGCGTTTCTCACGAAAGGGCACGTGGTGTCCACCAGCTTCAAAGAACGTTTCAAAATCTCACAGGAAAGTTCCGGGCTTATTCCGTGAGACGATATTACCAATACGCCGCTATCGGCGTCATCTATATCCTTTATTACTTTCAAACCTCTTGCCGAGAGGTCTTCAACCACCTGCTTATTATGGATTATAGATCCGAGAGAGTTCGCCTTGCCTTCCTTCTTCAATACTTCTTCGGCCATATTCACGGCGCGCCTTACTCCAAAGCAGAAACCCACTTTTTTCGCTAACTTTAGGCGCATATATAGCTTAATATCTTCTCGGTGACTCCGTCTATCGAAAGTCCGGTCGTATCAATAAAGATGGCATCATCGCATTTTTTCAACGCCCCTACGCTTCGTTTCATGTCGGAGTCGTCTCTCGTCAAAATATCTTTTTTTACGCTCGTCTCGCTTACGGTCTGGCCTGACTCGATCAATTCCTTACATCGCCTCTTTGCTCTCTCTTGGGGGCTGGCGTCGAGATAGAACTTATAGTCCGCGTTTGGGAATACCACCGTGCCGATATCCCTGCCCTCGAGAATAGCGCCGCCGTCTCTGTTGGCAATCGAGCGCTGGAGCGCCACCATCTCGTGGCGCACGCCGGGAACGCGCGCTATATGCTTCACGTTCGCGGTAACATCAGGCGCCCTGATGGCAAGAGTTACATCCTCGCCATCCAGAAATATATGAAGCTTATCCTTCTCTTCCAAACCTATCTTTGTGGACCTGGCTAAAGATACCAGGGCATCGCTATCCTCCAGATCGATCACTTGTCTCATTGCCTTAAGAGTCAGGGCTCTGTACATGGCGCCCGTATCTATATATAAAAGAGCTAGCTTCTTTGCCACTATTTTTGAGACGGTGCTCTTGCCGCTGCCGGCCGGCCCGTCTATAGCTATGATCAAAGGCTTAGACGCTTTCTTTCCCATAGGTAAGCGCATCTCTCTTTGATTTGGCTCTCTTCAAAAAGTTTACCACTTTGAGGCGATCGCCTTTTGATATCGCTTTAAGGATACCTTTATAGTAGCCCTCAAAGAAGCGTCCCGCTTTCAATATCTCTCTTCTATTCGTTAAAAATATATCGGCCCAGAGTTCCGGATCGCTTGAAGCAACGCGCGTGGTATCCTTAAACCCCTCGGCCGCATATTGAAGTTCCTTTAGCGGTACTGAGCCAGCTAGGCCGAACGCGACTATATGAGGCAAGTGACTTATCAAAGATACGGATCTGTCATGCGCAGCAGGACTCATGACCTTAACTATTGCACCGAGAGAGCTCCAGAACTTTATCACTCTATTTAAGCTGGTTCTGTCAGTCGCCGCCGTTTTTGTCACAATACAAGGCGCCCCTTCGAACAAGTCCGCCCTCGCGTACTCAACGCCGGCATGTTCGGAGCCGGCCATAGGATGGGAACCCACAAAATGTATCCTTCCGCTCTTTAGGCTCTTTTCCACCGAATCTACTATCCAGGTCTTTGTACTGCCGGCATCGGTAATGATGGCGCCTTTTTTGGCATACTTCGCCGCCATCTTTATGATCTTCGGTATCGAATGCACAGGTGAAGCCACAATGATGAGGTCCGCTCCGTTGACGCCGCCCTCGATGAACATAGTCGCTTTATCGACAGCTTTACATTTTAGCGCTTTCTTAAGAGTAGCTTCGCGCCTGAAGACTCCCACAACTTCTCGGGCGAGGTCTCTCTTCCTGATCGCAAGCCCTATCGAGCCTCCGATCAAACCAACACCGATTATCGCAACCTTTTTAAATCTAGCCATATTTATAACTCTCTATCGACCGACTCAGCAACGCGCTTGACTTCCTTCATCAGTTTTTCAAAGTTCTCAGGCAATAGTGACTGCTCACCGTCCGACATAGCCTCTTCCGGCTTGGTATGGACTTCTATGATAAGCCCGTCAGCTCCCCCGGCGATCGCCGCCTTGGCGCATGGCTCCACGAGCCCCCACCTACCTGTCGCATGCGACGGATCGACTATTATGGGGAGATGGCTCAATGACTTGACCACCGGCACGGCGTTTATATCGAGCGTGAATCTCGTTGCGTCCTCAAAAGTCCTTATCCCTCTCTCGCAGAGTATCACATTAAAGTTTCCTTCGG
>CAYVCD010000058.1:0-8596 GCA_964450115.1 uncultured Planctomycetia bacterium
TTTGTCAGAATTTTTACATAGCAAATTGCATGCCTAATGCAATTTGCGTCAAGCGAAAGGCGGCCACCGGGTATTTCGACGTCTGAGGAGAAAAAAATCGAGTAACTATGCGCTGCGGGAGGTGGCGGTGGAGTGTTGGAGTTTTATAGGCTTGATCTTGCAGTCCGAGAGGATCTCATTAAGCGAAGGCAGTATCTGAAAAGTTATGGCCGGATCGGCGATCGCGCCCTCATACAGGATGGGCGCGGCTGGCTGATAGGTCCTCTCGACGGTTAAGAATATCCTCATGATGAAGGCCTTATCTCCGACGGAAAATGGATAGTACCTGGTCCATCCCTTGCGGCCCAGATCCATATTCGCGATGTCGAAGCGCACCGCGGAGTTGAGCAGTGACCCGGCATAGCTAGTCTCTATCTCTTTCTTAGACAATCTTGCGACCGTATCGAGCTTGTATAAGGCGACGCCCAGACATATCGCGTCATATATATTCTTCACAACGGCGTCGGAATAATTGATATCTATATTGGTGGGTGGATTTAAAACACTGCCTTCAAAGGGTAGAACCGATGAGACCGTTATGCTCTGAACCAGAAAAAATATAGCCAGAATACCGGACCACTTCTTCTTGCTCACAAGGTTCCTCTCCGATGCTACCGTAAGGCACACTTAAAGCTGTGCCTTACCGCCTACTCGTAAGTCTACCACAGGAACTGACTTTTGCAAGAGAGGGCGTTCTTTATCCGAGGTTCTTCTGAAAACGCGAAGAGCTTAAGGTGATGATGGCTATACCCATTACCAGAAGGATGAGCATCTCATCCCACAGGACAAAGACGCCCACGCCCTTTAAGAATATGCTCCTTAAGATAACAAGATAATACTTAAGAGGATTTAAGGTGGTTATGACCTGGACCCACCCGGGCATATTCGCGACGGGATACGCAAATCCCGAGAGGAGTATCGCCGGAAAGTAGAATAGAAATACCGCCATCATCGCCTCCTGCTGAGTCGATGATATGGTCGATATAAATAATCCTATGCCGAGGCTCGTCAATAGGTATATCAGGGTCGCGCCGAACAGGAGCGGAATACTGCCTCTACACGGTATCTTGAACCACATGACACCGACCACCGCTATCATGACCATCTGCACTATCGCTATTATACCGAAAGGTGTGATCTTGCCCAGGATGAGCTCTATTGGCTTGATGGGGCTGACGATCAGTTGCTCCATCGTGCCTATCTCCTTCTCTCTCACGACGGCCATCGATGTGAGTATCAATGACATAAGCGTGACGATCATCGCTATTACGCCCGGGAGATAAAAATTCTTGGAATAAAGGTTCTCGTTGAACCACTCTCTGTCTCTTAGTTCAACAACGGGATAGATATTCTTGCGCTTCAAAAATATATTGGCCCGCTCCTGCAGGACTTTGGCATTATAATTATCGACTATGGTCCCGGCGTACCCCAAGATTATCTGGGCGGCGTTGGAGTCGGTGCCGTCGACGATTATCTGCATCTGAGCGCTCTTATTGCCTGTGAGGTCCTGGGCGAACCCGCGGTTGAATTTTATGACCGCCTTTATCCTTGCGCGATCCATCACGTACTTTATATCCTCTTCCTTCTGCAGGTAATTCTGCACGTCGAAATATTTTGAGTATTCGAAATCTCTTATTATATCGCGGCTCTCTTTGGTATTGTCTATATCATATACGGCGGTAGGGATATGAGTGATATCCATCGTAGCCGCGTAACCGAATATCAGGACCTGCACTACAGGAGAGACAAATATCACGAACTTCATGCGCGGGTCGCGGAAGACCTGCAGGAACTCCTTGACGATCAGCGATCTTATCCTTGTGAACATTATTACTTTAAGCCACTTTCTTTTTGAATTTTACTATCGCCACTCTTACGGCTATGAAAGAGAATATCAAAAGCGCCCCGATATTCGGCCAAAGGGCCTCCATGCCGACGCCCTTTAAGTATATCCCCCGCAATATCACTATGAAATAACGCGCGGGCACCAGATACGTTATGTACTGCACCCATACAGGCATATTAAATATTTCGTAGGTGAAACCCGAAAGCATAAATGTCGGCAGAAACGATGTGAGGATAGCCATTTGGCTCGCCATAAGCTGGCTCTTCGCCGCGACGGATATGTATATGCCCAGCATGAGGGCGCCGGTTAAAAATATTCCGCTGGAGACGAAGAGCAAAAGCACATTTCCTCTTAAAGGAACTCCGAATAATAGTATGCCCATGATGACGGATATGATGAGGTCGATGAAACCTATGACAAAGTAAGGGGCGAACTTCCCGATGATGAGCTCTACGCTCCTTACCGGAGTCGATATGAGCTGCTCCATAGTGCCGCGCTCCCACTCTCTGGCGATGGTCAGCGATGTCAGGAGTGCCGCAATTATCATCATTATGATGGCGATCAGTCCTGGAACGATAAATAGCTTACTATCGAGATCCTGGTTGAACCATATCCTTGTGCGCAGGTCTATGGGCGTAGAGTTCGCTATGCTGTTGGCGGCAAGCGCGTCTTTAAGGAATTTCTGATTATAGGAGTAGACCACATTATTGACATACCCGAGCACCGTCTGCGCCGTATTGGAATCACTCCCGTCGATGATGACTTGAAAAGGCGCCAGCCCGTTGGATTGTATATATTTCGAAAAATTTTTGTCCACGACCATTGCGAGCATCGCGGTGCCTTTGTCAATAAGGTACTCCATCTGGGGGTAATTATCGTAATACCCTATTATCTTGAAATATTTCGAGCCCTTGAAATTATCGAGAAAGTGTATGGAGGTCTGCGAACCGTCCTGGTTCCACACGACCGTAGGTATCTTATCTATATCGAGCGAGAGCGCGTATCCGAAGAGCACCAAGAGCAGCATCGGAATAGCGAATGCCAGCGCAAGGCTGCGCGGATCGCGCCATATCTGTATGAACTCTTTATTGAATATCGCCCGCGTTCTTCTTAAGTTCATGCGGGATGCTCCTTATCGTAATCTTCTATCAACGAGACAAATACGTCCTCCAGTGAAGCTTTTATCTTCGCTATCTTATAATCCTTTAGATCTTCTTTTTCGAATAATTTTTTTATCGAAGGTATTGCCTTTTTGGCATCCGGGCTTACTGCGTGTATCGCGCTGCCGAAGAGAGCTGCTTCACTTACGCCCTCCACATTTGAAATTTTTTCCGACCACTCCTCCGGCTCATCGACGCGTATCTGGATGATCTCGTCTTTCATGAACTTCGTCTTCATCTCCTCGGGTGTACCCATAGCTATTATGGTCCCCTTATATATGAGCGTCATCCTATCGCAATTCTCCGCTTCGTCCATGTAATGGGTAGTGACGAATACCGTTACGCCATTTTTAGCCAGATCTTTTATGATACCCCAGAAGTTGGCTCTTGTTATGGGGTCGACTCCAGAGGTAGGCTCATCCAGGAATATTATCCGCGGCTTATGTATCAGAGAACAGCCGAGCGCCAGGCGCTGTTTCCATCCTCCAGAAAGCGTCTTTGTGGGGCTCTCCCTGAATGCCTCTATGCCCGCAAGCTTTATGATCTCCTCTTTTCTTTCAGCCAATCCTTTTTTGGAAAGCTTATATATGCCGCCGTAAAAATTTATATTCTCTTCCACCGTAAGGTCGTCATACAAAGAAAATTTCTGCGACATATATCCGATATTCTGCTTTATCTTATCCTGCTCATTTTTTATATCGAATCCACCCACTGTACCGGTGCCGGAAGTAGGCGTGATGATCCCGCAAAGCATCCTTATGGTGGTCGATTTACCGGCGCCGTTGGGGCCTAAAAAACCGAATATCTCGCCTCGCTTGACGTCAAAGTTTATCCGGTTCACCGCGGTAAATGAGCCGAACTTCTTTTCCAGGTTCTGTACGCTGACCGCTATGGTTTCGTTTTGCACGAATCTACCTCGAACTCTTTTATTATCTCTATGAAGGCCTTTTCAAGAGTATCCACCTTCTTCTCTTCTTTTATGGCTTCGGGAGTCTCACATCTTAAAAGTTTTCCTTTATGTATAAGCCCGATCCTCTTGCATCTTTCGGCTTCGTCTAGATAAGATGTGGAGAAGAGTATCGCGACCTTCTCTTTCAACAGCTGGTAGAGTATGCCCCAGAAGTCCCTTCTAGATACGGGATCGACGCCGTTAGTCGGCTCATCGAGGAATAATACTTTCGGCGTATGTATGAGCGCGCACGCCAGCCCAGCCTTCTGCTTCATCCCGCCTGAAAGCTTTCCAGCGAGGCGGTCCTTGAACGGCGTCAGCCCTGAAAATCCCAGAAGCTTCTTTATCCTCTCGTCCCGTTCGGCTCCGGGATTCACGCAATAGATATCGGCATAAAAGTTTATGTTTTCCATTACGGTAAGGTCTTCGTAAAGGCCGAACCTCTGCGACATATACCCGATATTGTCCTTTAAAGTTTCGGCCTCTTTAACGGTGTGCTTATTGTATACCCATGCTTCGCCCGAGGTGGGCTCCATGATCCCGGTCAGTAGCCGCATAGTTGTGGTCTTGCCGGCGCCGTCCGGCCCAACTAGACCGAATATCTCGCCAGCCTCTACTTCTATATTAAGATCATTCACCGCGATGAGATCGCCGAATTTCCTGGTAAGATTAACCGTTTTTATGGAAGGCATATTGTCAGTTTATATAGGCGTCCGCCGGCATGCCCGGCTTTAATTCAAGATTAGTATTTTCCACCCTTACTTTTATCCTGTATACGAGCTTAACGCGCTCCGTCGTGGTCTGGATATATTTCGGGGTGAACTCCGCCTGCTGGGATATGAACGACACCCAGCCAGAGTAACTTTTATTGGGGAAGGAATCTATCTTCACGGTGGCCTTCTGGTTGAGGCCGACCTTTCCAACGTCGGTCTCATTTATATAAGCGGTGACCCATATGTTATTGAGATCCACCGCTGTGAATACCGGCGCCCCCACCTGTACGACCTCTCCCTCTTCGGCGCTCTTTACGAGAATATATCCATTGAGGGGAGACGCCAGGTCCGCCCAGCCAAGTTTGGTGTTCTGTAGTTCCAACTGCGCACGCGCGCGCTTAACATTCGCCCAGTCGGTATCCGCGGTCGTCCTATACTGATCGCGCCTCTGGGCGGAGATGGCGCCCGCCTTGTAAAGATTCTCATTCCTTATGTAATCGTCCTTTGACAGTTGATACTGGAATTCGGCGGCTTTTACCTGGGCCTCGGCCTCCTTCTGGACCTTGGTCAGCTCATCGGTATTGAGTCTTGCCACTATCTGGCCGACCCTTAAGTTCGAACCCTCATCGGCTAATAGATTCAGTATCTGCCCGCCGACCCTGAAAGATATGCGCACGTCGTTTCCCTCGATGTTGCCGGAGACTTTGATTCCCTTGCGGTCGCGGGTAAGTTCGAACATTATATATGCGGTGGATGCGGCGGCGATCATAAAAAGCACAAGCACCAGGACGATCATCCTACTCTTTTTTATCATCTTTTTCCTCCGGTTTATTTGAATAAAAAGAAATGTATTCTCTGCCCATGACCCTGTCAAGATAAGCCCCCGCCATAAGATAATCGTATATGCCTCCGGCAAGGTTCTTCTCGACCTGGCTTAAAGATACCTGAGCGTCTATAACATCCAGATTTATCATGACGCCGTTATCGTACCCGATATAAGATATGTTCAATGCGTCCTTCGCCTCAGCAAGACTGTCCTTCTGCGAGAGTATTATCGCGTGCGCTTCTTTGAGATCGAGACAGCCGCGCCTCACTTCGACCGCTATCTGCTCTGTTATATTCTCTTTGGTCAATATCGCCTGGGAATAGCGCGCTCTTGCCTCTTTCACCTTCGCCAATGTCGACATGCCGTCGAATATCGAGATCGTCCCGCCGATGCCGACATTCCAGTCACTGTGCCTGTAGTTGAACCAGTTCGTCACATTATCGGACCTGTTAAAATAATTTGCCGTCGCGTTTATATTCGGGTACCACCCGGATTTCGCGAACTCTATCGCCCATTTCTCAAGATCCACCCCCAATACCTTGAGGTGCATCTCCGGACTGTTCTTGTATGCCTCGTTAAGGAACCCTTCCAGATCTACGTCGATCGGGCTGTACCGAAGGCTCTCTTTAAGTTTTATTTTGCAATTCATGTCGAGGTATAAAAGCTTCTTCATGTCGTTTGAAATGATCTCAATGGAATTCTGGGCCTGCACAAGCGGAGGGATGGCTTTCGAGATCTGGACCTTCGACTGCAGCGCATCGAACCTTGATGAGGTGCCCTGCTCAAACCTGCTCCTGACGTCTTTGTAATGGGCCCGGGCCTGATCGACGAGATCCTGGTTTATGCGCAGCGTCTCATATGCCAGCAGTAGCCCGTAAAATAACCTTTTAGCTTCGAACTCTATCTCCAGCTTCCTGGCAACGAGCGTCTCCTGCTGTATCTTAAGCTTTACGCGCGCCTCTTTCAAGTTGGCTATGCTGGCGCCGCCGTCGTAGACCATCTGGCTGCCCGACAGAGTGGCCAGGTTATCGCTTTTATATCCCGTGTATATGCCTATATCTTTTTTAGATGAGAGCTGTGACGCGAGCGGGCTGCCGCTAAGCATAACAGACCCGTTGTAAGTGAAGGTGTAGCCTATGCTTCCCTGGGGGAAAAATTTACTTTGCGCCTGAGTTATATTGGCGCGGGCATATGTGACTTCCTCTTCCTGTATCCGAATGTCGCGATTGTTTTCAAGGGCCATCCGGATAACGTCTTCGAGTGAAAGATAGCGCGTGTCGCTCTCCCAGACAGGCATCTCGCCAGCGTGGACTTGCGTAATTATGGCCGCAAAAGACAGAAAGAGCGCTAGCAATATATATGCGCTCTTTCTGAACAGATCCTTCATTCTATCCCTTCAAAAATATTATGGGACCTTGATCTTCCTTAAAAATTCCGCGCTCTCCTCGGGCAGAGAAGAGTTTATAAATATCCCTGAGCCGACCTCGAATCCGGCAGGCAGAGTGATCCTCGGCACGATGGTCAGGTACCAGTGAAAGTAGGCTTTACCGTCCTCTTTAACGGGTGTAGAACGTATCGTGTAGTTATAGTCCGGATTATTCAACCCATAGTAAAGCTTTGAAAGCGTCAATTTCAATATGGATGCCAGGTCTTTGATCTCAAGCCCATTTATATCTCCGAATGACGATGTATGGCGCTTCGGAAATATCCATGTCACAAAAGGCGCGGCTCCGGCGTAAGGAACGAATGAGGCGAACGTCCCGTTCTCGGAGATCATGCGGATCTTCGCGGCCATCTCCTGTTCAAGGACGCTGCAGAATATGCACTTGCCCGTTACGTCAAAGAAGGCCATGGCGCTTTCGACCCTGTTCCTGATCTGCGGCGGGACTATGGGTGTAGCTATAAGTTGAGAATGCGGATGCTCAAGGCTCGTTCCCGCGCCCGAGCCGTTATTCCTGAAAATTACCACACTCTCGATGCCTTCCTTGTTCTGCAAAGAAAGATAACGGTCCTTATAGGCTTTTATGATATTTTCAACTTCCTCATCCGACATGAGGGCGAGATTTAGGTTGTGCTTTGGGCTCTCCACGATGACTTCTGCGACCCCGTAACCGGAGATCGAATGGTAGATGCCGTCATTATGCCTTACGAGCTTCTCTTTGGGAGACAGTGCGGGAAATTTGTTGTAGATCGATCTAGTAAGCCACTTTTCTTTACCGCCGATGCGAAAAGTCTCGTCGGAGAGATCGCCCTCATTGCCGGGGCAGAACGGGCAGTCCTGCCTGAATTCGGGAATGATCTTAACGTCCTTCTGCGGCTTCATGAAATCGTGCGGCCGCTTGGCGCGCTCTGTGGCTATGACGACCCATTCCCTATTTACTATATTATAGCGTAATTCGGACACACCTTCTCCTTTGCGCGCGTACCATGCGCTTATTACAGTAAATTATACCCTATGGATCAATACTTTGCCATTAAATCTCATTTGCATCGTATCTTTTCACATTTCGATAAAACTTTTCTGTTTCTACGGTTAACTGATCGCGGGTCCTGCCATTGGATCTCCCAAATTTTCCGTGGGGGGTACAAATACCCAACCGTCTATCAACGCGGATTTCCTGAACCCCCCATCCCCCACGTCAAATTTGGGTCCCATCCAATGTCACCCGCGTTAATATCCCAACGAACAGAAAAGTTTTATTCCGCTCCTCTGTAATAGTTCTATCCCAATGAATTTCCTTGCGTCGTTCACGGGCAAAGCACCATAAGGTCTCGCCTGCCCCCCCCTGAGCCTTCTGTAAAACCTAAGCCGCAGTTATGTGACGCACAATAAAAATGTTAGGTCTTTTGTGATGGAGAAAAACGGTTAAAAAGGGCCGAGGATGTCTGACCCCGCCTCTGGCGGGGGAGTTCCGCAGGCCCCCGTTTTTCGACTGAGCAAAAGACCGACCTCAAGCTTTACTGTGAGGGGAAACATTTTTCCTGCCACCTTATTAGGTGGCCTTGTGCGGAACATAACAAGGCTTAGGTTTTGGAGACGGGCCCCGCAAGGTCGATGCCTGC
>CAYVCD010000059.1:0-8557 GCA_964450115.1 uncultured Planctomycetia bacterium
TCAAAACGATTGCGGCATCTCCGACTATCGGTATATCCACATCGACCGTCTTCGAAACACTCGCCGGATCTATGTCTATATGTATGACGGTGGCATGAGGAGCGAACGCCTCAAGCTTTCCCGTCACGCGGTCATCGAAACGCGCGCCGACAGCTATGATGAGATCTGAATCCATTATGGCATGATTTGCATAGGCCGTGCCGTGCATGCCGAGCATACCGAGCGCCAGTTTGTGAGTCATCGGGAACGCTCCGAGTCCCAGAAGCGTCATAGTGACCGGTATATCGTTCTTCGTAGCGAGAGAGTAGACTTCATCGGCCGCGTCGCAGGCTATCGCTCCGCCGCCCACGTAAAGGATGGGCCTCTTCGATCCACTTATGGCTTTGGCCGCGCGCTTTATCTGTCCCGGATGACCATTATAAGTCGGGTTGTATCCGCGCATCTGTACTTTATCAGGGTACACGAACTCCGTCTCCTGCATCTGTATATCAGATGGAATATCGACCAGGACCGGACCGGGCCTGCCCGTAGAAGCGACATGAAAAGCTTCTTTGATCACTCTTGCCAGATCATTGATATCCTCGACGAGATAATTATGTTTTGTGATCGGCCGCGTGATGCCTGTGATATCGGCCTCCTGAAAAGCATCATTGCCTATCAAAAAGCTCTTCACCTGCCCGGTGATGGCCACCATAGGTATCGAGTCCATATAAGCGGTTGCTATCCCCGTAACAAGATTAGTGGCGCCGGGTCCCGATGTGGCCAGACAAACCCCGACCTTACCGGTGGCTCTAGCGTAACCATCGGCTGCGTGCGCCGCACCCTGTTCGTGTCTGGTCAGGATGAATCTGATCGGAGCGTCGTAAAGCTGGTCGAATATCGGCAGGACCTGTCCGCCGGGATAGCCGAAGATCACTTCGACGTTCTCTTTCTTGAGGCACTCTATCAATATCTTCGCGCCATTCATCTTCATAAGTTATATCTTAAGGATGGCGCCTTCGGAAGCCGATGAAACGGACTTCGCATAACGCGCTAAATATCCTTCTTTCTCTTTTATCTCCGGAGCGTGCCATTTTGCCAGACGCGCTTTTATCTCGGTATCGCTCACTTTCAGTTCTAGCTTCCTCTTCGGAATATCAAGCACGATCTCGTCGCCATCCTCGATTATGGCTATGAGGCCTCCCACCTGAGCCTCGGGAGAGATGTGACCTATGCACGGCCCTTGCGTACCGCCGGAAAATCTTCCATCGGTAATTAGCGCCACATCTTCGGCCAGGCCCATTCCTACGATCGCCGCTGTAGGAGATAGCATCTCTCTCATGCCCGGGCCGCCCTTAGGGCCTTCGTAACGGATAACTATGCAATCGCCTTTCTTGATCTTGCCTGCCATGATCGCCTGCATACAAGTCTCTTCGGAATCGAAGACGCGCGCTCTTCCCGTAAAGTTCATCATCTTTGACGAGACTGCCGTCTGCTTCACAACGCTGCCTTCGGGCGCTATATTGCCTTTCAGCACGGCGATGCCGCCCTCGGCATGATACGGGTTCTTAATATCACGAATGACGGTCTCGTCTAAAATCTGAGCGTCATTGGCTATCTGGCTTATCGTCTTTGAACTGCATGTCATGACGTCATTAAGCATATTCTTCATGCGCTTCATTATCGCAGGAATACCTCCGGCATATTCTAAGTCCTCCATGAAGTGCTCTCCACCAGGAAGAATATTGGTAATATGCGGCGTCTGGCGCGATATGGAATCAAAGGTGTCTATAGATAACGGCACTTCGAACTCCTTGGCTATCGCCAATAGATGCAGAACTGTATTAGTTGAACCGCCAAGCGCCATATCGATCTTGATAGCGTTCTCGAATGCCTCTTTTCTCATTATGGTCCGCGGCAGAATATTGCGCCGGACAAGATTGACTATCTTCTCCCCCGACTCCTGCGCTATCCTGTCCTTCTTAGCGGAGACCGCCATCGCGGTCGCGCAACCCGGAACGCTCATGCCGAGCGCCTCGGTAACACAAGCCATAGAATTTGCGGTATATAACCCCTGGCACGCCCCGGCACCCGGACACGCGCACATCTCGAGATTGCACATCTCTTCCTGCGAAATATCACCTTTTTTGAACTTGCCGACCGCCTCAAAAGTGTCTTTAACAAGCGATAGGCGCCTTCCCTTATAATTTCCGCTCATCATGGGGCCTGCGGTAACGACTATAGACGGAATATTCAACCGACCCACGCCCATCAACATACCGGGCGTGATCTTGTCGCAATTGGTCAGGCAGACTAGCCCGTCAAAAGAGTGCGCTTTACAGATAGTCTCGACCATATCGGCTATAAGCTCACGCGAGGCGAGCGAATACTTCATGCCGGAATGGCCCATAGCGATACCGTCGCATATGCCCGGGATACCGAAGAAGAACGGCACGCCGCCCGCCATGCATATTCCCCGCTCGATAAAGCGCTCGAGCCTATCCATATGTATATGGCCGGGTATTATGTCAGTCCTGGATGTAGCAACCGCTATAAAAGGCTTCGCCATATCATCTTTTGATATGCCTGTGGCATATAAAAGACTTCTGGCACCCGCTCTCTCAATACCTTTCTTGATCTTGTCGCTTTTCATAAATTCATCCTTTGAGTAGTCACTCCGTCACTGCGAGGCCCGTAGGGCCGAAGCAATCTCTATATATAGCCTAAAATTATATAATACATCTTCATAGGGTGTCAATTGAATAGATTAGGAATGTTTTTATGCGGCTATGAGGGCAGCCCAGGCCATGCGCACAGATTCGCCAAGGCGTCCTATCATCTCTTCGGGAGACACCAATGCGGGAAGTCTTATTATGGTAGATAAGTTGCCGCTCTGCATGTCTTTAAGCCAATTATTGATGATATCGGCCAGCATATACAGGCTATTAGATGGGTCGTTATTTGTCGTTACCATTATCGAAATATTATCTTCAAGCTGGTCCTTCAATATCTCTTCAAGGGTACTTGCTTCATCTGGAATGACCGCTCCTGTCACTATGGCCATATACTCTTTCGCATCCAAGCCTTGAGACTCTCTTGACAGGCGTTTTATGGCCTCTACCCTTGACTGGATCTCCGGCACATCTACTCTGGTACGGTCATAAATATCGCCCATCTTTGCGCGGATATCTTTTTCCTTTATGGCCGTTATAGTAACATCGCCTTTTATGCCGAGTTTTTCTTTGAGCCCTTCTACAAGCGCGGCATCGGAGTCATCCACACCGGTCACTTCAAGCCTGAACGGCACCTTAAGCAATTCTATCTTCTTCTTCAGGACCAGCGTTATATCTACGGAATTTTTTAATACCTCTACAGGAATAACTAAACGCAGCTTTGACGCGTCCCTGACATTCTGCAGAGTCCTGCCGCAATCTGTCAGCGCGGCGTTGCAACTCGCCTGGCTCCTTACCATCTTATCAAGTTCGCCGAATGCCGGCTTTAACTTATCTTTGGGCAATACTTTGGTCTCAAGTGTATTTATAAAATTCAATGCCGCTCTAGGCATGTGCGATAGCTTTGCCTTATCCGCGATATCTCTCTTATCCTTCCTATCCAATCTCCAGAAGGCAGATTTAACGCTATCCATCTTTCCCGGATACCACCCCTTGAATTGATCGTCAAAACCCACGACAAAGAACGGCTTGCCCATTGCGGCCGCGACGTGATAGACGCTCGTATCGACGGTCAATACCGCTAGCGACCTGTCTATCAGCGCTTTAAGGAATATTATGTCGGAGTGCTTCACTATTTTAACTTTTTTAGCTATCTTCTCACCGTAATTTGCCAAAATGTATCTGTAGATACTTCTTGCGGTCGGGTCATCCTGCATCACAATATAATAATCGGTATTCTCCGCTATCAGGCGCGCGGATTCGCTCCATTCCGCGATAAGTTTATTTCTCGTCATGTGCGCAAAGCTGACGCCGTTCGGATTAAGGAATATGATCTTATCCTGCCCTCCGATGCCCTTGGCCGCAAGCTCGGCTTCGAGAGCGGACCTGCCGCCTTCAGTCGCTCTTAAATATGGCGTGCCTGGCCTCTTCATGCCCAATTTATCAAAAAATTCGTTCATCGCTGCATATTGATTTCCGGCCCGGATATGGTAGGTGCCGGCTACGCCCCCCTTAAGATCACTATATGATGGAGACGTACCCATGATAAAATTATAATTCCCATAAACGCCTCTCCTGCCTTCGTCTTTGTGAAGAATATTCATGCCAAAATCGAAGACGAGATCATACTCTTCACCTCCGTTGAGCTGCGACCTTATCGACCTGCCTACACCTATGCTCGATATGCCTCTTATGTTTCTAATATTCCTTTCTCCGGCAAATATAGATATAGTCTTATCGGCGCCTACATAATCTATAATGACGTCGTTGCCGAAAGTATTTCTAATACTCTCTATAAGGCCGGCGTAGAATGAAGCGACCGAACCCAGCTTGCCATCGTTATTCACGATAAGAACTGTTTTTATATTTTTCAGATCTGCGATCGGCTTTACCGCTCGTATTGCTGAGCCTCTGGAGACTTTGGCAGTTTTATATGGAATAATCTGATATTTAGCGTGGGCGCCCAACATGGAATATATTTTGTCCTGAAGGCCGCTATGAGGGCCTGTAACAAAGACCGGCGGCCCGGCCCTGGCGGGCTGTGCCGCCAGAAGCTCTTTTGTCTTGAGAAGTTCGGCGACTTCATTCGCTACGGCCTGCTCGGAAGATATTATATTCACATCCGTACCCATAATATCCTGTATTACATCTCTTAAGAATGTATAATGCGAACAACCCAAGACTATCGTATCCACGCCGTTTATCTTCAATATAGCGATCTCTTCTTCGACCACCTTGCGCGCCTGGGGCGTATTCACCTCTCCCTTCTCTACCAGCTCTACAAACCTGTCGGAGCACCCTACGGCTAAAGCCCTCATCCCTATACCTAGAGACTCTATCTTGCGTTGGAAGACGCCAGTTTGAATGGTTGCTTGCGTCGCAAGCACGCCAATATTTCCGGTCCGCGTTGACCTTACCGCTTCTTTAGCCAGCGCATCTACAAAATTCACTATCGGCAGACCGTATAATGATCTATCGGTGTATCCGACCGTGGACAATGTACCACACGCAATAACAATGGCTTTAACGCCCTGGGACGATAATAAATTCATATTATCATCCTTTATCCTGATCAGCTCTTCTTCGCTTTTCGACCCATATGGGAAGTTGGCCGTATCTATCAGGCATAATAATTTTTCGTTGGGCATCGAGCGTCGCAGCGCCTCAGCCACGCTTAAACCGCCAAGACCGGAATCGACTATACCTATGGGCATCTCGGCGCGCCACGCTTTCTCCGATGAGTATTGTAACTGGCTTCTGTCCCCCGAAGACGGGTACGGCACGGCGTCGGCATCCATCGCCCCAAGGCCCGTGTAATGACGCTTTGAATCGGTAGCAGGTTTCGAAGACGCTAAAGTTGTTGCCTTCTTCACGCGCCCTCTGGTTTTTATGCCATACTCTCCGAGGATCCTGCTGACAGAACTTTGCCGTATTCCAAACTTATCGGCAAGTTCCGGTTGTGTCATATTTATCTTTTTATTTCTATGCTTTTCGGCCCACGCCCGGAGCTTTTGGCCCGCAAGGACTGACCCCGACCTCGAAGCTTCTATGTTGTAATCCGTAAGAAGCCTAGAGATGTAACTTTGGCTTAAGTCGAATATTTTAGAAAGCTGCGTTAGTGTCTTCTTTGTATTTTTATTTCTATGTTTTTCGCCCCAGGCGCGGAATTTTCGGCCCGCTAAAGAGGGCTGTTGCTTTCCCGGGCGCCCACTTGCTGTTATATTATATTTCTTAAGGCTTTGCTGAACACCTTGTCTGGTTAAACCGTATTCTTTGGCGATATCTTCAAGCGTCCTATCCAGCTTTTCCCCTTCGTGTTTTTTCGCCCAGGCACGAAGTCTTTGACCCGCAAGTATGGATCCCGCCACCGGCGTTTCAATGTTGTAGTCTCTAAGATTCTCATATACTACGCTTGGGCTTAAGCCGAATATTCTGGATAGCCCGGCAGGCGTCTTGGTAGTCTTCATGTTTCTATGTTTTTCAGCCCAAGCACGAAATTTTAGGACCTTCGGGAAGGGCTTGTTCTTTCTTCCCTTGTTCCAGGATAATTTTATATCGTAATCCTTAAGGATCTTGCTGATGGCGCCTTTACTTACACCAAAATCCCGAAAAAGATCTTCCAAAGTTTGAGTGATCTTTTCGCCACTGTGATCTTCACACCATTTCCGGAGTTTCATCGTTGCAGAAAGTTTCGTAGCGTAAATTATCTTGGCAGGTGCTTCTTGCTCGGTCGGCCAGGCCATGTCAATGTGAACATTCGCGAATCCGGCATCATTCAACTCGGTCTCCCATACTTTCTCATCCCAATATCCATCAGGCCAAATAACACGACCACCTTTATCTATGTGCCTACCCTCATCATCATGGATAACTATCAATAGGGTCCCGTTTGTCTTTAAAACTCTTTGAATCTCTTTGAGAGCCGCTCTTCTCGTGTTCGCCGTCAAAAATTCGAGGGTCCTGCCCGACGTAACTACGCCGAATCGACTATCTTCAAATCGGATCTGCGTCGCGTCACCTTTTTCATATCTGATCTCAAGCCCTTTTTCTTTTGCTATTTTTTTCGCTCTCGTTATCGATTCAGAGTTAACATCAATACCGACCACTTCTTTTGCCCAGTGCTCTTTTGCCCAGATGGACAATGCGCCTAAACCGCTTCCCAGGTCAAGCACCCTCTTGCCGCTGACCTTAAACCAGAAATTCTCCGGCCCGTATTGGAACGCCCATCTGTAAAACTCCAGGCTCTCGTCTATGGACTCCGGAGGTTTAAGTATCGGTTTTATCTTATTTTTGTAGATATATTTAAGCGTGGTTCTATTTGGGCGTAGGCGTAAGTCGCCGGAATTACCTTTGAAGCGGGATAAAATTTGGAATATCTTGGAGCTCGTTTCTTTGTCGTTCAATTTCTTCTTAACGCTCTCCGGCACATAGTATCGCGCGGCTTTACCTGTCTCTTGCCTATCGACCTTTTCGATCAGGTGCAGATGATAGTATAGCGCGCGCAAATCTGTATCGATCGAAGCATACGCCAGGCCCAATTCTTGCGCAATTTGCTTGCCGGTCTTTGCGCTATTTGCATCGGTTTTAGCAAGATGCTCCAGCGCGCCCGCGATCGAACCGGTTGGCGGCTTTGCGGCGGTTTTTGAAACTACCGATCTTATTATATAATCCTCCATCTTTTCGATCTCATGTAAATTTATTCTATTAAGCGAAAACATCCCCCATCCGCCAAGACCGCTATCTGAAATTAGCCCGGTTCCAAGCCGCAATTTAGCTTCACTGAAGTCCACATCAATCTTCTTCTGCCGCACCAGCTCATTTAAAAGCAAGGACATGTAGGCGTGCTTTAGCTCATGCCTAGATATATAATTCCTTACCAAAGGTAGATACCCGAATACTACACTGAAAACGGCGTTACTTATCCACATATTCATCAATAGAAGAGAAATATAAGCTGATAATGGATTGCTGTAAAATGCGGCAGCGACTAACGCAACTACCCCAGCTGCAATTATAGGCGCGATAAACGCCGTCTTTCCGGTATAGCTAGTAATTAATCGCGTAAGTCTTTTCCCGTCAGGAGATACGGATCGAGCCTGTGAGGGTATGCTAAATAAGGTTACTAATTGAAATAAACAGAAGACCACTCGCACTAGATTCTTATGGAACCGTTGTAATAGATCCAATGGAACCAAGATGGTTTTTAGGCCTCCTACGGGAAATTTCACGTATTCTACGCCCTGCTTCGCAGCCATCTTCTTCACATGCGCCTCAAATTCCGCCGCTGAAAGATTCGCCTTCGCGCCAAAATCCGGCCTCAGCGACCACATCACTTCCCTGGCGCGCGTTTCCCGTTCGGAGCCGCCGGAACCTTCGTCTTTCTTCATGAACAACACATACCCCGTTTCGCCGCCATCATTAAAAAGGTGTTCGATCTGCATTATGGCAAATCCGTTATCTTTGACGTAATTGGCCATTCTGCCCAAAGTAACAGAAGCTTCCTTTATCGCTCCTATGCCGGCTCTCTCGCTGCTTGCTACAATAAATTTTCCTCCCGGGGCAAGGATCCTATTGACCTCTTTTACGAGCCGATCGAGATCGTGTATATAATTTATGCCGAAAAATATGGTTACTGTCTTGAAAGCGCCATCTTCAAATGGAAGCTTCTTATCTTTATCGAGGTGGCTTATATCAAATACCACTTTACTGCGGGCAGGATTACGTTTTAAAAAATTATCCGATACATCAAGCGCAACATCAGGCCGATAATATATAGACCTGCCGGCCAGGAGGTCCAAAGACGGGCCCACTATGGCGTCTTTTATGACGCGCTTGATCTGAACCACGGATTCTTTCCCTGCAAACTGGTAATCGGATTGCGCTATAAGGTCCCAGTACTCTTCCCT
>CAYVCD010000060.1:0-8409 GCA_964450115.1 uncultured Planctomycetia bacterium
GGCGTTGAGATTATTACCAATGACGACGCCGAGTGGATCATCGAAGACGCAAAAGGCTTTGTGCTTAAGATTGAAGAAGTGCTGGCTTCGTAGAAAATTTTTGAGGAATATTCTTATGGAAGCAATAGAATACAAGAATATGTACGAGGTTGAAGAGGACCATTTTTGGTTTGTCGGGATGAGGGGAATCACCAAAGTGCTTCTCGATAAGGTTATGACGAAAAAAGATATTGATATTCTTGATGCCGGATGCGGAACAGGCGGAAACCTGATCTTCTTGCAGAAATATGGAAGAGTAAGCGGAGTGGATATTTCGGAGTATGCTATAAATTGTTGTCAGAAGAGAGGCTTTCAGAATGTTAAAGTCGGCTCGGTAGACAAGTTGCCGTTTTCCGACCATTCCTTCGACCTGGTAACCGTTTTTGATGTAATAAGCGACAATGGCGTTAAAGATCCTAAGGGAGTACTATCTGAGGCTTACCGAGTCCTGAAGCCACAAGGATCACTCCTTGTAAGAGTAGCTGCCTATAAATGGCTATGGAGCGTACACGATGTTAAGGTAGGCACCGGCAAAAGATTTTCCTCGCCCGAATTGAATAATTTGTTGACCGATTGCGGCTTTAAGCCGATTAGGATTACTTATGCATGTACGCTCTTATTTCCGGTTGCTCTTCTTCGTCGATTACAAGGTAAATTCCTTCCCGGCACAATCAAGAGTTCGGATATACGGCCTTTCCCACGCGCCATAAATTATTTCTTCAAACTGCCGTTTCTGCTAGAAGCATTTTTAATAAAATATATTAATCTTCCGTTCGGTTTATCGGTTGTGGCAATAGCAAAAAGGAAGGAATAAAAAGATGAAGACAAGTATAATCATTCCGGTATATCAAGGCGAGCGGTCAATAGGCTCTTTGGTAGAGCAATTGGTAGCGAAGATGGGCTCAAACAATCTGGAGATAGTCCTGGTCGATGACGGCAGTAAGGACAATAGCCACCAGGCATGTGTGGAGGCATTTAACAGGCATAAAGGAATTGTAAAATATATCCGTTTAGCCCGGAATTTTGGGGAACACAATGCGGTATTGGCAGGGCTTAGCCATTCAAAAGGGGATTACGCGGTGGTCATCGATGATGATTTTCAAAATCCAATTGAGGAGATCCCTAAATTAATCGACGCGGCCCTTAAAGGCAGCTTTGACGTTGTTTACGGCGAGTATGAAACAAAACGCCACTCGTGGTTCAGAAATCTGGGAAGCAAGTTTAATGACAAAGTCGCCTGCTTTTTATTAGGCAAGCCCCGGGACTTATATTTATCGAGTTTTAAATGCATGAGCCGTTTCCTCGTCAATGAGGTTATTAAATATAGAGGCCCGTACCCGTACATCGACGGATTAATCCTGCGCTCAACCGGAAATATAGGCAAGGTTATGGTGCGCCATGAAGAAAGAAGAGATGGGATATCCGGTTATACCCTAGGAAAACTGGCCGGCCTTTGGCTTAATATGTTTGTAAATTTTTCTGTCCAGCCGCTTAGGGCGGCGACTTTTGCAGGACTTTTGTTCTCCGGCATTGCCGCTATCGGCATAATTCAAATAATCATTGAAAAGATATTTTATCCCGGGTTAGCTCACGGCATTGCCTGGATAGTCATGGCCGTCCTGCTGTTTTCAGGCGTCCAATTAATTGTGCTTGGAGTGATCGGGGAATACATCGGTAAACAATATATGACCGTAAATCAGACCCCGCAATATGTGGTAAGGGAGGTATTTTCCCATGAAGGGTAAAAAAATCCTCATTACCGGCGGCCTGGGGTTTATCGGCTCAAATCTTGCCCGCAGATTAGCGGAGTCAGAGGCGCAGGTTACCCTGATAGACAGCATGATCCCGGAATACGGCGGGAACCTGTTTAATATCCGCGGCATCGAAGACAAGGTCAAGGTCCACAACTCCGATGTGCGCGATAAGCACAGCATGCAATACCTGATCCAGGGGCAGGACTATCTTTTTAATCTGGCCGGCCAGACCAGTCACCTTGATTCCATGCAGGACCCGGAAACCGACATGGAGATAAACTGCCGGGCCCAACTTTCGATATTGGAAGCCTGCCGGAAATACAATCCGCATGCAAAAATAGTCTTTGCGAGCACGCGCCAGATCTACGGAAAACCCGATTATCTGCCTGTGGATGAAAAACATCTCCTGCGGCCCACAGATGTCAACGGCATCAATAAAATGGCGGGTGAATGGTATCATATCCTTTATAACAACGTCTACGGGATCCGCGCCTGCGCTCTACGGCTGACAAATACCTACGGCCCGCGCATGCGCGTTAAAGACGCCCGGCAGACCTTTTTGGGGGCGTGGGTCAGGCTGCTCCTGGAAGGTACAAACTGGTAAGATAGGTAACAAAATAAACCGGGGACATAGGTAACAGATGAGTAGTAAAATGCATGGCGAGGAGGTGCGCCATGCCATGGAAGGATATAAGACCTATGGACCAGAAGATAAAGATGATATCGGATTGGTGTGAACGTGATGATAATATAACAAGTCTTGCGCAAAAATACGCTTTAAGCCGTAAGACGGTGTATAAATGGGTTAAACGGTATGAGGCTGAAGGCCTCGATGGGCTAAAAGATCAAAGCAGGGCTCCAAAACAATGTTCCAATAAAACGCCGGACGATATAATAAAAGTCCTTGTCGCGGAAAAGTATAAACACAGGAGATGGGGACCCAAGAAGATCATAGCCTCTTTGGAAAATCGCAGTCCCAATGAGAAATGGCCGGCTCCAAGCACGGCAGGGGAATGGTTTAGAAAGCTTGGATTATCAAGAAAGCGGCGCTTAAGGAGGAAGGTGCCCGCATACAGCGAACCGTTTTTAAAATGTTCCCTTCCGAATGACATATGGAGCGCCGATTATAAAGGGCAGTTCAGGACAGACGATAACAGATTATGTTATCCGCTGACAATAACCGATAACAGGAGCCGCTATTTGCTTGCTTGTCAGGGGTTATTCGGTCCACGTTATGAAGAGACAAAAGAAGTCTTTAAAGCGACCTTCAGGGAATACGGCATGCCTCATGCTATCCGTATCGATAACGGGATACCCTTTGCGGCAAGAAATGTAACGGGCTTGAGCAGGCTGTCCATATGGTGGATTAAGCTGGGTATAGTACCTGAACGGATAGCCAAGGGTAAGCCCGAACAAAACGGCCGACACGAGCGCATGCATCGCACATTAAAGGAATGCGTGATCAGTCCTCCGGCGGCAAGCCTGCCGGAGCAGCAGGAGAGGTTCGATACGTTCCGGATAGAGTACAATGAGGATAGACCTCATGAAGCTCTAGGGCAAAAGCCACCGGCCAGTATCTACAAGAAATCAGACCGGGAGTACAAGGAAAAGCTGTATCATCCCGAATATGATCCTAGCTTCTCCGTAAGGAGGGTATGGCACAAAGGCCAAATAAGATTCAAGGGAGTTTATTACTATCTGTCGGAACTCTTGTGCGGCGAATCAATCGGCTTAAAAGAAATAAGCGATGGCGTATGGCAGATAAACTTTAGCTTTCAACCAGTATCTATTATAAATCTACATACAAAAAGGCTAGAACCCTTTGAAAGTGAGTATATGTAGTGTAACCCATGTCTCCGGTCTAAAGTGTTACCTATGTTTTAGTTGCACAGAAGGCAAGCCTTTTGAGGTCTGGGGAGGCGAGCAGCTTAGGGATTTTACCTATATTGACGATGCCATTGACGCGTTTTTGCTGGCAGCAGTTAGTGAAGAGGCTAACGGCAAAGTTTTCAATCTGGGCGGTTGCGAAGTTGTCAGCTTGCGAGATTTAGCCGGCCTTTTGGTGGCGGCCAACGGCAGCGGCACATTCCAGACCCTTGAATTTCCTGCTGACCGTAAGCGCATTGATATCGGCGACTATCAGGCTGATGACCGACTGATCCGTTCGGAGCTGAAATGGGCGCCTAAGATCAATCTTCAGCAAGGGCTGGCCCGCACACTGGATTATTTTCGTAAAAATTTGGAGCATTACCTATGAGCCAAGAGCATCCGATAACTGTAGCGCAAAGCGACCCTAAGGCCGGATATCTGGCCCATCGCACTGAAATTGATGCCGCGATCAAGCGCGTGCTGGAGAGCGGCTGGTATATTTTAGGACAAGAGGTAGAAGCCTTTGAAAAAGATTTTGCTTCTTTTGTAGGGGCCAGCCATGCTGTCGGGGTCGGTAACGGCACTGACGCGCTGGAGCTGGCCTTGCGGGCCTGCGGTATTGGGCCGGGTGACTTGGTTTTCACTGTTTCGCATACGGCAGTAGCTACAGTAGCTGCAATCGAGCTGGCCGGCGCAACTCCGGTTTTAGTTGATATTGATCCGGATACTTATACCATGGATCCAGAGAGCCTCGTTGAGGCGCTGGCTCATCCTCCTGCCGGCAAGCCTAAGGCGATTATCCCGGTGCATCTATATGGCCAAGCGGCAGATATGCCGGCGATCCTGGAATTGGCGCGTAAGTATAAATTGCGCGTGATTGAAGATTGCGCTCAGTCGCATGGCGCGACGCTGGATGGACGCATGACCGGAACTTTCGGCGATATGGCGGCATTCAGTTTTTATCCCACAAAAAATTTAGGAGCATTGGGTGATGGTGGAATCGTGGTAACTGACGACGCAGCGCTGGCAGAGCGGGTGAGGTTATTGCGGCAGTACGGCTGGCGGAGGAGATATGTAAGTGAAATTTCCGGAGGCAATTCGCGCCTGGATGAGCTGCAGGCGGCGATTTTAAGAGTTAAGCTTGGGTTTCTTAAATCGGAGAACGCCCGGCGCAATGAATTAGCAAGATTGTACGACGATCTACTTAAAGATACCGGTTTGATTTTACCTAAAACGCATTTCGGCGCAAAGCATGTTTTTCATCAGTATGTTGTGCGCTCCTCCCGGCGCGATGCTTTGGCAGAACGCCTTAAGCAGGAAGGTATCGGCACTATTATTCACTATCCGATGCCTATTCATTTGCAGCCGGCTTATTCCGGGCGTCTGCAAAGAGTTGTCGCATTATCCCAAACGGAGAAAGCCGCGCAGGAGGTTTTGAGCCTGCCGATATTCCCGCAACTCACAGAAGAGCAGGTTGGGCATGTTTGCGCGGCGATTGTAAAATTTCACCGGAAATAAGAGAGGGGTGAAGTTAATAAATGAATAATAGAATAAGCATAACAAATATCTGCTCGTTTTCTTTATTTATTATTTTAATCCTCGGGCAGTTTGTTATTTTTTCGAAAGAAGTGAAGTATAGGGGAACATCTTTGGGCGGAGACGAACCCTATTATACCTATAAGACGGAATATCTTGCCAAACATGGGATCTTGCCTAAAGCGGATGACGTCGACATGGCGCTGGGAAAGAAGTCAGAGGACTCTGATTTCAGGTCTCCGGGCTATCCAATTTTCTTAAGAATTTGTAATATTTCTGACTCCGGCTTTAGGTGTGAGAGATGGAAATCCGGGGTGATTCAGTTTGCATTAATATCTGCGGTAATGATGATCTTATATTTAATAGCCTGCGCTTTTTTAAAAGGTTCAAAATGGACCTATCTTGTGGCATTGATGCTCGGAATTCAACCGTGGGTATTTGAATATTCTGCCAGCATTTATCCGGATTCCCTGACCGCTTCTATAACTACGTTAGCCCTGATTGGCCTATTCACGTTCATTAAAACAAAAAAAAGCGGCCGGGAGGCGGTTTTTCTGGTGATTTCAACCCTATTATTATGCCTGTCCTTCATGTTGCGGATCGAAAGGATCGTATTGGTTCCGATCATTGTTTTTGCAGCGGTCATTATTAAATCAAGAAGACTGAATTCGATCCTGAAATACGGCTGCTATTCGGGGTTGATCTTTATTTTATTCTGCGGCCTGCAAATTGGCTATCGCCATTACTTGACCGGTAAAGCGGAATTGATCCCAAAATACCGCTGGTCTGGTCAAGGAGCTTTGGATTGGACCTACACCTGGTTCGGTACCGAGAAATCTTCCGGACAAGGCTTTGCCTATGGAAGCTCTGATAAAAGACTGGAGAAATTGCCACCGCGCGCCTT
The DNA here is from genome assembly GCA_964450115.1 of uncultured Planctomycetia bacterium. Taxonomy (GTDB): domain Bacteria; phylum Omnitrophota; class Gorgyraeia; order 2-01-FULL-45-10; family 2-01-FULL-45-10; genus 2-01-FULL-45-10. The sequence goes on from CAYVCD010000060.1 coordinate 6,103, forward strand.
TGGCGATGATTATGAAAAGCAGGAGATAGCCAGGGCGCTTTCTTTATACGCTAAATCCGGCTATACGGAAGAAGTGGATCGTATTTTTGAGGCGGTCGCAAATAAGCGGATAAAAGATAATTTCCTTGTTAATTACGGATTGACCAGAGTTTGGCGGACTACAAGCCTTTGGGTGAATAATGAAACTAACGCTCAATTACTGAATGTTATACAATTTACCCCTAAGATCATCCGCAAGTCTATCCTGGGGCTACTTTTGGCATTGAAACTGATTATCTATCTTTTAGCGGTCATTTCTTTATTTATGGTATTTAAACACTTAAGACGCCGAAGTTTGTCAGGTTATCATTACCTCACTATGCTTATGCTGTTGAATATATTCTTGATTACAGTATTTTTTGGGTTAGTATTCGGGGATAATGAGCATAGATACGTTCTTGGGGCCTGGCCGGCGATGCTCTGGTGCGCGGCGAGCGCCATTATTGATCTGTCTAAGGGTAGATTTGGGAGGAATTAAAAATGAAGAACTGGCGTTATGTCCCTATCATTCTGGCGGTCATGTTGGTTATTGCATTGGCGCTTATGATGCTTGCGATGTCGGTGCCGAATGAGAATATCATGAGGAACCTCTTGCGTTCCGACTTGATACAAAAGGAGGGCGCTTCGGTCAGCTGGACGCCTTTAGGCTCATCATTAGGCGATATCGAATGCCAGATTCTGGCATTCGGCCTGCAAGCCGATCAGCGAGGGTTCAGGAACAAGCTTGTCAGTGTCATTGAGGCGCCCACGGTCTGTGCTGATCTTCCTCCTTATAATGATCCTTTTAAAAAGATCCTGTCGGGTGAACCGGAGCCGCCTTATTACTATAAACGTTACTGGTATGGTTCCGTCGCGATATACCGTCCACTTTTGAATCGCTTTGCCTATCAGGGAGTTTGTGCGATCCTGATCCTGGGCATGCAAGCGCTCTTCGTAGTCGCCGTTATAGGCTTCATGCGTCGCGGTGGTGCGGCGGCGGCTTTGGGGCTCATAGCTCCGTTTTTGTTTCTCTTTACCGAACGGGGCGTTGTTTCGCCTAATTTCGCACTGCTTTATGGACTTATGTTGTTTGCTGTCCTTATAGTATCTGTTGCCTACAAAGGCGGGCGAGATAATACGTTAAGGTTTGTAAATATTTTTGTAACGATCGGAGGTATGACGATCTTCCTGGACACCTTCTCCAATCCCCTGGTCACGTTTATGGTTCCAGCAACAGCGCTTATGTGGCTTAAAGGCCTGGAGCCGGAGCCCAGCGGGCCCAAGGATGATCTTCGGTTCCTTTTTCATATCGCCGCTGCCTGGTGTGTCGGCTATTTTGGGTTTTGGATTTTAAAATTCGGGCTGGTATTCCTGCGGGATGGCGCGGTTGGGATCAAGGCTATTGTCGGTGTAGCCGCACACCGGCTTCACGGTCCTATAGAGCGCTACAATCTGACGCTTGGTTTTGGGATGGCGACCTATCGAAACGTTTTCTTCAGGGTTGGCGGGAATATGGCGGTTCTATGCGCTGCCGTGGCTATGGCGATCGCGCTGCATCCGGCGAAGGCGTATCTTTATAGCGTCTTTCGCAAGCGCCTTGCCATGCTCGCCATATGTCCGATCCCCATTCTGTGGTACGAGGTCTTTGCCAATACATCGTATACACACAGCGCGTTTATGTCATGGAACAGCTATTTGATCCTTTTGCCGGTCACGGTGATCGTGATAGGAAGTTACTCTGACGCTAAATACTCTCCTCGCTAAGCGGCAGGATATATTGAGAATGGCAGGGAGAAGAGAATATGAGATCAAGATATAAAATAATGTTCTGATCGATGCCTGCGTGGGTAAAGGAAGCTGCCCGGAAACAATTTAAAATATGCCATACAGCTTAAAACAAAAACTCGGAGTTTTTTTTCTTGCCGCTGTTATCATGATGTCCGCGGTCGCTATTCTCTCTCAAAACGGACGCGTTCCGGCGCATCCGTCTGATCAGGCATTCGTGACTACCGCGGACCTGCGCATAGGTCAGGAAAACAGCGGCTGGTATTTCCATTATCCGCATCTTCAATGGTCAGGCGGAATAACCGGATCGCTGGCTGTAGGGGTTTACAAGCTTATCGTTCCCACAAGTCCTGAGCACCTCAATCATCATATCAAGATATTCGCGATGATCTTATTTTTTATCGCAGGGTATCTTTTGGCAAGCCAGTATTTAAAGACACGTACCGGATTGCTTCTTTTCATCGCCATTATGGCCACGGCGGGTTTTCAGCTTATGGATCCGAC
>CAYVCD010000061.1:0-8283 GCA_964450115.1 uncultured Planctomycetia bacterium
TAGAGTTCAAGTTTGCCGGGGGCATAGTATCGTTCGTGGAGTTCCTGAATAAGAACAAGAACGTCCTTCATAAGAAAGTTGTATATTTTGCGAAGGAGAAGGACGGTGTCCAGGCGGAAGTGGCGATGCAGTATAACGACGGCTACGCCGAAAGCATATTCACATTCGCGAATAACATCAACACCATAGAAGGCGGTACGCACTTAACCGGGTTTAAATCAGCGCTGACCAGGACGATAAATCAGTATTGCAAATCGAAGAAGCTCTTAAAGAATGAAGATTCAACAATATCCGGGGATGATGCCAGAGAAGGCTTGAGCGCCGTAATAAGCGCGAAGGTCCCGAACCCGCAATTCGAAGGCCAGACAAAGACGAAGCTCGGCAACTCTGAGGTCGAAGGAATAATAGAGTCGATAGTCAACGAAGCGCTCGGCTCATTTCTCGAAGAGAACCCGCCCGTAGCCAACAAGATCATAGAGAAGGCCGTATTGGCTGCGCGCGCGCGCGAGGCCGCGAGAAAAGCCCGCGAGCTCACCCGACGGAAAGGCGCCCTTGAAGGCGCTTCGCTTCCGGGAAAACTTGCCGACTGCCAGGAGACCGACGCAAGTCTCTGCGAAGTCTACTTGGTCGAGGGCGACAGTGCCGGCGGATGTTTTTTTGGAGAAACCGAAGTTGCTCTGGCCGACGGGAGAAGCCTCAGCTTTAAAGAGTTGGTTCGTGAATGGAAAAATGGCAAAAAAAATTATTGTTTCACAATAAAAGATAACGGTAGCGTGGGGATCGAAGAGATAGCAAGCCCCAGATGCACACAAAAAGAGGCCAACGTCGTCAACGTCGTCTTAGATAACGACGAAGAAATAATATGTACGCCCGATCATTTGTTTATGGCAAGAGATGGTTTTTACGTCCAGGCAAAAGATCTGCGGCCCGGTGAATCTCTTATGCCGTTCAGGACGAAGCTCTCCTCTAAAGGAGGCGGGGTAACGATAGAAGGCTACCCGATGGTGTTTGACACAGCAAAAAATCAATGGATATTTTGGCATCTTCTGGCGGACGCACACAATCTTGATCGGGCAGTATATAAAATATCCGACGGTGAAACCAGGCATCATATAGACTTTAATAAACTAAATAACCGCCCAGACAATATTGTTCGGATGAGCAGGGCTGGGCACTTTGAGTTTCACAGAAAGCACATTAAGAAGACAATGCATACAAAAGAAGTTATTGAAAAATGCAATAGAACAAAAAGAACGCCAGAATACCGCAAGAAGCTTTCTGAAATCATGAAGAAACAATCGGCCGTTCTTAGCAAAAACGCTAAAAAACAATGGGAGGATCCCGCATATAAACAATATATGCTTAAAAAGTATATGGAGTTCTTCAATAAGGATGAAAAATTTAGGGCTCGGATACTAAGGCTCATAAACGAAGCGCAGAAAAAACACTGGGCTAGCCCGGCCAATAGAAGCAAGCAGGCTTTGGGGACGAAGCAATATTTTGACAACCACCCGGAGCACAGAAAAAAGCATTCTGATGCGTCCAAGATACAGTGGGGCGATAGTACTCTTATTTCGTGGAGGCGGGAAAAGACGAAAGAGCAATGGACGGAGGCATTCAGGGCGAAGCGTAAAAAAACTTACGATCAGACATATTTTAAGCACAGCATGGGTTTGTTGAAAACCGTTCTCGATACATACGGTGACGCGTCGCGCTATGAGGCAGAAAGAAAGTCCAAGAAGGACAAAAACTTATTAAAGCTCGACACTTTGCGAGAAAGATTTTTCAGCAATGATGAGGGCAAGATGTGTGAAGCCGGCAAAAACTATAATCATAAGGTAAAGAGAGTTGAATGGCTGACTGACAAAGTCGACGTATATGATATAGAAGTACCGAATACGCATAATTTCGCGTTGGCTTCCGGAGTCTTTGTTCACAATTCGGCAAAGCAGGGACGCGACAGAAGATTCCAGGCGATATTGCCGTTGAAAGGCAAGATACTGAACGTAGAGAAGGCGCGGCTCGACAAAGCGCTCTCCAACGAAGAAATACGAACAATAATCACCGCGATAGGCTGTGGAATTGGCGAAGAGTTCGATATAGCCAAGATCAGATATCATAAGATAATAATAATGTGCGATGCCGATGTCGATGGCTCACACATAAGGACGCTTATTTTGACGCTCTTCTACAGGCAGATGCCGGCCCTGATCGAAAATGGGCACATTTATATAGCCCAGCCGCCTTTGTATAAGATCAAACGAGGGAAAAGAGAAGAGTATATACAGACAGAGGATGAATATAACAATCTTCTATTAGAGCTCGGCACCGAGGGCATGACTCTGGTAAGAGTAAAGGACAAGCATCAGTTTACGGATAAGCAGCTGAAGGCTGTTCTGGACGCGCTGATAGAGCTGGAAGGTTATGGTAACGCAATTGAGCGAAGTGGAGCGAATCTATCAAAATACATCACTTTAAGGCATAAGAAGACCAAAAAACTACCACTTTACATGGTAAAAGTGGAGCAAGAGCCCCACTTTTTATATAATGACGATGAGCTGTCAAAGCATGTGGGAGACGAGGACACTGTCAAGAATAAAGACTATATAGAGTTTTACGAGGCAAGAGAGATCGAGAAGATCATAGATAAGATAGATAAGCTTGGGGTCGATATGGATGAGTATGATGCCCCGGAAGAGAGCCCAAAGGACAAGAAGGTTTCTAAAAAAGAGTCAGCAAAACCTGTGTATACCATAAAGATGGAGAAGGAGACCAAGGGCCTCTCTTCTCTCAAAGAGGTCCTGCACTTTGTAAAGAGTGTAGGCAAAGAGGGTATGAGCATACAGAGGTATAAGGGCTTGGGAGAGATGAACCCCACCCAGCTCTGGGAGACCACGATGGACCCCGAGAAGAGGACGCTTCTGAAGGTCATGCTCGAGGATGCGGTCGAAGCCGACTCCATGTTTACCATATTGATGGGCGAGGCCGTTGAGCCCAGAAGAGATTTTATTGAGAAACACGCACATGAAGTAAAAGTATTGGATATTTAATTAAAGAGGAGAGACATGTACGCACGTAATGAAAAAGTAATACCGGTATATATAGAAGAGGAGATGAAAGACTCCTACATAAATTACGCGATGAGCGTCATCGTAGGCAGGGCGCTGCCCGATGCGCGTGACGGCCTCAAGCCGGTGCATCGCCGGATTCTTTACGCGATGAAGGAGCTCGGCGTAGAGCACAATAAGCCATACAAGAAATCGGCAAGGATCGTGGGCGACACAATGGGGAAATATCATCCGCACGGTGACTCCGCGATCTACGATACTCTCGTGAGAATGGCGCAGGACTTTTCTCTGCGTTATACTCTTGTAGAAGGCCAAGGAAATTTTGGCTGTTTTACTATTGACACGAAAGTCAAGTTAGCTGATGGCCGATCGATAAGCTTCGGAGAATTAATAGAGGAAGATATCAAGGGCAAGAAAAATTATACATTTACCTTTAATGAGACGTCGGGGAAAGTAGAGATAGCACAAATACGCCGGCCCAGGCTAACCAAGAAAAATGCCCCGGTAATGAAAATAACGCTTGATAATAATGAAGAGATAAAATGCACCTTGAATCATAAATTTATGCTAAGAGATGGTACGTATAAAGAGGCGCAGGAGCTTGTGCCGGGCGCTTCGCTCATGCCTCTCTATACCAGACTGTCGCTAAGAAAAGATGACCCTAATGCCGTTGGGTATGAAATGGTCTATCAGCCGCTTTCAGATACATGGAGTTGGGCGCACCGCCTGGCGGACGAATGGAATATTAAAAATAAAATCTACCCAAAGAGCTCCGGCAGAATAAGGCACCACATAGATTTCAATAAACTCAATAACAGCCCGGGCAATATTCTCAGGATCCAATGGCGCAAACACTGGGAAACACACTACAATTTAACATCCTCGCGCCATAAGAATGACCCTTCATACCGCGCAAAACTTAGCGAAGGTAGAAAACGGTTCTGGGACGATGTAAATAATAGAGAAACTTATTCATGCCGCATGGCGCTCAGAAACAAAAAGATGTGGAGAGACCCGGAGTACAGAAAGAAGAAAATAGCGGCGGTAAAGAAGCTGTGGGGAGACGCGGAATACAAGAAGATGATGGCTGAGGCGTCTAAAGATAATTTAAAAAGATTATGGCAGCGCCAGGACTTTAGGGCCCTGCTGAGCAGATTAAAATCAGCGGAGCTTACAAAAAAATGGCAAAACAAGGATTACGCTCAACGCATGGCGGGGATCACGAAGAAAATGTCTTTATTACTGTGGGCTCAGCCCGAACATAGAAGCCATATCTCCGCGGTAAATAAGCGGAGATGGTTAATCCCAGAATACAGAGAAAAGTTCATGCCCATTCTTACGAAAAACGGCGCGAACGCGAATTTTTACAGATTCTTGAAAGTATGCGAATGCACATTAGAGAACCACGGTGAGATAACGCCTGTTAATTATGAAAAAGCGCGATCTCAATATGGAAGCCGCCACGGCGCAGGTATTGTAAGATATGAAAAGGCTGTAAAGCAGTATTGTGACGGAGACGCTTCAAAAATAACCGAATTTTTGTATAAGCGAAAGCATAAACAGCCGGTGCTTAACCATAAAGTTCTAAAAGTAGAATTTCTTAAAAAAAGAGAAGATGTGTATGATTTGACCGTAAACACAACTCATAATTTTGCTCTGGCCGCAGGCATCTTTGTTCACAACTCGGTCGACGGGGACACGGCCGCGAGTATGCGTTACACGGAGGCGAGGCTCGACCGCATTGCCGACTGGATGCTTCTCGATATCGAGAAGAACACAGTTGACTTTATGCCTAACTTCGACGGATCCCTCAAGGAGCCGACGGTGCTCCCGGCGTGTTTGCCCAACTTGCTCGTCAACGGTTCAAGCGGGATAGCGGTCGGTATGGCAACTAACATCCCGCCGCACAACTTAAAAGAGATAGCCGAAGCCGTTATGCTCGTCATAGACAGCCCGGGCTGCGACCCCAAGGATCTTTTGAAAAAAGTAAAGGGGCCGGACTTCCCGACGGGCGGGATAATACGCGGCACCGAGGGGATAAAGAACGCCTATACTACCGGCCGCGGCCTTTTGAAGGTTCACGCCAAGGCATTTATTGAAGAACAGAAGAACGGCAAAGAAGCCATCATCATAAAAGAGCTGCCGTACCAGGTGAATAAAGCCAACCTGGTAGAGTCGATAGCGGACCTCGTTACAGACAAGAAGATAGACGGCATCACGGACCTGCGGGATGAGTCCGACAAGGACGGGATGCGCGTTGTGATCGAAGTGCGCCGGGGGGCGAACTCTAAAGTTATCTTAAACCAGCTCTATAAGCATACTCAGATGCAGACTACTTTCGGCGTCATAATGCTGGCGCTCGTCGAGGGCAGGCCGAGGGTCTTAAATCTGAAAGAGGCCTTAGAAGAGTTCATCCGCCACAGAAAAGAGATCATTACCCGCAGGACAAGATATGACCTCGAGAAGGCTCAGGACCGGGCGCATATACTCGAAGGATTAAAGATAGCGCTTAAGGAGCTCGATAAGGTCATAAAGATAATAAGGGCCGCCAAAGATCCGCAGGAAGCCAAGGCGGGCCTGATGGAAAAGATAGGGCTCTCCGACAGGCAGGCTCAGGCGATACTAGAAATGCAGCTGCAGCGCCTTACGCACCTGGAACGCGACAAGATAGATAAAGAGTATCTCGAGTTGATAAAAAAGATAGAGCTGTTTAAGTCCATCCTGGAGAGCGAAAAGAAGGTCCTCGACATAATCAAAGAAGAGATGAAAGAGCTTAGTGAAAAGTTCGGCGATGAGCGCAGGACGGAAGTGCTGCCCGAGACCGAAGAGCTCGACATAGAGGACCTGATAGCCGAAGAAGACGTCGTCATCATGATAAGCCATGCCGGCTACCTGAAGCGCCTGCCCGTATCGAGCTACAGAAAGCAGCGGCGCGGCGGCAAGGGCGTCACCGGAGCCGACATAAAAGAGGAGGACTTTATAGAGCACCTCTTCATCGCCTCGACGCATGACTACATGCTATTCTTCACCGACAAGGGCATAGTGCACTGGCTGAAAGTGCACGAGATACCGGAAGGGGGCCGCACATCGAAAGGCAGGCCTATCATAAACCTCCTGACTCTCGGCACCGGAGAAAAAGTCAGCGCGTTCGTTCCCGTGAGGCAGTTTAAAGAGGGCGAATTTCTTGTCATGGCGACCAAGAACGGTACCATAAAGAAGACGGCCCTTACAGCTTATTCAAATCCAAGAAAAGGCGGGATCATAGGCATAACATTAGAAAAAGGCGATGAGCTCATAGAGGTCCAGCGCGCCGATGGTAACGCTGAGCTTCTTCTGGCTACGCGCGAAGGCAAGGCGATACGCTTCAAAGAGTCTCAGGTCCGGGATATGGGTAGAGGCGCTAAGGGAGTGCGCGGGATAAGATTGGGCAAGAAGGACTCGCTTATGGCCATGGAGATCGCCAAGCAGGATCAGACGGTCCTTACAGTGACCCAGGAAGGTTTTGGGAAGCGCACGTCGTTTAAAGAATACCGGCTGCAGTCCCGCGGCGGCAAGGGTATTATAAACATTAAGGTCACCGGCAAGAACGGTGAAGCCGTCGGGATGAAGACGGTCTCAGACAGAGACGAGCTGATGCTTATCACGGAAAAGGGCATGATAGTCCGTTCGCCGGTCAAAGATATAAGGTCGACCGGGCGTTCAACTCAGGGCGTAAGGCTCATGAAACTTGACAAGGGTGATAAAATAGCATCAGTGGCGAAGATCATCCCTGAGGATGAGGCGGCTGAGGAAGAGAAGCTAAAAGAGGCAGAGTCGCTGGTCAAAAAAGAAGCGCCAAAGCCAAAAGAAGAGATAAGGGCGGATAAGCCAAAAGAGCCTCCAAAGAAAGAAGAGCCGAAAGCCAAACAGAAAGAGGCTCCGAAGAAAAAAGCAACAAAACGAAAAAAGTGATCGCCGTCCCCATCGTCTAGCCTGGCCTAGGACATCAGGTTTTCATCCTGACGACTCCGGTTCAAATCCGGATGGGGACGCCACTTCAGACTTTTCCCACCAGCGCAGTATATTAAAAGTATGACAAATATCTATATTAAAAACGGGCGTGTGATACTGAAGGACCGGATCGTGGACGGTGCGACGATCATGATAAGCGGCGGCAAGATCGCGGCCATCAACAGAAAGACGGCGCCGAAGAAGGGCGCTTTCGTAATAGACGCCAAGGGCTCTTTCGTATCGCCGGGTTTTATCGATTGCCACATACACGGAGAGCCCGAAAAGATATTCTTTAACGAGGCGAGGCATGGCACTACGGCATTTGTGATCGCCGAATCCTGCGCGCCGTTAAGTTATATCTATAAGAGGGCCGAAAGCATAAAAGAATTTATCAGGACCCATCCTTTTGGGCCCAACGTGCTGGGTCTTCGTCTCGAAGGCCCGTACATAAGCAAAGCTAGGGCGGGAGCTCAAGACGTTTCTTACATAAGAACGCCTGACTTAAAAGAGCTGGCCGGTATAATTGATCGGTGCTCTCCGATCTTAAAACTTATGACCATAGCCCCTGAGCTCAGAGGCGCCAACCCCCTCATAAAGTTATTGCGTAAACATAAGATTATCGCTTCGATAGGCCATTCGGACGCAACTTATGAATCCGCCATCGAAGGGATCGACGCAGGCATAACTCACTCAACCCATACTTTCAATGCCATGAGCCCCATAGACAGGCGCGAGCCTGGAGTTGCGGGCGCGGTTCTTTCCGACGACAGAGTAACGGCAGAGATAATACTCGACCTCATACATGTGCACAGAGCCCTATTCGGGCTTGCGTTAAAATCGAAGAAAAGAGAGAAAGTTATAGTGGTCACGGATTCGCTCGTATCAGAACCATCTAAAGATGCGATTGCAATGGGCGGCGCATATCGCTTCAGCGATGGGAGGCTTGCCGGCTCATCGCTTACTATGATAGGCGCGTTAAAGAATGCCGTAAAGAGCGCCAATCTATCGTTGCAGGAAGCGTTAAATACTATCACAATGAATCCCGCGAAGCTTTTAGGGGTCGAGAGCGAGAAGGGCTCTATAGCCGCAGGCAAGGATGCCGACATAGTTGTGTTCAGTAAAGAATTTGACGTGAAGATGACGATGGTTCGTGGTAGAATAGCTTTTGTGAAGGGGAAGATATGTGCGGGATAGTAGGATATATAGGCGATAGAGAAGCTCAAAA
>CAYVCD010000062.1:0-8275 GCA_964450115.1 uncultured Planctomycetia bacterium
GCTACTACTTTTGAGGTATCTTCTTTGGAGAGCTTATCAAAATCTTTTACTACTACCAGCCTCTTTGACGAAAAGAAAGGCAGCGTCCCGGCCGAGCCGATTATCTCATCCGCGGACGTATCCGAGCCGTGCAGAACCTTGTAGTCCAGCTCACCCGAAGAGCTGTCGAGCGATCGGGAACGCAATTCGGTTATCGCCCGCTCCTTAAGATACTTCTCTTTTCCCACGAAGAGGAATACGGAAGGACTTGAAGAAGGGGCCGGGGTTACCATTCCTCGATAGTTCTTTCCACAACGCGCCGCGCCAGGTCATCAGCCGCTTCTTTTATGGCTGTGGCTTCGCTCTTCGCGAGCGTGCCTGTGGTCCTGTATAAAGATTCACCAGCGAAGTTATTTTCGGTCCAGCGCACCTTGCCATCCTTCGCGTTCTTCATGACCAGATTCACTACAAGCCTCACCCTGTACTCTTCTATATCATTATTCCTGTCGTACCTTAAGGCCTCATTCCTGAAGTCCACCAGTTCGCCCGTTAATATAAGATCCGCCGATTCCATATTGGCTACCCTGAGGTTGCCGTCTGAAAGATATTTATCGCGTATCGTCCTGGTAGCTTCCAGCTCCATGCCGGGCCGATAACCTCTATACATCCTGGCATCACTTGCCTCATCGGTAACCTTTATTTTGTTCACCAGGTCATCGACATAGATAGTCTTGAGATCCGACGGGAGAAGAGACTTTGTCGTATATCCGCATCCGGCTATTAAAGTAACCGCGGCTAATAAAGTCACGGCGAATATTTGAAATTGAGTATTTCTCATGTCTACCATCTCCTGTTGGTTACTGCCATAGGCTCATCGTTAGTGCCGAAATATAATGGCTTCCACCCTTTATCTTTAGACTCCGCCTTAACTGCCGGCTCTTTCTTGTAATCAAAATTGAATGGCTTCCAGGATTTCTTTTCTGGGGTTTCAACAGCAGGAATTTCAGCCTTCGGAGCTTCAACTACCGGAGTCTCTATAACTTGTGGTTCTATAGGCTGCGCGGGCGCTTCTACTACAGGAGCAGGGATCTCTGCTATAGGTGCTTCAGGAGCCTTCTTCGGCTGGACGGTCTTCATCGAGTCGAAGCTGAGCGGCTTCCACGGCTTCTTTTGGATCGCCGCTTCGGTCTTCTCCTTCGGCTTGCTGCTCATGAAGCCCAGAGGGTTCCAGCTCTTCTTCGGGGCTTGCGGGGTTGTCGGCTCTACCTTCTTCTTGGGTTGACTGCTCATGAAACTCAGAGGGTTCCAGCTCTTCTTCGGGGCTTGCGGGGTTGTCGGCTCTACCTTCTTCTTGGGTTGACTGCTCATGAAGCCCAGTGGATTCCAGCTCTTTTTCGGCGACGCCTTCGGAGCTGCCGTTTCGACCTTCTCCTTCGGCTTCCCGCTCATGAAGCCCAGCGGGCTCCAGGGCTTCTTCTCCTTCACTACCCGGTTCGGTTTTTTTTTACTCAGATCTATAACGGGCGCTGCGGCCTTCTTGATACTTTTCGCTTTCAACGCTTCTATCTTGGCCTTTGACCTATTTACGAATGTGCTATCTGGATACGCGTCTATGACATCCTGATAATATATTATAGCCGCCTGAGTCTTACCCTGGGACTCATAAAACTGGGCCGCCTTGTATGACTTTTCGGCGACATTGTCCTTAAGCCGTTTCATCGTGGTATCCGCACTCTTTGCCAGATTAGCGTCTTTATTCTTATCAACGAACTTTTCGAATGTCTTTATGGCGTTATCGGTCGCTGCAGCATCGTAGGCAGGCTTCAGAGATGCCTTATATGCGCAGTTCGATTCCTCATACATTGCCTGGGTAGCCAACTTCGATTTTGGATAATCTTCCACTATCTTATGGAATGCCTGGACCGCCTCTTCATACCTCTCGCTCTTCTTCAACGCCTCGCCCAGTTTGAACTGCGACTCTTCGGCGAATTTGCCATAAGGAGCGTTCTCCACGATCTTCTTGAATATCTCCACCGCTCGGTCAAGCGGGGCCATTATATCCGTACCAAGGACTTTGGGGCCCGGCTTACTGAGATATAAATTAGCTATGGCGAACTCACGCGCCAGTATCTCTTCGGTATTAGCTATGTGCGGGAAGTTATCGATAGCCTTCTGATAATTCTGGTAGGCGGTATAATACTTGTTCATATTCTCGTAGCAGAGGCCCACGTAGTACTGGGCTTTGGAGGCATGTTCAGAAAATTCGTACTGCTTGGCGAGTTTTTCGAATTCGGTAGCGGCCCTCTGGAAGTCCTTGGCGTTATAAAAGCTCATCGCCCAATCGAACTGTTCTTTCGGGCTGTCTTTTACCGCGTATTTGGGATTTGTGAATTTTTTGGTCTCCGGGGTCCATATCCAATATGCATTGGCAACACCGGAGAGGATCGATATACCTACCAGGGAAAATAACGCTATAAGGAAAATAGATCTCTTGATCATAATGAGGAGTGAATTATACCACGCGGGGCTTTGAAGGTCAAAGAAAAATGCTGATCGCTTAGAGAGCCGCGCCGTTCAAACGGCTTACATAATCGGTTATGAGGTTCCTGTCCTCTTTCGAGATCTCCAGGAATTGATTACCGAGCTCATACTGCTCACCGCTTGATAGCTTGCGTATCCACGCCACTTTGGAGATGGCTTTGATCGGCCTCTGCACCGTCGGCAATGTTATCTCCACTACGAGCCGGCAGGCGAGAGAAATAAATTCGTTGGTCTTAAAACGGATTCCACCCTCACAGATATCTTTGGTGAGCGATCCCATAGGGACTGTGGCCGTCTTAATGTTTTTGTACCGCACGGGAAGATTTGAATCTATCCGCTGGAAGCGACGCCTCTCTGTTACGTTATCGGTTCGCGTCTCCATCATTCTTTTCTACCTTTCCTTTATCTAAAAAACCGGAACAATAATAATATATATTATTTCTCGTTGCCGCAAATATACCACATGATATGCAGTTTGTCAAGGTAAAATATAAAAAAGCTAGTTATTTTTAATAGATGGCTTAACCTTGAAGCCCCTGCCATCGGAGGTTATGATTATGGCTCCCTCTCTTTTTGTTCCGTAATTAGCAGAATTTAGGGAGTCTATTAATCCCTGCGTATCTCTGGATATCCTTGAAAATTTATATCTTCCACCGGAGCTCGTTACAGAAACCTGCGGTGAAACAAGATCCAAAAACCTTTTCACTACCATCTTACCCCCTACGTTTCCACCGTGATGCGGTATCTTGATAAGATCCGATCTCAAAAGCTCGCCGTAAGTCATGACGTGCCCCATCGCCTCACTCGAGATGTCTCCACAAAATATCGCGCTGAACTTGTCATAGGCCATTTTCAATACGATCGAGCTGTCATTGGGATCGACATCCCGATCGGTCTTGAGAGGATTCAGCACAAATATCCTGGCGTTACCGAAACCGGTTATCTCGTCCCCGTCGCCGACGATGACCCTGCGTATCTTTTTACTCTTGATGACGTCTATATATTTTTCGTACAGCACCATATCGGAAGACGACGGCTCACCGTTATCTATTACACAGCCCACCTTAAAATTTTCCAAAATATATAATAATCCGCCCAGATGATCTTCGTGAAAATGAGTGACAACTACAGCATCTAGTCTTCGTATGCCATTATTCCACAAGTATGGCGCCACCACAGACTTCCCCGCGTCTCTCATCCCCTCTACTCCGCCGGAACCTCCGTCTATAAGCATAGTGCCTGATTTAGGGAACTGCACTATAAGAGAATCACCTTTTCCCACGTCGAGAAATGTTATCTTTAACTCTTTACCTGCATAGCTAAAGTCCTGGCTCCAGACAAATATATTCAATAGTGCCAGCGCTACTATCGGGATATATCTTCTCTTCTGTGTGAGTAATATGTACGCCAGAAAAGCATAGTAGGCATATATGAAAAGGTGCGAAGGCGCCGGGATCCTTATGTAAGAGAGAGGTATTACGGCAAAGAGATGATTTATGAAGAAAGTCGCCCGGGTGAGCTGTGAAAGCGCTATCCCCATCCAGCCCAGGCAAAAAACGGCCCCGATAATGTTTAAAGAAAGGAATATGAACGATGCCACTGTCAGGACAAAGAGCGCCGGCACTATCACTAAATTCGCCAATACGGCTATCGGCGATACGATATTAAAGTACCTGGCGACGATCGGAAAGACGCCGATGGATGCCGCTATCGATACGGCGGCGCTTTTGATGACATAGTTCGTCTTCTTGCCGAATAGTTCCTCTATCCTGGGCGCGAACAGTACTATACTGATAACGGAACCGAATGAGAGCTGAAAGCTCGGATCGAAAAGCTCTTTGGGGTTTGACAGGAGTATCAGGAAAGCTGCCAGGGAGAGAGAATTAAGTATATCCGATTCCCTGTTCACAATATAACCGAATGACGCGATGACAAATACGATCGTAGCCCTTACCACCGGAGGTGAGGATCCGGCGACAAAACAGTAGAATACGATCGCTATTGATGTGAGGATCAGGTTCAGCTTCTTCTTGATCCTGAAGACCCTGAATATCACAAGAAATATTCCGGCCACGAGCGCTATATTGAGGCCGCTTATGGCTATGACATGCACGGTCCCCGTTCTTATAAAGTCGTCGGTGATCGCACTGTCGAGCTCCGTCCTCTCCCCCACAAGTATCGCATTGAGAAATCCGCTGTAGCGTTTGTCCACGTATCGCTTTATGGAATCTCTTATACTACGCCTGACGTTATACGCCAACTTCATTACCGGATCGACGCGTTCGCGCGGAAGTATCTCCACAGAGCTATTTTCATTCACGGCGAGGACCGCGTATATATTCTTTATCCCGAGATATCGCGCATAATCGAAGAGTCCCGGATTCTTAAGGCCTTCCGGCCTTGAGAGTGAGCCCGAAAGGACTATCTTTTCGCCGAATCCCAGATCTCCCGGTCTCTCGTCGGAATATATGTCCGTCTTTACTAGGCCTGTTACCTTCTGCCATCCACCGGCAATTTTTATATATTCAGCTTTCAACGTGAAAGAGGTCTTCTCCTTTCCATAGAAGGCCTTCTTCGTAAAAGGATCATCTACGACCGCACCCTTAATAGTGATCTTGGGGCTCTCTTCTGAAATAAAGTTCACTATGTGATCGCCGGGCAGTATATCGTAATTCTGGGCGTAGGCGCTCCCGAAGAAGATCAGGGCAAGATACAGGAATATATGGGATAGTATGTTATTTCTGAATAGAACGGCGGCCAAGATAATGGATATGAAACAGAGGCCTACCGGATAAATTATGGGAATGGAAAGACCGGCTAAAGCTATGCCGACAGAGAATGATATTGCCGAGTAAAGGATGGGCCGCTTCAATCTATAGAGACCTTATCTTTTATCTTATCGTAGAGCTTACCGCCAAGACCCTTCACCTTCTTGAGCTCTTCGACGGATCTAAAGCTTCCTTTCGTCGACCTGTATTCAACGATACGGTCTGCCAGGACCTTACCTATGCCTTTAAGCTTCATGAGCTCTCCAGCGTCGGATAGGTTTATATTTATCTTGGTAGTCTCGACCGGGGCATCTTCTGCGGTGTAAATAAAATTACCCGGCCTTACATCTACAGATACTACTCTTTTTTGGTAGAACCCTATGGCTAGCCCGATGAGAAGTATGGCGAGCAATACAAGAAGGGTCGATTTTTCCCGTTTTTCGAGGTCGAACATTTAGCCTATGACTATGTTGACTAATTTCTTCGGGACGACTATGAAGTTCTTTATAGTTTTACCGCTAGTGATCTCTTTTATCTTGGGATCCGCGAGGACCATCTGCCTCAAGCCCTCTTCTTTGATGTCTGAAGGAACTTCTACTTTTGATCTTAATTTACCGTTCACCTGGACCACTATAGTCACGACATCCTCGACTATAGCCGATCTGTCATACTCGGGCCATTTCATTTTGAATATGCTGTTCGGTTTACCTAAATTACTCCAAAGCTCCTCGGCAATATGCGGCACGAACGGGGAAAGCAATATCACGATAGCTTCGACCGCTTCGTTCATGACCTTCTGTTTGACCGCGTCATTAGCAGTCTCACTGACACTAAGGTCATATGTCTCATTTACCAACTCCATTATGGAGCTTATGGCCGTATTGAAATGAAAACCTCCGTCGAGATCTTCCGTGACCTTCTTTATGGTGAGATGCGTCTTTCTCTTAAGCGACTCCTCTTCCCTGGCGGGCTTTCTGTCGGTTTTGGCCGTCGCGGCTTGGCTCCTGACTTTCTCGACCAGCCTCCACACCCTGCCCAAAAATCTGTACGAACCCTCTGTGCCCCGGTCCGACCATTCCGCGTCCTTTTCCGGCGGCCCTATGAAGAGAGTGTAAAGTCTTACTGTGTCGGCGCCGTAATCGGCGATCAACTTATCGGGGCTGACGACATTGCCTTTAGACTTCGACATCTTTGCCCCGTCTTTTATTATCATCCCCTGCGTAAATAGGTTCTTGAAGGGCTCATCAAATCCCGTCATCTTTATATCGAATAAGAATTTTGTTATGAACCTCGAATACAATAGATGCAGTATCGCGTGTTCCACGCCGCCGATATACTGGTCGACCGGAAGCCACCTATTCACAAGCTCCGTATCGAAAGGCTTCTCTTTAAGTTTCGGGGTTATATATCTCAAATAGTACCAGCTGGAGTCGACGAAGGTATCCATCGTATCGGTCTCTCTTTTGGCAGGACCGTGGCACTTCGGACATTTCGTATTCACAAAATCTTCTGAAAACTTTAACGGCGACTCTCCTGTAGGCCTGAACTCGACATTCTTTGGCAGAAGAACGGGCAGTTCCTTTTCCGGTACGGCTACGGTGCCGCATTTTTCGCAGTAGACTATCGGTATAGGAGCTCCCCAATATCTCTGGCGCGAGATTAGCCAGTCTCTCAGCTTATACTGAGTGGAACGCTTGCCCATCTTCTTCTCTTCAAAATAGTCCGCTATCTTTTCTACGGCGGCTTCGGACTTCATGCCGTTGAATTGTCCGGAATTATTCATGACGCCCTCACCTATATGCGCCTCTTTCATCATGCCGGCGTCGACCGGGTGCTTAGGGTCATCTATCACTACCTTTATAGGTAATTTATAAAATTTGGCGAACTCAAAATCTCTCTGGTCATGGGCGGGAACCGCCATTATGGCGCCGGTGCCGTATTCCATGAGGATATAGTTGGCCACCCATATCGGCACCTTCTCATGGTTGACCGGGTTTATCACGAACCTGCCGGTAGAGACGCCTTCCTTCGCGACATCGGCGTCTGCTCTGGATATCTTGCTCTCGGCGCGCATCTTATTTATAGCTTTGAGAGAGTTCTTTTCGTCCGGCGACCCCGCTATAAGTTTTTCAACGAGAGGATGTTCGGGCGCCAGGGCTATGAATGTGGCGCCATAGATAGTGTCTATCCTGGTGGTATAGCATTTCAATGTGTCAGACAAGCCATCGATCTTGAAGTCTATCTCTACGCCTTCGCTTCTGCCTATCCAGTTCTTCTGCATAGCCTTCACGCGATCGGGCCAGTTAGGCAGCTTTTCAAGGTCCTTTAAGAGTCTTTCGGCGTAATGAGTTATCTTGAAGAACCACTGTTCGAGGTCTTTCTGCAGGACTTCGGAGTCGCATCTTTCACATGCGCCATTCACCACCTGTTCATTTGCTAGTACAGTTTTACAGGAGGGGCACCAGTTTACGAACGCCTTCTTCTTGTAAGCAAGGCCTTTTTCGTAAAGTTTAGTGAAGATCCATTGGGTCCATTTGTAATAGTCCGGCAGACATGATATGACAATTCTATCCCAATCATATTCTACGCCCCACTGGTCCAGCTGGCGCTTCATCGTCTTTATGTTATTCAATGTCGATTCTTCCGGGTGAATGCCTCCTTTTATGGCGGCATTCTCGGCCGGAAGGCCGAACGCGTCAAATCCCATGGGAGTCAGTACGTTGAATCCGCGCATCATCTTGTATCGCGCCACGACGTCGCCGATGATGTAGTTCCTGCCATGCCCCACGTGAAGAGCTGCCGACGGATATGGAAACATCATCAGACAGTAATACTTATCTTTGTAGTTAGCGGTATCTACTTTGAAGAGGCCCTTATCGCGCCAGAACTTTTGCCACTTCGGCTCGATCTTGTCGAATGGATACGATCTCTCGTCTTGCGGCGCCGGTTGCGGGTAGTCTGCCATTATATTATCCCTTTATAAATCC
>CAYVCD010000063.1:0-4674 GCA_964450115.1 uncultured Planctomycetia bacterium
TAGAGTTATTCAGGTCATATATCTCCGGCTGTATCTTGCTCGGTATCGCGCCCTGCACGGCGATGGTCCTTATCTGGGGCCACTTAGCCAAAGGCAATGACGGCCATACGCTCGTTATGGTGGCCATTAACTCGCTTACGATGCTGTTTCTCTATGCGCCGCTTGGAGGGTGGCTCCTCGGGATCAATAAGATGCCGATCCCATGGCAGACGATAGTGCTTTCAGTCGTGATCTATGTCGGCTTGCCGCTTCTTTTAGGATATTACTCACGAAAATGGCTGATCGCCAAGAACGGCCTCAAATGGTTTGAGGAAAAATTCCTTCATTATCTGACGCCGGTTTCGATAGGCGCGCTTTTACTCACCCTTGTTTTATTGTTTTCATTTAAAGGGGAGCTCATAATAAATCAGCCGCAGATCATTCTTCTAATAGCGATCCCGCTTTTCATCCAGACATGCCTTATCTTCGCGATATCCTACGCTATGGCCAAATGGCTTAAACTTCCATACCGCGATGCCGCGCCGTCGGCTCTGGTCGGAGCGAGCAATCACTTTGAAGTGGCGATCGCGACCTCGACCATTCTTTTCGGGCTGTCTTCCGGAGCGTCGCTTGCGACCGTTGTCGGCGTCCTGATAGAGGTCCCGGTCATGCTTATGCTGGTAAAGGTGTGCGTAAAGACGAAGGATTGGTTTGACATAGCGAAATAGTGAATAGTAGATAATAGGGTAGGGTAATTGAGTCCGTTTAATTTGGAGCCACCATCTTCATTCTGATGGCGCCTTTTTAAACGGACTCGATCATTTTCGGAATATATACTGTACACAATTCCGCCAAAATAGCCCCAATATAAGGTTTTCCCATACTATATTGATATGATCATGAGGTAATTACCCTCATGTTAGTAATAAAAAAGGTATCTAACTTTCTCTTGATTTAACTGAAATCTATGGTATAATTATAATATTAGTCTAAAGGCTAATCCCAATAATATGAGAAAACATACCAATTTTAGAGATCAAGCTATAAGAATATTAGCGATTGTGATAGTCTGTATCTTCACTGTCAATGGTATCGTTTTGTCGGAACCCTCTTTGAATTTGCCCACAACGGAACAATCTACCTTGGCCCCTAAAAACCTATTATCAGATTCCGAAAGACAGACATATCTCGAGGCTTCACTCATTAGCGGGGTCATTGAAAAGAGAGCTGCATTAGGCGGAGATATCCGGCTTGATGACCTAAAAAAATGGGCAGATGCCAATACCTCCGAAAAAGAGTTCGAAAATGTAAAGTTTCTAGAATACGGCAATGAAGTTCATATACTGGTTAACGACCTGATCCTGATACGGTATTTTCACAGTAAAGATCAGCCACTGAATTTTCTGTTTAACGCTAAAGGCGAGCTGCTCGACGAATCGACAGTAAGTCCGGAGATCAAAAAACAGGTCTATAAAGTCAGGCTCGCAATACCCCGCACAAAGACGCTTGAAGACATCTTCTCGCATATAATTGAAAAAGGATCGGAGGGCAACGCTCTTCGGGATAAGGTGACCGTAGTCATTGACGGTTTTCCGGTTACCGACAAGCAGTATCCCGTCTGCGAACTTATGCCCGATGGCACCCTCATTATACACCCTGAGTTTGCGCTTGATTATGAAGATATCAAGGCGTCTGGTATCGGATTTAATTATATATTCGGTGACGGCGTAAGCAGATGGATAGACCTGGCAGATTCCATTGTCTATCGAGTGGCGATGCATGAGTTCAAACTTCCAAGGAGAGAGGGCCATGGTCACGGCTATATAGACGAGAATGGCGAATTTGCAATCTCATATAATGCCGAGCAGGCCAATATAGTCGGCAGGCGCTATAGCGTAGTCGACGACGCCATGTGGCTATGGTATCTGCATTCGTACAAGATATCCGATAAGGTGCGTTATGATAATGGTGAGTTTAAAAACAGGATGGATTGGGTATTCAGGGGGCGCAGCGAACAGGCAAAAGCTGCCCGCGCTGAGTTTACCGTGCTTGTAAATGACCCAGAAAAGCGTGAAGAGGCCGTGCGCCTGGCACTGTTAATTAACGATGCGTATTTTGCCGAGAGAAGGGCATCCGGCATAGATACGACCCCGTCATACGAGAGCACGGGAACGGACCTGGGCAACGTCCTTGGATTCGACCACGAAAGCGTATTTGCCACAGAACGCGCCGATTACCGCGCTGCCGGCGCAGGCACCGGCGTTCCGGAAGACGATATCCAGCCGCCGTCGCTCGGATTAAAGCTGAAACCGGACCGGGAAGATCCGAAAGCCGATATCCGCGCCTCGATCCAGATCCAGAAAGAGCTCACCGCGCTTAGCGCAAAACTGACCGTAATAAACGCGGATCATAAGATCGCCCGGACCGATGAGGACGCTGAGATCTTAAAAGAGCAGGAGAGGGAGTTTATTAACGAGCTGGCCGCGGCTTATGAGAATATCCCGATAGGTATAAAAGAGAAAAAATCGTACGGATACTATAGCGATATGCTGCATCGATTAAAAGGCCGCCTCACAACGATATACGACGATATTGAGCGCGCCGACCTGTCCAAAGATAAAAAGGCGTTGCAGCAGCTGAACCTTAAGGCAATACGGCTTAATAAATTACTGGTCAAGCTCCAGATCAAAGTTACCGGCATGCTCCTGATGGGCCGCTCAAATCTTAGGAGCAAAGCTCTTATGAGGAATGCCGCATTGTCGACGCTTGTCGGAGCTCTTAATAGCGCCAAGGCCCTTGAAGAGGAACTGGGTTATCGCTTCGCCCGTATGCGCGGCCGCGCGCTCGTGCGCGAGATAGAGACGACCGACTGGGTAGGTCAATCGGTGCGGACTTTCAGGCTCGGCGGATTCGATATTTCAGTAGGGGGTACGCCGGCCGATGGCACGGAACCGCCTGTTGAGGTCCGCCAGCAGAGATGGATCAATGCCCACACGACCCTCGACCAGATACGAAAGGATATCAAGCGGGGCGATATGGTTAAAGCGCGCGATAAACTCGATACTCTGATCTCGCTCTATAGCCAGAAACGCGTTACTATCCTGGAAAGATATAAAGATATCGCGGCAGATCTGGTCCTGATAAAGAAACTAATAGCCGGACTTCCGGACGCCCAGGCGCCGCCTGCCGATGTGATCGGTAGCGCCTCTAAGACTCTCGCCGGCCTCATAGCCAATATCGCTTATCCGAAACAGAATTTATGGCAAAGCATTAATTACGCGAGCCTCGCAAAAGCGCTGCGCGGCCATATACACACATTGGCCGGATACGAGCCGGAATATCTCCTGATACTGAAGTATAAGACCGACCTGGAATATTATCTCGGAAAATTAAGATCTGCCACAGCTTCTAAGCCCCTCTCCAAAAGAAGTACAAATATGATAATGTTGGGAATGGGACGCATAACCGCGTGGTTAGACCGGGGGTTCGTCCATCCGAAGCAATTCGGGCTGATAGATCTGCGGCCCGTCCGCGATCTTATAAAAAAGAACGACATTCCGGCCGCGGCGCAGCTTATAAATGCGGCCGTGGAAAAAATGGAAGAGAGGCTCCTGGAAATAAGGCGCATCACTTCCAATGTTAAAAGAAGATCCGCTTCGATATATTCCGCGTTCAGGGACGCGGACATGGCAAGCAGGATAGAAGCCTCGGTCAAAGCCCTCGACGAAAAGAGATACTCTGATGCCACCGACCAGATACAGGAGATACGGCAAAGGTACTTTGCCGTCAGCCTTATCGAGCCCGGCTATGCGCGCGCTGAAAGTATATTAAGGACAGCCGAAGGCATGATAAACGGCATAGGCCGGTTCAAAGCGGAGCGCTCCATAGAGATGACACGCGCCCGGGCCCGCGAAAAACTGCTTCTGGCCGCCGAAGACATAGCACATAAATTCTCATTCAGAGTTTCCATAGTTCTTAAGGACGGGACAACCCGCAATCTATTCATAAATCCGGGTACTACGGTAGCCGGCGTTTTAGCCATATTAAAACAAAGCCCGGATAAGCTGTCGGTGAGCCTGGGCCGCGGCTGGCTTAAGAAGGAAAATCTCACTCAGAAGGTTCAGGATGGCACCGTAATTACGCTGGCCGCTTCTGCGCGCGCGACAGAAGGCGCGGGGTATAGGGGGGAAGTGGTAAAGAGTAAATCAGCCGAAGAGAAGAAGGCATTACGGCTGGCTTCTGACAAGGCGCTATTCTTGGATCTCGTTAAACAGGCGGCTAATGCAAACAAAGAGGAAGGCAACTACGCCGAATTATCAGGGAATAGAATGGAAGACAATGGTAATGGGCCGCTATATTATAGATTGCGCCATAATATCGAGGGCGGGTATCTAGGTGTATTTACGGTATGGCGTGAAGACATCGCCAAAGCCATAGAAGAGGCTACCGGTACCAAGCAATACCTTGATTATGGAGAAGATGTAAATCAGAGCAAATTTAGTGGAATAAGAGACAAGGCACTATTCTTGGATCTCGTTAAACAGGCGGCAAACGAAGGAAAATATATCAAGCTTTCAGTAGGTAGTCTGCGAGCCAATAACAATGGAGCATTAATGCAAAGATTGAGTAGAAGCAGCGATGGCGGATATCCGGGAGTGTTCGCAGTATGGCGCGAAGACATCGCCAATGCTATAG
>CAYVCD010000063.1:4774-8190 GCA_964450115.1 uncultured Planctomycetia bacterium
AGAGGCTACAGGCACCAAGCGGTATCTAAATTATGAAGCAGATGTAAGGCATAAACTCCAATTCAGCGAAGAAAGAGATAAAAAACTATTCTTAGATCTCGTCAAACAAGCGGCTAGAGAAAGAGATTATGGCAAACTTTCAGTAGGAGACATGAGAGCAGTAACTGCTAGTAGAACATTAAGGGACAGATTGAATAGAAACAGCGATGGCGGATATCCGGGAGTGTTCACAGTATGGCGCGAAGACATCGCCAAAGCCATAGAAGAGGCTACCGGTATCAAGCGATATCTTAATTATAGAAAGGATGTAGATCGATCGACAAACCTTCTAGGTAGGTCATCGTGGTGGAAAAAGAGAAAGTTCACATCCATGTTCGAAAGGGATACTATGGTAATGCTCCATGTTATGGGAATTCTCAAAATAGATGATGTAGAAGTTGGGAATAACTGGGAAGTTCCTTTTAAGAAATACGGAAAAGGTAGGGTGGGGTATATAGATTTTTTAGTTAAAATAACTGCCGCTGATGGCAGAGATTTGGAATTAATTTTTGAACCTCATGGGGAGAGGGATAAAACCATCTTAGAGTATATAGAAAAGAGATTGAAGGAATATAAAGGATCTAAAGTAGAGGCTATCCCGCACAAATATATATTTGAGACTCGAGCCCAATTAAGAGAGATGATTCCCAGTATATTAACACTAATATATGAATTCCGAAATGGGAAGACATTATCGGAATCGGCTCGTGCATCCATTATGAAGACATACGAAGAAGAGTTGTTATCCAAGGAAAGTGAGATAGCTGGCTTGATAGCTGAATCCGAAGAAGAAACGGCCAGCATGAAGAAAGAGATAGGGGTGGAGCTTACCGAAGAATCCGCGATTGAAGAGGCCGAACGGATTATTCGGGAAGATGCGCTGGTGATGCTTCCGGAAGAAGAGCTGGCTTTAGTCGGCGTTGAGGAATCCAGCGAGATGGTATTGGCTGCTGCTGCCACTGAACGCGCCGAGTATCGCGGCGACGGCCCCGGGACCGCGACTTATAATGAAACCGGCGATCTGATAACCGAAGCGACGATCGGGTATCTCGATGAAGCGCAATCGGAATTTTTAACGGATATTACAGGTGACGCAATTAAGGCGCCGATACTTTTAAGGATACCGGTAGAAGTACTCGATGTGGTCGGCAGTGAAAATGCGCAGAGCTTCTTATCCGCGCTCGGGAAGACTCCGAAAGGAGAACCGACGAACGTCGTTATTGAACTATACTCCGTGGTAGGCAGGCAGTTTGATTACGCTTCGTACGGCATCGACAAGAGGGCGTTTACCGAAACCCGCTCGCGCAGCAATACGATAACACTATTTGTAACCGATAAGGGCGAATCGATAGGATCACAGAGCCTTGCCACAAAGATAGGGGATTATGATCTTAAGCCTACCCAGACTATCCTGATGCCGGTAGGACTATATAATGAGGGCAAGGACCTATCCGGCCTTGTTAGAAGCGCAGTGTTAGGCCTGCGCCTGATGAAGATAGCCGGAGGCAAGGCAAGCGATGGGTTTGTGAAAGATACGCTCTCGAAGTTCAGGACGCTTTGCGAATCCTCCTCTTATGAAGCCTTCGATCTTACCGAGAAAGACATTCTCGACATAGCAATGGGTACTATAAATGACATAGTCCATTCTTTGAAGAAATTGATACGCCTCCTACCGATCACACCTATCGATGCCGAAAACCTGCGCAGGATATTTGAGCAGGCAAAGAAGGCCCTTACCTCAGCATAATATCTTACAAAATTGGTTTTAAGTTCTTGTTTTTTTCGGGCGCAAGGTGTAGACTTATCTAACCGCGTCGAGCTGCGTCGGCTCAACGCGGTTTTACAACTATGAAAATTGATGAAGCAATACCTTTACAAAAAACCCCGTTATACGCTGACCACATAGCTCTTGGCGCCAAGATGGCTCCGTTCGGCGGATGGCTTATGCCCATTCAGTACGAAGGCATCCTTGCCGAACACTTCCATACCCGCAAAGCCGTCTCTGTGTTTGATATCTGCCATATGGGGGAATTCATCCTCGATACCGATGATTCTTTCAGTGGTCTCGATCGTATTGTCACTCAGAACATCTCCTCTATGCCTGTGGGCTCCTGCCGGTATGGTTTTATGCTTAATGATAAGGGCGGTGTAATTGACGACCTCATCGTGTATCGGCTTAAAGATTCCTCGTGGATGCTGGTTGTAAACGCCGCAACGATAGCAGGGGACGAGGCGAATATCCGCAAAAACCTTACCGGAAGATACCAGTTTAAGAATGTTTCAAGCGTTACGGGGAAGCTTGACGTCCAGGGCCCGCTGTCGCTGGAAACGCTCAAATCAATAGCTGGGAATAAGATAGAGAAGCTCGGTTATTACACATTTACCGAATTTGATTTATTTGGGAGTAATGCTATAATAAGCCGTACCGGTTATACGGGCGAACTCGGGTATGAGATCTACGGGCCGAATGAAAATATAATAAAACTTTGGTCGCTTCTCTTAAAAGATCCTCGCGTCAAACCCGCCGGCTTAGGAGCGCGCGATACATTGCGCCTTGAGATGGGTTATCCGCTTTACGGGCAGGATATCGATCTTATCCATACGCCTGTCGCCGCAGGGCTCGATAAGTTCGTGGATCTTTCGAAGGATTTTATTGGTAAAGACGCGCTTTTGGCCGAAAAGAAGTCCGGAGCTAAAGAGCATCTCGTCTATTTTAAAGCGGATTCGAGGCGCTCTCCGCGACATGGTTTTGGAATATATTCAGGTCAAAATCGGATAGGCACGGTGACTAGCGGTTCATTTTCCCCCAGCCTGGGAGTCGGAATAGGAATAGGATATGTGTCCGGTGCTTGTCCGATCGGCACAAGCGTAATGGTTAAAGAGGCCGCGACAGAGATACCGGTGGTGGTAGTGAAGAAGCCGTTTTACAAGCCAACCACATAAAACTATAAGGAGAATCGAGATGAATGTGCCTAAGGACCTTTTTTATACGAAGGAACATGAATGGGCGCGGGTTAACGGGAAGACGGCCCATGTCGGCATAACGGACCATGCTCAGGCAGCATTGGGAGATATAACATTCGTGGGATTACCGAAAAAGGGAGAGGTCCTCAAGAAGACCGGGACTTCCGCCACGGTTGAGTCGGTTAAGGCCGCCTCAGATGTCTACACACCGTTCTCCGGTAAAGTTATCGCGACTAACGATGAACTCTCGGCCCATCCGGAGCTCGTAAATAAGTCGCCGTACGACAAAGGGTATTTTTTCAGCATGGAGATATCGGATGAATCCGAGAAGAGCGGACTGATGGACGCGAAAGCCTATGCCGCCTATCTGGAAGGGATCAGTAAGTGAGTTACGTTCCGCACACAAAAGACGA
>CAYVCD010000064.1:0-7994 GCA_964450115.1 uncultured Planctomycetia bacterium
TCTCAGAAGCCTGTGCCGCAAGGCTTGAGGGTTCAAATCCCTCCTTCCGCACCATATTGTGGTGTTTTTTTAACTTCTTACCGATTGAAGCTCCCCGTACGCGATAAGCCGTATTTCGTTATCTTTTATGGTATCTTTGACCCTTGGGCCGGTGAGGGCGAATAGTTCGGCTTCGGCGTTGATATGCCATTTATAGTTATTCATGACTTCGGGGCTTAAGAATCCGGGATGGCACACTATCTCCGTAACGCCGTCTTTCAGGCTACCCAGCATCTCCATCAATCTATCTTCCCTAAGGTTACCCGCGTCAAGAAGACCCAGAAAATGATCCGTATAGAGAAGCCCGGACTTCTTTAATGGTCCTGCGATCTTGCCGGAAAAATACGATAGGATGGACTTTTTATAAATATCGCTTATGCTGAAGAGCCGCATGGGCCTGTCCCCTCGCGGATATCTCATTGCCGGAATATCGAACTCTTTGGCCAACGATATGAAGATATCCAGGATGCCGGGTATGATATGTATATGCTCATGGCTATTGATATGCGTTATCTTTACGCCGGATCTTTTCAATAGCTCGAGCTGGGCCTTCAGCTCTCCGTGTATCCATCCCAGGTCAGCCTTACCGAAAAAAATATCCTTAAAGAATTGATTATGGCCTTTATAGAATTTTGAGGAGTTTAAGAGTGGTTTTGTTTCGGTGAGGGAGAGATGGGCGCCTATCTCTTTAAGATCCAGATCTTTTATCACTTTCAGGGCGTCGGCGAACGCTTCGCCCGTCGGTATGACGCTTACCGAGTTTACGATGCCCTCCCGGCAGGCCTTCGCTATGCCCTCATTTACGCTCTTGGCAAGCCCCAGGTCATCGGCCGTTACTATAAGCTGCTTCAAGATTTACCTCGAGAGTCTGTACGCAAGCATATCCCAAAAGGTCCTCGCCACGACGCTCATCCTGGATATCGTGGATACGCCTTTTGTGCGAAGGTCGAATATGAGGCCGAACTGCTCTACCTTAAAGCCTCTCTTAAAAGCCTCGGCAAATATCTCAACGTCTACGAATGGACTTTTCGAAATTAGATCCAGGTCTTTTATCACTTTAGATCTGTAGATCTTGAATCCGGAGTTTATATCTTTTATCTTGAATCCGAACAATATATGAACGAGAAAATTATATACCTTCGACATCACTATCCTTTTAAAGCTATCGTCCTTCAACACAACGCTGTAGCCTGTGACAACGTCCGCCCCCTTTAAGAGCGCCAGTCCCTTCTTCACGTCCTCTTTTTTTACCGGCAGATCAGCATCTGTATAGATAATAATATCTTTTGAGGCGCTCTTCAATCCTGCGGCGAGCGCACCGCCGAATTTTGTATTGATCTTTAATCGCACGCTCTTTATGCGGGCATCTTCTTTTTGCAACCTATCGGCTATATCGCCAGTTCCGTCCGACGAGGCATCATCGGCCAATACTATTTCGTAGTCGTCGGTCAGCTCCTTCGCCAGCAAGGCCACTTTCTCTACCGTATCCACTATATTTTCCGACTCGTTATACATGGGTATCACAAATGATATGGCGGGGTATTTTACAAATGGTATATCAGAATATCTCATAAAGGTTTATTCGTTATGAGCCGCTTCTTGCCGCTCTTGAAGACCACCACAACTTTTTTAGGCTTATCGATACCGGGGCCATTAAGATCCGCGACATTCTTCTTTTTCAGGACGCACCAGACCCTCTCTTTAGAGCCCATCAGTTCATGCGATGTCGAGTAATCGGCTATCTTTACCGGCACCTTTCCTGTGTAGAACGCTATACCTGCACGATAATCGTACTCGCTGCCTATTCTTTCGCCCTCTTTATAGTATTTAAGGATCTCCTTCGCCAGGGCCTTGCTCGTTTCGTGAGGTTCCAGGGCCGGGAGTATCAGCTTATCTACGGGATACATTAGTAAAGCCACCGAATAAGCGATCAGGAAAAGCGCTGCGATATATTTTTTACTTCTAAACGCCATAAAAGATAGCGCTATGCCGAACATTAGAAAGAGGCCCGTTATAATGACTTTGCCCAGGATCTCAGGATAGTCCATCTTTATGAATATGCTTATGCCTATAAAGGCCAGAAGCACGATCACGGGCAGAGCATAATATGAGACCTTCATCCATTTTATAAGGTTGGCCGCAGCTCCCTTATTCAGGAAATCATCCCAAAGCTTTCCAGTCATAAGCGCAAGTGACAGGAAACATGGGAATATATATGTCGGCAGCTTCGTGCTCGACGCCGTGAAGAAGAGAAATATGAATAAGAACCATATCACGATGAAGATGGAGTAGTTCTTCTCGTCCCGCGGCTCTTCTTTCGAAAAGAACGCTTTTTTACAGATATGCCAGAATCCCAGCGGCAGGAATACGCTCCACGGAAAGAATCCGCCCAGCATTATAGGGATATTGTAATAGACCTGAGATCCTATCTTGTGTTCCGGGGTCAAAAATCTCGTAACGTTCTGAAATCCGAAGAATATATTTATGAAATCCTGGGCGTGGATCTTATACATTATGATATACCAAGGCTTGGCTATAAGAGCGAAGACGATCAGCACCCCTGCCAACATGAAGCCCTTCTTGAATATGGCGAGATTTTTTGTCAATGCGAGATATAGGACTATGATGGATGCCGGCAATAGCAGCCCTATGGGCCCCTTGGTGAGCGTAGCCAGAGCAAGCGCCGCCGAAGAGAGAAGATAAAAATAGTCCTTCTTCCTGATCTGTCCGTAGAAAAAGAATAGCACACCAAATAGTAGGAGCGTAAATAACACCATATCGGTAACACAGCCTATCGAGAGTATCAAATACTCAAGGCTTGTCGCCAATATGACCGCGGAGAATATCCCCACCCTGTTATTAAATAGGAGCCTTCCCAGAAAGTATATTCCGACGAGCCCAAGGAACCCGAATACGGCGCATGGAAATCTTACGGCAAATTCATTTATGCCGAACATTTGATAGGATATTTCGATGAGCCAGTAGAAGAGGATCGGTTTTTCGAACTGCGGTTGCCCATAAAGAGTGGGCGTAAGCCATTCCCCTTTAAGGAACATCTCCTTGGCCGTCTGGCCATAGAAGGTCTCGTCCGGGTCCGTTAAGGCTATCTTGTCTAGCTGAAAAAAATAGAGATAACCTGACAGGACCAATAAAAGGAGTACGACTATTACCGGTCTTTCGAGCAGTTTCATCATTGTAAATTATGGTCCTAGGAGAAGATCCCCTTCGACCTGTGAGATATCTTACGATATAACACGGCCGCCAGGAATATCTTCGCTAATTCTACGGTAAAAAATGGCAGGACGCCTATCATAACGGCGTTTAAGAGGCTGATCCTGTAGATCAGCATGAGCCAGAGAATGCCCAGAGTATATATAATGACATTTCCTGTCAGAAACGAGGCTGTTATCTTGAATAGATCCCGGCTCTCCCCCTCCAGCATCTTGCCCGTGAGAAAGGATGCCGCCATAAAACCTATCAAGTATCCGCCTGTGGGGCCCAATATATGCGCCATACCGAAAGTGTAACCCTGGAATATGGGCATACCTAACGCCCCCAGGATTATGTAGCCGATCTGGCTGAAAAGTCCCAGACGGCTGCCTAACACAGCTCCCGACAGAACCACGAAAAAGGTCTGTAACGTTATCGGGATGGGTGTTCCCGGCACGGGAATGCGTATATAAGCGCCGAGAGCGGTCGCTATGATGAAGAAAGTTACGCCTATCACGGCGTCTACCGTTTTATTACCTATCGTGTTGGCCTTAAGAGCTATAGCGCTATTCATAGTGATTCTCCTTGGAAATTATTGTATAAGGTTACTATAAAAGGCCCATTATGTCAATCGAATTG
This sequence comes from uncultured Planctomycetia bacterium, assembly GCA_964450115.1. Taxonomy (GTDB): domain Bacteria; phylum Omnitrophota; class Gorgyraeia; order 2-01-FULL-45-10; family 2-01-FULL-45-10; genus 2-01-FULL-45-10. The sequence goes on from CAYVCD010000064.1 coordinate 3,889, forward strand.
GGAACGCGGTCTCTAAAATTCGAGACGGATGCCGGATTTGATCCATCGGCCGGGCATGGGGATGCCGGACTGCTCCGAATAATCTTCATCGAAGAGATTTGTTATCTCCAGGAATGCTTCAAAGGCGAGTCTTTCTCTCTTTATTATTCCCTTGGTCAGCTTTGTATCTACAACAACGGAAGTGCTAGTGTCACCCACTCTCTTCTTATAGTTAAGGACCCAGGAATTCTTAAATCCGAAGAGCGAGTATTCCATGCCGGCCGATATCTGCTGCTTCAGATAGTCGAGGGCGTATTTTGATAAATAATCGTGCTTTCTATATGAGTCTATCGCTGTGTAATCTAGGAAAAACCTGTCTATAGGAAAGGAGCTTGCAACTTTACGCGGAGTTATCTCAATAGATGCTTCGGCGCCATTGGTATCAATAGTGCCTATATTCGATACACGCCAAGGGTTGGCTGTACTAATACGGGTCCAGTCGATGGTGTCCCGGGAATTACGCCTGAAATATCCTATTCCACAATTCACAAGCGCGGATATATAATCCAGCCCTGCCTCATAGGTCCATGAACTTTCCGGGTTAAGGTTTTCATTGCCTATATTCCCCGCATCTCTGTAATATAGGTCCGTGAACGTCGGGATCCTGAATGATCGACCTATGGATCCACGCGCGCTTAAAAAATCGAAGAGCGCGTACTTAGCATTTACTGAAGGGGAATATTCCGTTTCGAAGTCCGAAGAGGTATCCTGCCTTATACCGGCGTTGATATACAGCTTATCGGAAATATGCGGCGTGATCTCGGCGTAAAGGCCGGTCTTTCCCCTGTCATGCTTCTGCATATTTGTGGAGAAGATCCTGTCTTCGGATAGTTCGAACCCGTAAGCGACATCCATGAAGGAGTTTTCTACTACAAACCCGAGGTTGGCGCCGTAAGTATAGTTGGTGCTATAGTTCGTCTGCCATCCGGGCCTCGTCTTATCCAGCATGAACTTATCATAATGCCGCCTGAGGTAGATCTTCGGTGTAAATTTTAAACTGCCGGACTCCAACTTACCCGCCAATTTAAAGAATCTTGTATCGGTGGATTCCGCTTCGCGCGGATAGAGATTTGAATAGAATGTATTTGCGCCGTAGTTCTTGTTTGAATAGCCGAAGAAAAAATCATAATCACCAAAATCCGTACTAAGCGAGCTGGCTTCGCTTAGATTGACTATGTCGAACTCACTGTCCGGAATGTAGGAACTGGCGCGGTTCCACTCTATCGAAAAACGGTTCTTCAGATCTGCCAATGGCTGTGACAGAGAGATGCCCCCCGAAAAATAGTCCCGGGTCCCTCCTGTCGCATTTATGACGAGGCCTTTTTCTTCCGGTCTTTTGGTGATAACATTGATGACGCCGCCGAACGAGTTGGCCCCATAAAGGCTGGATGCAGGCCCCTTCAATATCTCGATGGACTCTTTATCAAATGACGTCAGCGGGAGATCCATCGTGTAATGCCCGGTCTGCGGATCGTTTATCGATATGCCGTCTATGAGAAGAGTGTTCTGTTCAAACGTAGTGCCCCTGATATTTATGTCGGATTGGACGCCTTCGGGCCCGCGGCGGCGGATATCTATACCGCCGATATTGCCGATGACGTCCTGTATCGCGTCATACGCCGACATCTGCATATTTGCGGCTTCCAATACGGTAACAGAACGGCCGGTATTTCCGGAAGAATCTTGAATACGGGAGGGGGTAACGACGATCTTTTCGAGCTGGTGGCTCTCTTCGGAGAAGGCTCGGCCGCACGATAAGGCGAGAATTACGATTGCAAATAAAAGAATGCGCCGCATAGAAAAATTATACCACGCGACCGCATAATGTCAACCACTAGACATATATAAAGTTTACAATAGCAGTTCTCTGATGACTGCTTTCTGGTAGGAGATGCGCAGGAGCTTGGTGATGTCGCCGACCTGTCCTCGGCCGATACACTTTGAATCGACCTTTGTGACCGGCAGGACCTCCGCGAGGGAGTTGGTGAGGAATATTTCATCGGCGCCGAGCAGCTCACGACGCGAAACTAGCTTCTCCTTGACGCTTATCTTCAAGCCTTTTGCTATCTCTATGACGACACCGCGCGTGATCCCCTGCAGTATGCCGCTCTTCAATGACGGTGTTATCAATATGCCATTCTTAACAATAAATATGTTGCTGGTTGCGGCTTCTGTGACATAGCCTTTAGTATTGGTGAGTATCGCCTCGTCAAATCCCATATCCTTGGCGTCAAATCTCGCCAGAATATACGGCAGATAATTCAGCGTCTTGATACCGGATATTACAGACCCTTCATTCTGCAGACCGGTTATGCAGGCGTTTAGACCAGCATCGAACATCCAGTCCGGATAACCTTCGAAATCTTTCGCCGTGATCACGACGTTAGGCCGGAATTTGTCTTTATGGCTTATTCCAAATCGCCCCTCTCCCCTGGTTATGGCGAGCTTTATATAAGCGCTCGACAATCTATTGGCCTTTAACGTCTTGTATACGGCGTCGTATAGATACTTTTTTGAATAGTCATGATCCATCTTAATGACATCGAGAGATCTGAAAAGCCTATCCAGATGCCGATCGAACTTAAAGACCCTCCCGGCATAAGACCTCATCGTTTCAAATAGACCGTCTCCGTACATAAAGCCCCTGTCAAAGACAGAGATCTTCGCCTTATCGGGAGATACAAGCTTTCCGTTTATCCATATCTTCTGCATAAAGCGCCCTCATTATCCCTTCGGCCTTGTCCAACGTTTCATAATACTCTCTTTCCGGATCGGAATCGGCTACGATGCCGCCTCCGACCTGGAAATAAAGCTTATTACCCTTTACCAGAATGGTCCTTATGACAATGGACATATCCATATCGCCATCGAAAGATATATATCCTATAGCGCCAGTGTAGATAGCTCTCTTTACAGGCTCAAGCTCTTCTATGATCTCCATCGAGCGTATCTTGGGGGCACCCGTTATGGATCCTCCCGGAAATGTGGCCATAAGGCAATCTACCGGATCGACGCCTTCCTTTAATTTACCCGAGACGGTCGAGACGAGATGAAATACGGTGGAGTATTTTTCAAGCGCTATGAATTCCGTCGGCTTCACAGAACCGTATTCGCAGATCCTGCCCAGGTCATTTCTCTCGAGATCCACTATCATTATATGCTCTGCTTTGTCCTTATAGCTTTCGATAAGCTCTTTTTCGTTAAATTCGTCTATCAGGGGATCAGAAGAGCGGGGACGGGTCCCTTTAATGGGCCTGGTCTCTATATAAGAACCTCTCTTCATCAAAAACCTTTCCGGAGACGAACTTATCACGGTGCAATCTCCAAAATTCAGATATGATGAAAACGGTGCGGGGCTAGAATCCCTTAATCTCAAGTAGAGCTCATACGGAGCCATATCTAGGCGAGATTCGAATCTTTGCGATAGATTTACCTGGTATATGTCGCCTTTTACAATATACTCTTTTGCCTTCTTTACGGCTTTAATATAATCTTCTTTGGAGAAGTTCGATTTCAGCTCCGGCCTTTCTCCTGTCCCATTTCCATCCCGGGGTGGCCACGCCGGGGGTGGAGAAGCGGCCTCTTTGTCATATACGGCAATTTCGTCATAAAAACCGACTATGCAATCCGGTATCCCGATATCGTCGGCAGCTATATCCGGCAATTGTTCTAAAAAGTCCTTCATATCATAACCGAAATATCCTACAGCCATTCCTTTTTTTGACTTAAATTTTTTCAGGAGCTCTTTTAATACAAGAAATGGGTTTCCTTTTATGCTTTCCGTCTCGCCGGATGCCCATTCTAACGTAACAAGATCTCTTTTGCTCTTAAATACAAGGAATGGATCCGAGCCCATAAAAGAACGGCTCGACCGTTTATCCTGGCCTGAGGCACTATCAAGAAAAAAGCTGTAGGGGTGGCTTTGGAGCTCTTTGAATAATAGGTGCGGTGGAGTATTCATATGTCGCGCGTTTTCAGGCAAGGGCATCTACAAATATATCGGTTAATTTATCAACGCTTTCCAGGACTTCTGCACTTAAGCTCTCTCCGAAAGCTATTGTTTTAGG
>CAYVCD010000065.1:0-7956 GCA_964450115.1 uncultured Planctomycetia bacterium
TTCGAACAGGCGACCCTCTGCTTAGCATCCAGCATCAGATTACTCTGACCACCTTGCGGCTTGCTGGCCGGACTTTATCTTAGGCATTACAGCCCCGTCGCGTAAAGTCTCTACACTCGATGCTTATCGGCATCTAGCTCGGTATAGCCCTCTTACGAGGGTGTCCACCGAATTAACGACGTCCACCTCACAGGTTATGTTTCCCTATGAGGGCTCCCTCTTGGTCCCGCCGCGACTCACTATAGACATGAGGCGGGATCAATTCGGCCGTATGGTTTACGTCACTAAAGTTCCGTAAGCCATGGCCTCATTGAAAGGCAGATGCTCTATCCAACTGAGCTACAGGGACTCGTAATTTTTAAAGATCAGATATATCGATTAGGGCCTCAATCCAACCCATTATTTTATAAAAAAGATTCGAATCGCAGACTATGATAGACGCAATTCCATTAGAAAGTTTACGAAATCGCTTACCATTTGAATCGCTCTTTTTCAATGTGGTTTTATAACATCTGTTTTTAGGTATTCCTGTTATGCTAGACCAGTAATTTTCTGCTTCTTCCTTGTCTGTATCCGAATGAATTCTAACATGTAACCGTAGCTTTTCTTCAGGAACATCGCATATCACCCTCAACCATTTAACCGCGAATTTGATAAATCCGGGATCTGCATTAGTAAATTTTACTAACCCATCATTTGTCTTAGAACCTTCTGACCAATAAGCCATGACGCCCAGCAGCTTAAACGTATCAGTATCTATTTTTTTAATTTCTTGCTTCGCTGCTGCTTTAATCTTTGACACCCTATCTATCTTTCTTCTGTGCAACACCTGCCCGGCATTTATACTGGCTATTCTTCTCCTCTGATTAGAGGCCTCGCTTGGCAAATAAGGAATACTATTTAACCACAAACTTAAAGACCCTTTCGATACATTTAGGAGCCCTTCTATTTCTCTGTATGTTAAGCCCTGTTTTCTTAGGCCTATCGCTTTTTCTCTTTCAATAATTTTCATCTATTGTCCTGTAATAGTCGTTACAATATGGTCGGGAAGGCGAGATTCGAACTCGCGACCCCCTGGTCCCAAACCAGGTGCGCTAGCCAGCTGCGCTACTTCCCGAATTATACCATATTGTTAAAGAGCTAAATATAATTTCTCAAAAACTTCCGCGCTTTCTTTAGCGCCTTCGAGCGGTGGCTCATCTTGTCCTTCACCTTGAGCCCGAGCTCTCCGAATGTCTTCTTATATTTCGGTATCAAGAAGAGCGGATCGTAGCCAAATCCGTGTCTTCCCCTTACCGAATCAGCTATCCGGCCCGAACAATACTCTTCTATGACTTTTATTACTTTACCTTTATCGGCGATCGCAACCGCGCACACAAACCTTGCCGTTCTTTTCCCGGCCGGTAAACCTTCCAACAACTTTAAAACCTTTATGCTGTTATCGCCGTCCTTCTTCCTGGGCCCGGAAAACCTCGCGCTCTTCACCCCGGGCTCGCCGCCCAACGCATCGACGCAAAGCCCGGAATCATCCGCCAGGACCACGCCCTTCGTAAACTTCGATATGGTAACGGCCTTCTTTACCGCGTTACCCTTAAATGTGCTCTTGTCCTCTCTTATCCGCGGCGCGCCGGGCATATCTTTCAGAGAGATTATATGAGCCTTTACACTCTTAAGATACCTTCTAAGTTCTCGTAATTTCTTATCGTTCTTTGTGGCTATGACTACTTCTGTCATCAGACTATCGTTATGCCCCTGAGAATACTCTTCTGCGTATGGATAATATCTTCTATTCCCTTTTGCGCAAGAGATATAAGCTTATTCAAGTCCTCTTTCCTGAAAGGCTCGCGCTCGGCGGTACCCTGAACTTCTATGAACTTCCCGGCGCCCGTCATGACCACGTTCATATCGACTTCCGCCTTGGAGTCTTCTTCGTAATTCAGGTCGATGATCGTATCACCGCCCAATATACCTACGCTGATCGCGGCTACATAGTCAGACAGAGGAACTGTCGTCAACAGGCGGTCTTTCTTCATATTCTCAAGCGCCAGCGCCAATGCCACAAAGCTTCCGGTGATGCTAGCGCATCTTGTACCGCCGTCGGCCTGGATGACATCGCAATCGAGCCATATCGTCCTCTCGCCGAGCTTCGTCATGTCGGTAACGCTCCTTAATGACCTGCCTATGAGCCGCTGTATCTCGTGTGTCCTGCCTCCGAGCTTGCCCTTGGATGCCTCACGTGATACACGAGATTTACATGAACGCGGTATCATGCCGTATTCTGCAGTGACCCAGCCATTACCAGAGCCTCTCAAAAAATGAGGCACTCCGTCTTCGACCGATGCGGTAGCTATAACTTTTGTATTACCGAGCTCGACTAAACACGAGCCTTCCGCGTATTTTATGTAGTTCTTCGTTATCTTTAACTTCCTCAGTTCGTTACTCTTTCTTCCGTCCTGCCTTGCCATAAATATTATTTCCTTTCGAGTCTATCCCTACCAGCAGCGGGAAATCTTTTACTTCCAATTTGTGAATAGCTTCCGGTCCCAGGTCATTATACAGAATGACTTTGGACGACCTCACTTTAGTGGACAATAATGCGCCTATCCCTCCGGTCGCTAAAAAATATACGCATCTGTGTTTCTTTATAGCTTTCGTAACCTCATCCGATCTATCACCCTTCCCTATCATTCCGCCCAGACCCAGAGAGATCAGCGCGGGAGTGAACAAATCCATCCTTGAACTTGTCGTAGGCCCGCAGGAGCCAATAGGCCTGCCCGGTCTCGCCGGTGTCGGGCCGCAATAATATATCACGGCATCTTTCAGATTAAGCGGCAGCGCCTTGCCTTTATTCAAAGTATCGCACAATCTTTTATGGGCGGCATCACGCGCCGTAAGTATAGTGCCGGTCAGAAGCACTTCGTCTCCGGCTTTTAAACTTTTCCTGACATCTTCCGTTAGCGGCGTAGTGATATTGATCATAATACCTTCTCCGCGCTTCTGGTGGCGTGACAGCTGACGCTGACAGCGACCGGCAGCCCCGCTATGTGCGTCGGGAATTCCTCTATATTCACGCCTAAAACAGTTGTCTTGCCCCCAAGCCCCATCGGACCTATCTTAAGAGAGTTTACCGCCTTTAATAAGTCTTTCTCAAGCATCCTGAAATGTTTTTTTGTATTTCTCGTCTCTATGGAACGTAAAAGCGCTTTTTTTGAAAGCAGTGCCGCGTGGTCGAATGTCCCACCCATGCCTATTCCTAAAATAAGCGGCGGACATGCGTCGGCGCCGGCGTTCTTCACCACCTCCAGAATAAAATCGGTGACCTCACTTGCCGGGGCCGTGGGCCTCAACATTTTTATGGCGCTCTTATTTTCGCTTCCGAAACCCTTCGGTGAAACCGTTACTTTAAGCCTGTCGCCTTTAACGATATCTACGTGAATAATACAGGGTGTATTAGTATTTGTGTTCTTCCTCATAAGGGAGTCGTCTACTACGGATTTACGCAGGTGTCCTTTTTTATAAGCGTCTTCTACGCCTCCGTGAAGCGCTTCCTCAAGGTCTCCTTTTATAGCTACATCATTACCTATCTCCAAAAATATCGAGACAAGCCCGGTATCTTGACAGATGGCGATACGCTTTTTCTTGGCAAGCTGTGCGTTCTCTATTATCGACTTCAGTATATTTCTGGCTCGCCCGCCCGTCTCCTTCTTAAGCGCCGATCTCAGCGCTCTTAAGACGTCCTGACGCAGTTCGAAATTCGCCCTTAAGCAAAGTTCGGTAACTGCTTCCCTGATCTTTGAAGCGTTTATCTCTCTCATCTCTTATATTCGGCCTTCACCGCAGTCTTGATCCCGCCGCGCGCGTTGAACTCGCCTGTTATCTCCATCCATCTCGGCTTACACGCCTTCACCAGATCGTCCAGGAATTTATTCACGACATTCTCGTGAAATATGCCTACACTCCTAAAGAATATTTCGTAGTACTTAAGGCTCTTCAGCTCTATACAGGATTCGTCCGGCGTGTAACGTATCGTTATAACCGCAAAATCCGGCAACCCCGTCTTCGGGCAGATGCATGTGAACTCCGGGACATCTATCGTTATGATGTAGTCCCTATCAGGATACTGATTCTTCCATACATCTACCTTCGGGGTCTTCAACTTCTTTATTGCGCCCTGCAGTCCTTCGTACGATGATCTTGTCATTTAACTCCCAGTATCTTATGCATCTGCGGTATGACGCGCGAATTTTCGATATTCTCTTTTAACGCGATATCCAGAAACTCTAAGAGTCGGTTCTGGCCCAGAGTTTTGTTAAAGTTCCTGACCGGAGTCGCCGGCTGCATTATAAAAGGTATCTTTTTATTCACTGAACCTATAAGCCTGACCGCTTCAAATATATCCTCTTTTTTTGTATCTGTAGTCACGACCGATTTCACAAATACTTTCTTACGCGCTGATATCTTTAAGAACTCCAGATGCTCCTTCCAATACGCCCTCTCTCCGGTAGAAGACGGAAGTTTGAAATCCATCGCCACTATGTCGATAAGGTCTATCACGCTCTCAAGCTCGTTTGGCAGCGTCCCATTCGTCTCGAGATAAGATTTAAAACCCGCTCTCTTTAAGAGAGGTAGTAAAGACTTTAAGAAGTCCGTGTAGACGAGCGGTTCTCCTCCGGTCAGTGATACCGAATGATGCGGTCCCTTAGCTTCCTGTAAAGATCTTATCTCGCTCATCAAAGAAGCGCATGAATGCTCTTTTGCTATTCCTTCATTTGGAGTATCGCAAAAACTGCATCCCATATTGCACCGCTTAAACCGGACGAATATCTGGCGTGCGCCCACAAATATCCCTTCACCCTGTACCGATGAAAAGACTTCAGTAATATCCGCTTTTGGCCCCATCATCTCATTACCGGATCCTTCAGACCCGCCTCTTTAAAACCTTTTGCTCTTAATATACAAGAATCACATCTGCCGCACGGGGTCTTCCCGCCTTTATAGCAAGACCATGTAAGCTCAATCGGTACCCCCAGCCTCTTCCCTGTCTTTATAATGCCTGACTTACTCTTATCGATCAACGGAAACTCTAATCTTAGAGCCCCCTCGACCCCGGCCTTTGTGCCGAGTTTTATGACCTTACTAAAAGCCTTCAGATAATCTTTGCGGCAATCCGGATAACCACTCGAATCTTCGTAATGCGCGCCTATGAATATCTTTTCGGCGCAGATCGTTTCCGCTAAAGAACCCGCCATGCTTAAAAATATCGTGTTTCTCGATGGCACATACGTAGAAGGTATATTTTTATTTATATCTTCGACCGTCCGGTCAACCGGCAGCCTCTCTTTTTTGTCTAGAAGGCTCGACCCCTTCCACGGCAGCTTAAATTTCACGATATGCAGCTTGGCGCCTGCCCTTCTAGCTATAAGCCTCGCGCAGTCGATCTCTTTTTTATGCCGCTGGCCGTAATCGAATAAGAGGCAATGGCAATCGTATCCTTCTTCTTTAGCTATGTACAGAGCCACCGCGGAATCAAGCCCGCCGGATAAAAGCACTACGGCTTTACGCGCCACAACAGGCCTCTCTATACGTCGCGCAGGAGCTTTCATTCTCCCACACCGATACGGAATCTATATGCTTATTGGCCTTCTTTATTCCGTCGTAGATCGATCTGGCCATATTCTCGGAAGTCGGATTCAATTTCTTAAAGACGCTGACCTCATTTAAGTAGGAATGGTCGAACTTTTCGAGCACGGACTTAAGCAGGGTCTTGGCCTCTTTGAAATCGACCGCCAGGCCATCGGGCCTGAGCGACTTATAACTGAATACCGCCTCGATATTCCAGTTATGCCCGTGCAGGTTCTCGCACTTGCCGCGGTAGTTCCGGAGATTATGCGCCGCGCTGAAACTTGATCTGACTTTTATCTCATACATATTTCACCTATACTGCCCTCTTTACGCATGTCATCTTTCTCTTTAAGAATCGTTCGCTCATACGTATAAAAGGACCCGGTTCATCGCTGACAAAAAATTTATGCTTCTTCGCTCCCGGGGCCTTATTCAATAGTCCGCTCGCGTCGAGTATGGCCCTTGCCTCTTTCGCGACTTCTCTGGCAGAGTCGATAAGCAAGACTTCGCTGCCCATAAACTTTTTTATGACATCTTTCAAAAGCGGATAATGCGTGCATCCGAGTATCAGCGTATCTACGCCCTTGGCCTTCAACCCTTTTAAATATATCGAAGCCACTTCGTATGTGACCTTCTCTTTTGTCCACCCCTCTTCTACGAGAGGAACAAATAATGGGCAGCTCTGACTGTAGACAGCGATCTTACGGCTTATATTCTTCACAGCCTTCTCGTAAGCGCCCGAAACGATGGTGGCGTTGGTTCCCACTACGCCTATCCTGTTATTCCTGGTGGAATTTACGGCGTTCCTGGCACCGGGCGCAATAACCCCTATGATCGGTACCCTGAAACAGCGTTTTAAAAAGTCGAGGCTTAATGAAGATGCCGTATTACACGCGACCAGGACGAGTTTCACGTTATGCTTCATCAGGAATTCCACATTCTCCACCGAGAACCTCGTGATCGTCTCCTTCGATTTTGTCCCGTACGGAACGCGCGCCGTATCTCCGAAATAGACTATCTCTTCCCTCGGCAGGGCCTTCTCTACCTCGCTAAATACGGTAAGCCCGCCCACCCCGGAATCGAATATACCTATAGGTCTTTGATCGCTCACAGCGTAAATCCTTCTGTCTTTTCGTACTTATTCTTATACGACAATATACCTTTTGCTATGACATCCGCCATCCTGTCGATGTAATTGTCGTCTTTCAGTTTCAATTCTTCAAATTTATTGCTTAAGTACCCTACTTCTACAAGCACTGACGGGATCCTCGTGAACTTGATCACATAGAACCGCGCCGTCTTAACTCCCCTATTACGCGTGACAAGACTGTTATCGACTGCGCTGCATATATTGCCGGCCAGCTCGGCCGACTCACGCCTGTTCTCGGTAAGCTTCATATCCCAGAGGGTCTTATCGAGACTGCTCGAATGCTCAACGACCGTTCCCTCGTCTGTATTTAACGTCGCGTTCTCAAAAGCTTCCAGCGCCCGGGCGTTATCGTTTGTGGCCTCCGATAGGTAATAGCATTCAAAGCCATTCATCGACCTGGAGCGCGAGGCATTTATATGAATGCTTACAAAAAGGTCAGCGCCGCTTGAATTGGCTATCTTTGCCCTGTTCGGGAGAGAGATGAATTCATCTGAATCCCTGGTCATTATAACTCTGATGCCGTTATCTTCGAGTATCCTCTTAAGCTTCCTGGCTACGGATAGAGTAAGGTCTCTCTCTTTGATCCCAAGACGCCTGCCTATGGCGCCCGGATCCTTGCCGCCGTGGCCCGCGTCTATGACTATCGATTTTATGGAATACTTTCCGGGCGCACGGATCTCGGGCTCCTTCTCAAAGACTTTTTCAGTTGAAGGACGAGCTTCGACTATAAGGCCTAGGTCATTCTTTACAAAGGTCACGGGAACATATACGGCTCCATTGGTGAATACCACAGGCGAGCCTAATTTTTTCTCCTCACCATTGACCAGGATCCTGTCGCTGCCGGCTCTCAAGACGATCTTGCCGTTCTTGGTTATGACCGCGGTCCTTATGAAACTGTCCCACTTCCATTCGATGCCGTATGTGGCGCAGAGCTTTATCAACGGAACGTATTGGATGCCGTCATAGACCCTTATGTCCGTATTTAAAGACGGGTCTAGCTTCAGATACGGCCCCTGAGATGCGCATCCCGCTATCAATAGCGCCGCCATGAACACAACTATCGCTTTGTATTTAGTATATGATCTCATAAAAAAATGGTGGAGGTGGCGGGATTCGAACCCGCGTGCCTAAATATCAGATCAAAAGCCTCTACATGTTTATTCTGCTCTTTAATCTCCCCGCCG
>CAYVCD010000066.1:0-7697 GCA_964450115.1 uncultured Planctomycetia bacterium
GGTCGAATACTTTTATGAAGGTCTTTCCTATTATCTTTCTCTTCTTCTCCGGATCGATCACACCTTTTAAGCCATGCAAGAACTCATTTGAAGCGTCAACGCACTTTAGATTTATCTTAAAATGTTTCTGAAAGAGCTCCCTTACGCGCTTCGCTTCCTGCTTACGTAACAGGCCGTTATCAACGAATATACATACGAGTCTGTGTCCTATCGCCTTATTTATGAGGATCGCGGCTACGGAGGAGTCTACTCCTCCGGAGAGACCCAATACCACTTTACCCTTACCTACTGTCCTTCTTATTTCAGAAACAGTCTCTTTAACAAATGACTTCATCGACCAGTCGCTCTTGGCGCGGCAGATATCTTTAAGGAAGTTGCCGATTATATTCTGGCCGAATTTCGTGTGAGCGACTTCGGGATGGAACTGGACGCCGTACAGTCTCTTTTCAAAGTTGGCGAATGCCGCTACAGGGGTATTCTTCGAGGAGGCTATGCGCTTGAAGGATTTGGGCATCCTCTTCACTTTGTCACCGTGGCTCATCCAGGTGACACTCTCAGCCGGAACGCCTTTAAAGAGATGCTTGTGGTTTGAGACCGAGAGATTCGCTCTTCCGTATTCTCTCGAGCGGGATCTGGCGACTTCGCCTCCGAGTATCTTTGTCATGAGCTGCATGCCGTAGCATATTCCTAGGACCGGTATACCTAAAGAAAATATGCGCGCATCGCACGACGGGGCTCCGGGAGCGTAGACGCTAGCCGGACCGCCGGATAAGATTATGCCTTTAGTTTCATCTCTATCAATGGACCTTATATCTATCGTTGGAGGGACTATCTCGCAGAATACGTTCTGCTCGCGCACCTTTCTGGCTATCAGCTGGTTATATTGCGAGCCGAAGTCCAGTATCAATATCTTTTCTTTTGGCATCTACATTCCCCTACAGAGTTTGCGTTCAAGAGCTTTCTTAGAAGGAGCTTTGCATATCTTTGTGGGATAGTTCCCTGTGAAACATGCCGTGCAGAACTCTCCCCGATCGAGCATCATGGAGCTCAACATGCCATCCAGACTTAAGTACTTTAAGCTGTCTACGCCGATGAACTGGCGTATCTCTTCGATCGACTTGTTTGCCGCTATAAGTTCTTTTTTTGTCGGGAAATCGATCCCGTAAAAGCACGGCGATATCAGCGGCGGACAGCTTACGCGCATATGTATCTCGCTTACTCCGGCTTCTCTTAAGGCTCTTACGCGGCTGCGCGAAGTGGTACCGCGGACTATCGAGTCCTCGACGATTATTATCTTCTTGCCCTTCAACACGTCCCTTATCGGGTTCAATTTTACCCTGACCTTAAAATCTCTGATAAGCTGGCTTGGCTGAATGAAAGTCCTGCCTATATAGTGGTTTCTCACATATGCCATCTCTAGCGGTAACCCGGAGCCTTCGGCATAGCCCAAAGCGGCGTAATTACCAGAATCGGGTATTGGCATGACAAAATCCGCGCTTACGGGATGTTCTTTCGCAAGCGCCCTGCCAAGGTTCTTTCTGGCCATATAGACGCTCTTTGTAAAGATGTTGCTGTCAGGCCTGGAAAAGTATATATATTCAAATATGCAGAATGCGTGCCTAGGGAGAAGATTTGTATTGGGCGCTTTAAGCGACGTGAGGCCGTTCTTATCTATGATGACTACTTCGCCGGGCTCGATATCTCTTATATACGTTGCTCCTATCATATCAAAAGCACAAGTTTCGCTCGCGACGACATATGCCTGATCGATCTTGCCCAGGCACAGCGGCCTGAACCCGAAAGGGTCCCTCATGGCGTAGATGGCATCGTTTATCATAAGGACAAAAGAGTACGCGCCTTCAAGCTTTGAAAACATTGAAACTATCTTTTCTCTGTAGTTATTCTTGTGATCCTTGACCAGATAGTGGACTATCAATTCCGAGTCCATCGTAGTCTGCAGTATCGATCCGGAGTCTTCGAGCTCGTTGCTTAACTCTACGGAGTTGGTGAGATTACCATTGTGGGCTACGGCTATAAATCCCTTCTTATGATTTATGAGAAGGGGCTGGACGTTCTTGGTAACGCTGGAGCCGGTCGTGGAGTACCTGACATGGCCTATTGCGACCGGGCCTTTGAGCTTCTTTAAGGTATCCTCATTGAATACGCTGCCGACAAGGCCCATCCCTTTATGCAGGTGCACCTTCTTGTAATCATAACTCGCTATGCCGGCAGACTCTTCCCCTCTATGCTGAAGCGCATACAGGGCAAGATACGCGAGTCTCGACGCATCTTTGTGGCCGTGTATCCCTACTACTCCGCAATACTCCTTCATAGACTATTTTTTAATATCCTTATGGTATTCCTGCAAGCTCTTTACCGATATCTTTGGCTTCTTGATAAGGTTCTCTATTCCGTTTACAGACGCCTGTGCTCCGGATATCGTTGTTATAAGAGGGATATTGAAGAGGATCGCCAGGCTCCTTATCTTCATCTCGTCCTCTTTAGTCGCTTTTCCGGAAGGCGTATTTATGATGAGCGAGATCTTGCCGTCTTTTAAAAGGTCTATAGCATTCGGCCTTCCCTCGTGAAGCTTAGGCAGTATCTGGACATCGATATCATTACTCTTCAGCGCCTCCGCCGTACCTGATGTTGCCACTATCTTGAAGCCGAGATCCGCGAGCTTCTTTGCCACGAATATTATATTTCTCTTGTCCTGGTTCTTGACGCTTATGAATACAGTGCCCTTTATCGGCAGCTTCTGTCCCGCGGCTATCTGGCTCTTTGCGTAGGCGCTGCCGAATGTTGCGTCAATTCCCATTACCTCGCCGGTAGATTTCATTTCGGGGCCCAGTATAGCGTCCACTCCCGGGAACCTTATGAACGGGAAGACCGATTCTTTAACGGTGACAAAATTTATAGACTTCTCTTTGGTGAAGCCTAGTTCTTTTAATGTCTTGCCGAGCATTATCTTTGTGGCGAGATTTGCCAGCGGTACGCCGATAGCTTTGCTCACGAACGGGACGGTCCTCGATGCTCTGGGATTTACCTCGAGGATATAGACTATGTTGTTCTTTACGGCATACTGGATGTTCATCAGGCCTTTAACTTTAAGCTCTTTAGCCATCGCGTAAGTATTCTTCTTGATAACCTCTATTATGTCTTTGCCGAGAGTGTGCGCTGGCAGCACCATGGCGCTGTCTCCCGAATGTATGCCGGCCTCTTCGATATGTTCTAATATCCCGCCTATGACGCATGTCTCGCCGTCCGCTATGGCGTCGACGTCAACCTCTATGGCGTCCTCGAGAAACTTATCCACAAGGATCGGTCTTTCAGGAGACGCCTCCACAGCTCTCTCCATATAGTCAGAAAGGCTCTTCTCATCATATACTATCTCCATCGCCCTGCCGCCGAGAACGAATGACGGCCTTACGACGACCGGATAGCCTATCCTTTCGGCTACGGCTTTTGCCTCTTCAAACGAAGTGGCCGTCCCGTTATCCGGTTGGATCAATTTTAATTTTTTCAGCATCTGCTGGAAGCGCTTTCTGTCTTCGGCTATATCGATTGAATCGGGACTTGTCCCCAATATATTTAATCCCGCTTTAAAGAGCGGCCCGGATATATTGAGCGGCGTCTGGCCTCCGAACTGTACTATGGCGCCTATGGGTTTTTCGATATCCACGATATTGAGGACATCTTCCACTGTGAGCGGCTCAAAATAGAGTTTATCGGAAGTATCATAGTCGGTCGATACCGTCTCGGGGTTACAGTTGATCATGATGCTCTCATAACCCTCTTCTCTTAAAGCGTATGACGCATGGCAACAGCAGTAGTCGAACTCTATTCCCTGTCCGATCCTGTTCGGCCCGCCGCCCAGTATAAGGACCTTCTTCTTGTCGGAGGGCGTCGACTCATTCTTTGTTTCGTAAGTCGAATAATAGTACGGCCTCTTGGCTTTGAACTCACCGCCGCACGTATCGACCAGTTTATAAGCCGGCTTTATCTTCTCTTTAGATCTCATCTGTCTCACTTTATTCTCCGTTGAGTTTACGAGGAAGGCTATTTGAGTATCCGAAAATCCGAACTTCTTTGCCTTTAAAAGAAGCTCTTCCGGCATTGTTATATCCGCGTCTTTATCTTTATTCCTGAACTTTTTCAGCTCCTCTTCGACCTCGACCAGCTCTCTGAGATTGTCTATGAACCATCTGTCTATCTTGGATAGGTCGTATATCTCTTCGTTGGAAAGTCCCATCTTCAGGCCGTATCTTATGTAGAATAGCCTGTCGTCATTGGGTATCCTTATCTTCTCTTTGATATTTTCTATAAGATCCTGAGAAGGGTTTTTGAGCATATCATCGGTTACCTTGTCGCGTCCGTCCGAACCGAAACCGAAGCGCTTGGACTCCGTGGATCTGATGCCCTTTTGCAGCGTCTCCTTGAAAGTCCTTCCTATGGACATAGCCTCTCCGACGGCCTTCATCGACGTATTCAACACGCGCGAAGTGCCGGGGAACTTTTCAAAGGCGAATCTGCATATCTTGAAGACACAGTAATCTACCGTCGGCTCAAAGAATGCGGTCGTCTTGCCAGTTATCTCATTCAGCACTTCAGGAAGCGTAAGTCCAACTGCAAGCTTCGTCGCCACCCTGGCTATAGGAAATCCGGTCGCCTTGGAGGCGAGCGCCGAACTTCTTGATAGTCTCGGATTGACTTCTATTATGACGATCTCGCCGTTAACCGGATTCTGGCCGAATTGAATATTAGCCCCGCCGCCGGTTATTCCGATCTTACGTATTATCTTCTTTGAAAGGTTTACAAATTGTGTGTACTCTTCCGCGGTGAGCGTCTGGGATGGCGCTACCACAATGCTGTCGCCCGTATGAACGCCCATTGGGTCTACGTTCTCCATGGATGTGATCATTATGACATTATCCACACAATCTCTCATCACTTCGAATTCTATCTCTTTCCACCCCAGGACGGACTGTTCGACAAGTATCTGATGTACAGGGCTCATATCGAGGCCCTTGGCAAGAGAGGTTTCAAGCTCTTCCTTATTATACGCTATCGCTCCGCCGGACCCACCCATGGTATACGCAGGCCTTAATATCAGAGGGAAACCGATACCTAAGCCTATCTTCATCCCCTCTTCGACGTTTCTGGCTATGCCGCTTTTAGGAGTGCCTATGCCGATCTCGTGCATCGCCTTTTTAAATAGCTCCCTGTCCTCAGCGCGCGAAATGGCGCTTACGTCGGCGCCTATAGATTCCACGCCGTACTTCTTCAGTATTCCTTCTTTCATAAGGAAGTATGCTAAATTTAATCCTGTCTGGCCGCCGAGAGTAGGCAATATCGCGTCCGGCCTCTCCTTCTTTATTATCTCGGTCACGGCTTCGATAGTCAGCGGCTCTATGTAGGTGACATCGGCCATGTTGGGATCTGTCATGATCGTAGCCGGATTTGAATTTACGAGGATCGTGTAGTAGCCCTCTTCTCTCAGGGCTTTACATGCCTGTGAGCCGGAATAGTCGAACTCGCAAGCCTGTCCGATCACTATCGGTCCGGAGCCTATCATCAGTATCTTGTGTATATCCTTACGCTTTGGCATATTCCACCTCGCTCGAAGATCTTGCAATATTCTTTATTTTTGAAGGTTTGCCGGCGATCTTCAGGAACCTTATGAAAGCGCCATTGACCTCATTGAATCCGGGGCTTACGGGATTGTATTGAACGGATATGAATTTCAATTGCTTACTCTCCATCTCCTCTATTGAATTGTCGTTCACATTGCGCATCGTTATTTCCACATTCTTTCTTGATCTGATGGAGTTCTCATCGATCACGTATGAGTGATTCTGCACCGAGATCTCTCCTTTGAAGCTATCAGGAGGCTTTATGGGATAGTTAGAACCGTGGTGGCCGATCTTCATCCGGTCAAGCTTCCCTCCGAGCGCCAAGCCTATGATCTCATGGCCGGCAGCTATACCCATCATCGGGATCTTTCCGAGCAGATCTTTTACTGTAGCGGTTATCTCTGGGATCACCGAGTCATTTTCCGGGCCATTTGATACTATGAGTCCGTCCGGCTTCAGCGCCAGGATATCCCTTGCTTTGATATTGTAAGGCAGGAGCGTTATGTTACAGCCGAGAGTCGCGAGTTGTTTTATAAAGCTATTTTTCATTCCGAGGTCCAACACGGCTATATTCGCTCCGGACGGGCTACCTTTTATCTCAGTAGCTTTTTTTACGGAGATATCTTTTATGGCTTCGAGGGGGAGTTTCTTGTGGTTTTTAAGTCTCTTTAGCAGGTCATCTTTTGTTGAATCCTTTGTGGAAATTATACCGAGCATCTCGCCCTTATCTCTTATCGTTATGGCAAGAGTCCTCGTGTCTATTTCGCTTATAGTTATCACATCTTCTTTCTTTAAGAAGCCTTCAAGCGGCCCCTCGGCTTGCCAGTTTGAGTATATACGGGAAGATTCCTTTATGATGAGGCCGGATATCCAGCACTTCCTGGATTCGTTGAACTTTTTGGCTACCCCGTAGTTGCCTATCAAAGGATATGTAAGCACGAGTATCTTGCCGGCATTAGTCGGGTCGGTCGTCATCTCCTGGTACCCCACAACGGCCGTGTTTATCACTACCTCTCCCATTATCTCTCCTTCTGCCCCTATCGATATCCCTTCAAAAACGCTGCCATCTTCCAGTACCAGTTTTGCTTTCATGCGGTTCTCCTATATGAAAAACAAGTTTTAACACGCTTAACGCCATATGTCAAGTTACAAAGAGGTTGCGGGAGGAGAATTTGCCATCGGTGGTGAGGTTTACACCGAGCATTTTCAGGCCCACCTCGTCTCCCGGTGAAGGTATGTGAGTTATGTGTATTTCACAGCCCTTTAATTCCGCCAGCTTCTTCATGGCGATCTCTGCCGTATGATTGGCTGAAGCGCTTATGGAAAGCGCTATAAGGATCTCCTCCAGGTCAAGGCTTTCCGGCTCTCCTTTGAGTATCTCTTCTCTTAATTTTGATATCTGATTTATGATCTGAGGAGATAGTAGTAGTATCTCATCCGGTATATTAGCAAGGACCTTGATAGCGTTCAAGATCAGGCTTGATGACGCGTTCATAAGAGCGCAGTTCTTCCCGGTTATTATGCGGCCATCCTTTAATTGAAGCGCAGCTCCGCAATATATCCCTGCAAAACCTTTACCGTTCTTCTCGGCATCTTCGGCCGCTACCCTGGCTATCTCCACTACAGGCCTATCCGTGACTTTTACGCTCATTCCCTCCATCAGCATTGAGGCTCTGTCCACGGTCTCTTTCTTCTCTATTCCTAAAACGTACTCGGCATTATATCTGAAATATCTTCTGATCAGCTCCTGCTTTGCGGCCTCCTGGACAAGGCCGTCATTAACTATGCCGAAACCGGCCCTGTTCACGCCCATGTCCGTAGGAGAATTGTATGTGGGAAGATTAGCGTCCTTGTTCAGTATCCTGGTAAGCATAAGTTTTAATATCGGAAAACTTTCCACATCGCGGTTATAGTTTATAGCCGTCTCTTTATATTGAGCCAGATGGAACGGGTCTACGAGATTAAAGTCCTGTATATCGGCGGTGGCCGCTTCATATGCCACATTGACAGGATGTTTTAACGGCAGGTTCCATATCGGGAATGTCTCAAATTTGGCGTATCCTG
>CAYVCD010000067.1:0-7293 GCA_964450115.1 uncultured Planctomycetia bacterium
TTCCCTTCTTTTATTATATTAATTAAAGCTAGAAGCAACCGTAGTAGCGCTGTTGATAATGTGCATAACTATATAAGGCGCCCAACACCAACGCGTTACAAACCTTTAATTCAATGTATAACAAAATGACTTATCCACAGCTTTTGAGCTATGAACCGCCGATATTGTCCGTTACCCGGCCGATAAGGTCGCTTAAACCCTTTTTTTCCTTAAGATCGTTCTTTATCTTTTCATACGCGTGCATCACCGTAGTGTGGTCCCTCCCGCCGAAATATTCCCCTATCTCCGGCAGAGAATAATCAGTGAGCTGCCTCGAAAGATACATCGCTATCTGTCTCGGGTATGCTATGGCGCGGCTGCGTTTCTTGATCTTCATATCCGACAACTTTATATCAAAATATTCGCATACCTTCTTCTGGATCATCTCTATGGTGATCTTCTTCTCTCCTTCGCGTATCATGTCCTTCAAGACTTCCTTCACCATCTCGACGGAGATCTCCCTGCCGATCAACTTCGCGTAGGCGACCACTCGTATCAGAGCGCCTTCAAGCTCGCGGATATTGCTCTTGATCTTCTCGGCCAAAAAGTAGTATACGTCGTCGGGGAGAAGGATCGTCTCTTTTTCCGACTTCTTCTTCAATATGGCCATGCGCGTCTCAAAGTCCGGCGGCTGGATATCCGTGACGAGCCCCCACTCGAACCTCGACACGAGCCTCTCCTCGAGAGACTGTATCTCTTTCGGCGGGCGATCGCTTGAGACGACTATCTGCTTATGCGCGTCGTATAATGTGTTGAAGGTGTGAAAGAACTCTTCCTGCGTGGCCTCTTTGCCGGCAATGAATTGTATATCATCTATGAGCAATATGTCAACGCTTCGGTATTTTTCCCGGAACTTTGTCATCGTCCGGTTCTGTATGGCGCCGATGAGCTGGTTCGTGAACTCTTCGCTCGAAATATAAAGTATCTTCGCTTTTGGGAGCCTCTGAATTATTTTGTGTCCGACGGAATGCATCAGATGCGTCTTGCCGAGGCCGACGCCGCCGTATATGAAGAGCGGGTTGTAGGCCTTCGCGGGGGAGTCGCATACGGCCGACGCGGCGGCGTGAGCGAACCTGTTGCTCGGGCCAATGACGAAACTGTCAAAAGTATACCTCGAGCTTAAGCCGATATCCTTCCCGGCGTCCTGCTTGTCGCGGCCAAACGGCCAGAATGTTTTAGCTTGAGACTTATCTTTAAGCGACGCGTCGAAAGGCTGCTTCGGGCCGGCGTCGTCGGAAGACTCCTGCATCGAGAATTCGACCCTCATCTCTTTTCCGCAGATCTTGGCGACGTTTGTATTCAGTACGGCCGTATAGCGGTCGAGAAGAATGTCCTGGAATAATTTATTTGGGATAGCGAGCGTAAGGGTCTCTTCGGAGATGGAGTGGAAATTGACCGGGCCAAACCATATGTTAAAAGCCTGGTCATTATCGAGCTCTTTTTTGATCAATTCCCGGGCTCTTAGCCACACGGAAGGGTCATTTGAGGCCATTTTTTACTTTTCCAGAAGAATACATAGGTTATTCACAGGTTGTGCACAGCATACTTTTAACAGCAGGCAACATTATAATCAAAACCATTTGCAAATGCAAGCACTAATTAAAATGTTGACTAAGAAAGAGTCTGTGGTATAATCATCGGACAACATTACAGGAGAAGAAGATGAAATATACTTTAAAAGCGGGCTCCAATATCAAGAGAAAGAGAAAGCATGGATTCAGAGCCAGGATGCAGACCCGCCACGGACGCACAGTTTTAAGCAGAAGAAGACAGAAGGGCCGTCATAAGCTCACCGTATGAT
Source organism: uncultured Planctomycetia bacterium (assembly GCA_964450115.1). Taxonomy (GTDB): domain Bacteria; phylum Omnitrophota; class Gorgyraeia; order 2-01-FULL-45-10; family 2-01-FULL-45-10; genus 2-01-FULL-45-10. The sequence continues at coordinate 1,841 of CAYVCD010000067.1, forward strand.
CCCCGACGAGGGCTTTGCTAAAGAAGAGCGTCTCATAAAGACGAAGGACTTCAGGAAGGTTTACAAAGAGGGGCGTTCTTACAAGGCCGGTTTCGTCATATTAAGATTGTTGCCGAATGCCGCATCAACGAACCGCGTCGGTTTTTCCATAAGCGCTAAGAGCATAAAGAGGGCTTTCAGGCGTAATCGCATAAAGAGGCTCTTCCGCGAATCTTATAGAAGAAACAAAAAATTATTGAAGAAGGGATTCGATATCGTTTTTGTGGTAAGGAGAGACGCCAAGGTTGGTTTTTCTTATATAGAGGCAGAAAAGCTCTTCCTGGACTTAAGTAAACAAGCGGGTATAATAGCATGAGATCTTTAGTGATATGGTCGTTGAAATTTTATCGTAAGTACCTGTCGGCATTGAACATAAGATGCTGCAGGTTTTATCCTTCCTGCTCCGAATATGCTGTAGGGGCCGTAGAAAAGCACGGCGTATTATTCGGCGGGATCAAAAGCGCTTGGAGGCTGATCAGGTGTAACCCTTTTTCGCGAGGCGGTTACGACCCGGTACAATAATCTATGGAAAAGAGACTAATAACAGCTGTTACGTTATCGATAATAATCATAGTGATGTTCCAATTCTTATTCCCCGCGCCGAAAAAGGTGCAGGTCGCGGGCCCGGCGGAGAGGGTAATAACAAAAGAGATAGACGTAAGATCATTCGTTCCGTCGCCATCGATCCCGACGGAGGGCGAGAAAGAGTCGGTCGTTGCCACCGATAGAAGCATAGTCACGTTCAGCGATATAGGCGGCGCTGTAAAGAAGATAGAGCTTAAACAGCATAAAAAACACAATTCGCTTGAGCCTTTCGTTCTGGTGGAAGAGAAAGACCCGAGCCGTTATATCTTTTCAATAAAAGATCCTTCCGGGGCTATACCATTAGAATCATCAAAATACTCTATCAGTACAAAGCAGAATCAAGTAGTTTATACGCTAAACACAAAAGACCTGCAAATAATAAAACAATACACGCTTAATAACTCCAATGATACCATGGAGTTGCAGCTATTTATAAAGAACCTGGGCAGCCAACCAAAAGAATTATCCTACCAGATCATAAGCGGGTCAGGTGTTGTCGAGCCTAACATGGCCGACAAGAGACTTATTGAGGTTACGGCCAAGGTTGACGGCAAGACAGTGAACTTCAAGCGGCCAAAAAATAACATTATTACAAACCCCGGCATAGTAAGCTGGGTAGCGCTTAAGACAAGATACTTCTCTCTTATTATGAAGCCATTTGGACAAACAAAACAGCAGTTCCATAATTTTGCGGTCGGTGAAGATCTGGTGGCCGGAATAGAGATGGAGCGCATTATAATACCGGCCAATTCTTTTGTAGAGCATAAATATATATTATATGCCGGTCCAAGCGTAGCATCAGAACTGAAGAAGATAGGCATGGAGTTTGAGGAGACGATAAACTACGGCTTCTTCGGATGGATCGCTAAGGCTCTGCTTTTTGTGCTGGGGCTCTGCCACAGCGTAGTCAAGAGCTGGGGCTTATCGGTAATCATCCTTTCTGTGCTTTTGAACATCCTGCTCTTCCCTCTCACTCTAAAAAGTTTTCAATCTATGCAGAAGATGCATGAGCTGCATCCCCAGATGGAAAAGCTCAAGGTTCAATTTAAAGACAGCCCGCAGAAGCTCAATAAAGAAGTCATGGAGCTTTATAAGAAGAATAAAATCAACCCTCTGGGCGGATGTTTGCCGCTCTTACTGCAGATGCCGATCTTCATTGCATTATATCAGGCGCTTACAAAATCGATAGATCTCAGGGGCGCAAGCTTCTTGTGGATAAAAGACCTGTCAATGCCTGACGCCGTGGCTATACCGGCGACATTACCATTGATCGGCAACCACATAAACATACTGCCTTTAGTGATGGTAGTTCTGATGGTATTTCAACAGAAAGTTTCTACAAAGGTCATGGGCAGCGCCGTTACAGAAGAACAAAAACAACAGCAGAAGATGATGCTTATCATCATGCCGATAATGTTCGGCTTCATATTTTACAGCATGCCGTCAGGTATGGTGCTGTACTGGGTGGTTAATACGCTTTTAACTATAGTTGAGCAGTCAGCGATACTAAAAAAGACATAAGACGTATTGACTTTAAACAGAAGATAGTGTAATATTTATACAAAAGATATTGTAGTTTTCCAGGGTAGTTTTCACGTGAAAAGTCGGTCCTCGATAAGATGGCAAAAGTAATAGCTCTATGTAATCAAAAAGGCGGAGTCGGCAAGACGACCACCGCCATAAACCTAGCAGCGTTTTTAGCTATATCAGGCAAGAAGTCCCTTCTAATAGATATCGATCCCCAAGGCAATGCCACCAGCGGTCTCGGCATAGATAAACACTCTATTAAAAAAAGCACATACGATATACTCATTGAAGACGCCGATCCGAAATCTGTCCTGATAACCACTCAGGTAGAGAATCTTTCACTTTTTCCTTCCAACCTGAATCTTACCGGCGCAGAGGTTGAACTCGTCGGAGTAATGGGTAGAGAACATAAGCTAAAAAAGGCCCTAGTGGGCATTTTAGACGAGTTCGATTTCATTTTGATAGATTGCCCTCCGTCGCTGGGCCTCCTGACGATAAATGCCCTTTCTGCCGCAAATTCAGTGCTTATCCCGATACAGTGCGAGTACTATGCGCTAGAGGGTTTAAGTCAATTGGTGAATACAATAAATCTTGTTAAGGAGAATATAAACCCAGCCCTCGAGATCGAAGGCGTTTTATTGACCATGGCAGATTATAGAACTAATTTAACCAATGAAGTTATAAGTGAGGTTAAAAAGTTTTTCAACACCAAAGTTTATGAAACCGTTATTCCGAGAAACATTCGGCTTGCCGAAGCTCCCGGTTTTGGTAAGCCAATAGCTTTGTATGATAGAAATTCTATCGCAGCCAAAAAATACGAAGATTTTACGAATGAATTATTAGGAGTAAAAAAAGATATATCACAACAAGTTATCCACGCTGATAGCGTAGAGCCTAACTTAAATTCTGAAAATGAGTTAGAGAAAATTAGTGAAGGAGAAATTAAGTAATGGAAAAGCGAGCTTTGGGTAGAGGTTTGGGGGCTTTAATACCACCGAGAGATATAGTCTTTGTAGACACCGAGAAGGGTGAGAAGGTTATCAGTTTAGTCCTGTCCCAGGTGAAGACGAATAAATATCAGCCCAGAGTTGATTTCAATGAAGAAAAACTAAGCGAACTTATTAAATCTATAAAGGAAAAGGGCATCATACAGCCTCTGCTCGTCAGAAAAACACATGATGGGTATGAGCTGATCGCCGGAGAGAGAAGACTGCGCGCCGCTAAACGCCTGCAGATGGAAAAGATACCGGCTATTGTGAAAGAGGTGTCGGATCTCGACATGCTCGAGATATCTTTGATAGAAAATATCCAACGCGAAGAGCTTAATGCGATAGAAGAGGCGAACGCCTTCGAGCGTTTTATATCGGAATTCAAATTTACGCAGGACAAGATAGCTCAAGTTCTCGGGAAAGACAAATCAACGGTCTCTAACACGTTAAGGCTGTTATCGCTGCCAAAAAAAATACAGGATCAGGTCTCAAAAGACGCGATAAGCGCGGGTCATGGCAGGGCGCTACTCTCTCTTCCGACGGAGAATGAGCAGATCAGGGTTTGCAACCTCATAATCAATAAGGGGCTTTCCGTAAGAGAGACCGAAAAGCTGGTCTCCAGAAGGGTGTCTGGCGCGAGGAAGAAAGAGGCGAAAGTCGACCCAGGCATAGATGATGTGGCCAGCCAGCTCGAGCAGGTCCTTGGTACGCGCGTCAAGATAGCCCACGGCAAAAAACGGGGCTTCATACATATAGAGTACTACTCTACAGAGGACCTGAACAGGATCCTGGATATAATAGTGTCAAAAAAGGCATAAATCTCTATCCCCCCATCTCTTTAGCCTTGACAAATCAATCGGTTTGTAGTCTAATATAATACTCATTGTGATGATATCATTATAATCATACATAAATAGGAGATATTATGAATCAGGCCACTTTGGTATTAATAAAGCCGGATGGGTTGAAGAAATCACTTACAGGAAACATCTTAACACGACTTTCCGAAACGAAGCTCGATATAGTGGGTGCCAGGATAGTGAAGGTCTCCAGGGAGCTTGCCGAGAAACACTATGCGATGTTGAAGGACAAACCATTCTTTGAAGACCTGCTTAAGTACCTCATGGGGGAGTATCATAAAAAGAAGGTCATGGCCCTGGTATATTACGGCGAAGACGCCATACAGAAGGTAAGGAATATATGCGGCGCCACAAATCCTGAAGAGGCGGACCCGGTCTCAATAAGAGGTGCCTACGGCAGGATCACGACCAAAGGTGTTTACGAGAACGCCATCCACGCATCGGCCAATCCGGAAGAGTCCGAGCGTGAAATAAAATTATGGTTCACGCCTGAAGAAGTAATACTGGAGCTTTATCCTACCAAAGTAGCCAAGAAGAGCGTAGAGACGCGCGTCTGGGCATAAAAAACGGGAGATCAGTGTGATCAAAAGCATGACGGGTTTCGGGAAGGGTGAGACAAAGTTCCCGGGCGGACAGATCATCGTCGAGATAAAGACGGTCAATCATAAGTTCTTCGATGCCAGTCTGAAGCTTGCGGAAACGATATCTCCCTTCGAAGACAGGATCAAGGAGGTCTTGCAGAAGAAGATAAGCAGGGGTAAGGTCAACGTAAACATCATTTACGAGAACAGCATCGCGAAAGACGAAGTCATAGCCATAAACAAAAAACTGGCAAAGAGCTACTACGCCGGGATAGTCGGATTAAAAAAAGCTTTGGGGCTAAAAGAGCCGATCGGATTAAAAGAGCTGATAAGCCTGCCCGGGGTCATTAACTATGCGGCTACGCAGGAGAGCCTGACGGTCTTATGGCCCAAGATAGAGAAGGCCCTATCGGCGGCGCTCGCGTCCTTGATAATTGACCGGGAGAAAGAGGGCAAGGCCCTGCATAAAGATTTTATCAAGAGGGTAGCGGTCATGGAGAAGATGCTTGCCGAGATAAAGTCTAGCTCCCACCTGAGCATCAAAGAATACAGGTCGAGATTTGAAAAGAGGGTCAGGGACCTCGCCAGCGGACACAAGATGGATAAGGGAAGGCTTGAGATGGAAGTGGCCATATTCGCAAAAAATATCGACATATCCGAAGAGGTCACAAGGCTAAAGAACCACCTGGCAAATTTTAAGAGGACTCTCGGCGTGAACGGAGAGGCCGGCAAGAAGATAGACTTTATCGCCCAGGAGCTGCATAGAGAGATAAACACTATCGGATCAAAGGCCAGCGATTTCAAAATATCAAAGAACGTTATCGAGATAAAGAGCGAGATCGAAAAGATCCGGGAACAGGCGAAGAACATAG
>CAYVCD010000068.1:0-7254 GCA_964450115.1 uncultured Planctomycetia bacterium
GAAACCTCCCATGGCAGCGATCTTCTCGGTGAACTTCGGATTATATTTCATGGTGCAGGAGCCAAGCGGATAAAAATTTGTATCTACGGAATAGTTGCGGCTGGCGAGATTAGAGAAATGCCTCACCACGTCCAGCTCCGAGACCTCCGGAAGCTCGGCAGATATCTTGCGGCAATATTTTTCAGGCAGCGCCTTCGCGACCGGCACATCCGCCTCGGGCAGTTGAAACCCTTTGCGTCCTGATCGGCTCTTTTCGAATATCAGCTGCATAAAGCCGCCTCCAGACTATTCGCAAAGTTAACGATCTCTTCCTTAGTGCGCTTCTCCGTAACGGCGATCAGGAGATAATTATCCATACCTTTATAGAATCTGCCCAGAGGCAGGCCGCAGGCGAAACCTTTATTTATCATGCGGTGAACGACCTCATCGGCGTTCTTGGGTAACTCTACCGTAAACTCATTGAATGTCGGAGAGCTCCTCTTCACTTTGACGCCCGGCACCTTATCCAGGCATGCCTTGGCGAATTCGGCCTTCTGATAATTCAGCTGGGCCAGTTCTTTTATGCCATTGGGGCCGAGAAGCGATATATATATCAAGGCCCTCAAGCCGCAGAGCGCCTCATTAGAACATATATTCGAAGTCGCGCGCTCTCTGCGTATATGCTGTTCGCGCGCCTGCAGCGTAAGGACAAAGCCGCGCAAGCCATCCTTATCCACAGTGGCTCCGACGATCCTGCCCGGCATCTGCCGCATACATTCTTTCTTAACACCTATAAATCCCAGGTACGGGCCGCCGAAAGACAAAGGCAGTCCTAAGCTCTGTCCCTCCCCTGTAGCAATATCAAAACCCATCTCACCCGGGCTCTTAAGCATACCTAAAGATATCGGATAGACCGAAGCTATCGCCAGAGCGCCAGCGGCATGTACGCGCTTGACTATGTCTGAAAAATCGTCCACCGCGCCGAAGAAGTTAGGGTTCTGCACTATCACCGCCGCGGTCTTGTCATCAAGGTTTTTATAGATATCTTCCCGGCAGCTCTGCCCATGCACCACCGGCGTCTCAACAAATTCTATCGATAAGTTTGAAGTGTAGGTATAGAGCATTGTGCGGTATATGAGGCTGACGCCTGAATCTACGATGATCTTCTTTCTGCCAGTTAATCGCACAGCCATCATGGCGGCTTCGTATAATGCAGTGCCTCCGTCATAAAGTGACGCGTTCGATACATCGAGGCCGGTCAGCTCGCAGATCACCGTCTGGTATTCATAGATCGCCTGCAGCCATCCCTGCGAAGATTCAGGCTGGTATGGCGTGTAGGCGGTATAGAACTTGGGATTTCCGGCCAAAGCATCGACCGCGGCCGGAATGTAATGGTCATAGAACCCGGCGCCCACAAAATCGGTCAGGCGGGTGGCGTTCTTCCGGGAAAGGGATTTGAGATGCTCTATTACCTCAAATTCAGACTTCCCTTTCGGAATATCGAATGATTTGGGTCTTAGGCCTGGCGTGATATCCTTAAAGAGATCGGCAATATTCTTTACACCGATGACTTTAAGCATCTCGGCCTTTTCGGTATCCGTGTGTGAAATATAGTTCATTTAGATAAGCCTTGAATGTATTCCTTGTATTGAAGAGGCGTCATAAGCTTTGACTTTTCCGACAGATCGGCGATCTTTATACGGGCAAACCATCCCGATCCATACGCGGACTTATTTACCAGCTCCGGATGGCTGGCAAGTTCCGCATTAGCTTTTACGACCTCGCCCGTCATAGGCGCATAGACGTCCGAAGCGGCCTTTACCGATTCGACCGTCGCGCACCATTGGGACTGCTTAATTTTCGATCCGACCTTCGGCACATCGACAAAGGTGATATCGCCGAGGGCGTGCTGCGCGTAATCGGTGATCCCGATAGTGGCGCTGTCGCTCTCTATCTTCACCCACTCATGCTCTTTGGTATACAGTAGATCATCCGGTGTATTCATCTCTTCTCCTTAATGTTTTTTTGCGCTTCCATTTTTGTAAAAAGGTTTTTCCACGACCTTAGCCGATATGGAGACCGTGCCCTCTGACAGCAATACCTGACTGCCGGGGGCAACTTCGCGGAAAACATACCCCATCCCGATGCCGCATCCAAGAGAGGGCGAGAATGAGCCGCTCGTCACCGTCCCCGCATCCTCAGCCTCAGAAAATATCTGATAATTATGCCTGGGAGAACGCCGGGAGTTCGCCATAAAATATATCATCCTTTGAGGCAGGCCGTCTTTCTTCTGCTTCAAAAGCGCCGCCTTTCCGATAAAATCTTTATCCCAATATATGAATCGCTCTAGGCCAGCCTCTAAAGGAGATGTCTTGGCGTCGATATCCTGTCCATAAAGGCTGTACCCCATCTCAAGGCGCAGCGTATCCCTGGCGCCAAGGCCGATAGGCTTGACGCGGTCATCCTCAAGTATCTTCTTCCATAATAGAGCTATTTTTTGATTAGGCATATATAATTCATAACCAAGCTCTCCGGTATATCCTGTGCGGCTGATGATTATCTTCTCGCCCAATACAGTAAAGTAACCGAAATTATAATATTTTAACTTTTCTATATCGGCGCCCGCCAAAGACTTGAGTACCAGTCCTGCCTCCGGCCCCTGCAGGTCCAGTTTCCCCATTGATGAGGAGATGTTTTCAAATCTTGTAAAGCCGGTAAAATGTTTGCGCATATGAGCTTCATCTTTGGGTGTGGTGGCAGCATTGACCACCATCATCCAGCTCGTGTCGCCGAGCCTGTATACCAGCAGATCGTCGATTATACCGCCCGCTTCATTCAGCATAAAACCGTAACGACACGAATAGGTACTCATGCCCTTTAGGTCTATGGTCACCAGGCTTTCGAGATCGCTCTTGGAAAGGTCCGCTTCTATGAGGAATTCGCCCATATGGCAGATGTCGAAGAGCCCCGCGTGCTTGCGGGTCCATAGATGCTCCTCGATGATGCCGCTATACTGTATAGGCATCATCCAGCCGCCAAAGGGGCCGAGTCTGGCGTGCAGCGATCTATGCTCTTCTATAAGAGGGGTATTTAAAATATTTGCGCTGTCTATCATTATATTAATTTAAAAATCATAATACCATGTGTAACTTTTGTCAATGAATAAGACGCTCCAGGATACTGATATTGGCCGCTTCATTGACCGAATCGATAAGCGACCGCGTCTTACCCTTTGCGCTCATATCGCGCGGATGGTTTATGGCTGTAATAACCGTCCTGATGAAGCCTTCTGTCTTTACGGGCGAGTGGTCTCCCGTGATATCCAAACCGACAATTTCAGTATTCTCCTTTATGAATTTAAGCATCAACAATAGTTCTTCAAGATCCAGGTGGCCCGCCGCCCAATTCGTCAACGAATACGGAGCCTTCAGGCAATCCTTGTCTATGGTGACGTATACCTTCTTTGTGGGAAGCCTGTGCAGTATATGGAGGAAGAATTCCGCTATATTCTTCGTCTTAAGCTCCTGCCAGTGGATCTCATCATAGAAGAACCCTCTCTTCACATCTATAGATATATTCTCGGGGATCTTCTTAAAGAATACCTTTGTGGGTTTGTGCTGATAAGGATATATCTCCAGCCTGTCATCCTTCAGTGAATCATAATTTCCCATTCTGAATAAGGTCGGTGAGATATCTCCGGAAGATGGCCCCACGAGGATCACCTTTTTTATATTTTTTCTGTTTAGAACGCGCGTGACCCAGGAGCCGCAGCATATCTCGGGAGGCAGGATGTCCCAGTCGGGATGGTCATCAAAGGAGATGACACTGATATCCTCGTTGAAATTATCCAATATAAGGCTCGTTATATGATGAAAGTCGCCCGAGCCTAAGAATGTGATAGAGTCTTTGGGTGAGCGATCGATGCGCGCACTCACTTCCCTGGCGGTCTTCTCGCTTGAATAGAGGCGGCATCGCCCAGCGATATCCGTCAGGTCTGTTATGGAAGGTTTAAAGCGCTCTATAAGCTTATTCTGCCTTACAACACTATCATCAAAATTCAAAACGCGAACTGAGGTGAGCATATACGTCTTTTAGTGTCTCGAACGGGAAGAACTCCTTGCCTTCCTTGGTCAAATATCTCTTCAGGTTGCCCTTTGCAAAGACGACGTCCGAATGTTTGGCCGGACACAGGTCGGAAAGCCCGTCGCCCACATAGATCACGGTCTTCTCCTGTCGCCCCTCTTCCGGCAGATGCTTCTTCTTACAGTTACCGCACGTCTTGCAGCTATCGTGCTCGTGAGGGAATTCAGGCACCAACCTGTCTTTGGAGAATTTTATCTTATTAGAATATATTTTTATGGGCCCTATCCCGTTGTTCTTCAATATGAATTCCAAAAAGTGCTGGAAGCTGTCGCTCACTATTACCGGTGCGACGCCACCTTTCTTCAATAGCGCCAATATCTTTTTAAAGTGCGGGTCCACCTCTATCTTCGACAGATGTTTCTCGAGGCCTTTCTTGTCCACCTTTACCGATCTAAGCTGTCCGGAGAGGCAGTCCTTGGACCCTATCTCGCCCCTCTTCCAGGCGCTTTCGTACTCCATCCACTTCTTATCTACAGCGAACGTCTCTACAACATTATCGAAGACGTCGAATGGCGTAATGGTATTGTCGAAGTCAAAAAATACCGCGTAATTACCCAAGATCACTCCTATAAAATGCCAGGCTCCTACCCTAAAGGCGCCTGACCCCTTTTCTCTTTGACTACTTTTGCGGTGCCGCGGATATCGTATTCGTCCTCTATCTCTCCGACTATCTCTTCTAATATATCTTCCAGGGTCACGAGCCCCTCCACCTGGCCTTTCTCGCCAAGAACTATCGCTATATGGGTATGGCCCTTCTGGAAATCCTTTAAGAGCTCCACCACCTTCTTTGAGCCTGCCACGAAAGTAGGCGGGTACAATATATCCTGCAGCACTATAAGCCCTTTATTTACGGAAAGGTTCAAAAGATCTTTCATATTTATCACGCCGATGATATTGTCCGCCGAGTCCCTGTGAACGGGCAGCCTCGAATATCCCGACTCCAACACCCTATCCAAGATGGCGTCTATATGTGCATTTATATCTATGGTCATCATCTCCGTCTTAGGTTTCATTACGCTTCTCACTATCGTCTCGCTGAGCTCAAATACCCTTGTGAGCATCTTAAATTTATCTTTATGCAGCGTCCCTTCTTCTTCGCCTATCTTTATAAGAGCTCGTATCTCCTCTTCTGTGACGAGCGACGGTTTTGTCTGCGCTTTACCTCCTAAGACCTTGACTATCGCGTTCGTTATATATTCCAATATCTTCACCACCGGCGACATAATAGTTATCATTATCTTTAATGGTTTGGCAAGTACTGCCGATAACCTGTCGGGATTACGCGCGGCGAAAGTCTTTGCGGCTACCTCAAATATTATGATAAGGAAAGAAGCGATAGCGGTGGCAAGCACTATCCCTAATCCGTTATCGCCTAAGAGATGAATTACTATAGCGGTCACAAGCGCCGCTATAAGCGTGTCGACTATATTATTTACTACGAGGATCGTGCCGAAAAATCTCTCCGGCGTCTCCAGTATTGTAATTATTATCTTCGCCCGCCTGGAGCCTTCCGCGGCGCGTCTTCGCAGCTTAAGCTTACTTGTCGCTATTACCGATATCTCAGACGCGGCTGTGACGGCCGCCACGATCAAAAGGAGTATAAGGAATATGACCTCTATTATCTTCAAGGCGCACCTTTAGGCATGAATGTTGTGATGGTAAGCGCCAGGGTCAGAGCTATCACTATTACTACGGTCGACCAGGCGATTATATTAAAAAACCTTGAATTTCTGTATTGGCCCATCAGGCGCTTGTCGTTTATCAGGAGAAGCATAAATATGAGTACGAACGGCAGAAAGACCGCGTTCGCCGCCTGAGAAAGCAACATCACCGCAATAAGGTTTATCTGCGGGAACATTATCACTCCGGCGCCCAAGACTATCAATGCCGTAAATAGAAAATAAAATTGCGGTGCCTCTTTCAGTCGTTTGTCTACGCCGGTCTCCCAGCCAAGTCCCTCGCATACCGAATAGGCCGTCGCGAGCGGCAGTATCATAGCCGAGAATACAGACGCGTTTAAAAGCCCGAAAGCAAATAAAGCAGAGCAATATCTTCCCGCCAAAGGCTCAAGCGCCAAGGCCGCATCTTTAGCCGTCTCTATCCTTATCCCGCTCTTAAAGAGCGTCGCGGCGCAGGATATAACTATGAACATCGCCACCACGCTTACCACCACTCCGCCAATAATCACGTCCAGCCTGGCATATTTATAATCTTTTATGCTTATACCCTTCTCCACCACGGAGGACTGCTGATAGAACTGCATCCATGGCGCTATGGTCGTTCCTATTATCCCCATCAGCATGAGTATGTAGGCCTTATCGAATGTAAATTCCGGATGTATGGTCTCCTTTGCCACCATCTTCCACGAGGGATTAACGAGAAATCCCGTAGCCACGTATGCCACGTAAAAGAGGCAGGCAAAAAGAAATATCTTCTCTACCGATTTATATGTGCCCTTGACCACTATCCACCATATTATCACGGCGGATATCGGCAGTGAAATATAGCGCGATATGCCGAATATCTCACAGCTTGCCGCTATACCCGAAAATTCCGATATCGTATTTGTGAAGTTCGATAATAGAAATGCCGCCATCGCCCAGAATGTGATCTTTACCCCGAACTTCTCCCTTATAAGATCCGCGAGCCCCTTGCCTGTCACCACTCCCATCCTCGAACACATCTCCTGGATAATTATCAGGGCAAGTATCATGGGAACAAATATCCAGAGAGTGGAGTACCCGAAGTGCGCGCCGGCTACGGAATACGTGGTGATACCGCCCGCGTCGTTATCTACGTTGGCGGTTATGATGCCGGGGCCCATCACGCTTAAGAATATAAGCAGGCTCTTCCAGTGGCTCGGTTTTCTTATCGCTTCCTGACTATTCATAACTGGTTATAGTCCCTTTGCCTTACGCGGCCGCTTTCTCCAGGCTATCGCTACAACCTGGCTCAATATATCGTCCATGGTGATTATCCCATGCAGAAGCTTATTCTCATCTACCACAGGAATGGCGGATATCTTATATTTATCCATCAGAAAAGCCACCTCTTTGACGCTATCATGCAGATGCACATATATGGTAGTCGGAAATACCGTCTTTAAAATCGTGTCCTTTGGCTCCGCGAATA
>CAYVCD010000069.1:0-7222 GCA_964450115.1 uncultured Planctomycetia bacterium
GTATTCTTGATCAGATAAGAGAGCGCGCAAAGAAGAATTTGAAGAGGATCGTCCTTCCTGAAAGCGAAGACGCCAGAACGATGGAAGCGGTAGAGTATATCCTGGATAACAAGATATCCAGGCTCGTGGTCGTGGGTGACGATTCGGTGAGAAAGAGCATTAAGAGCAAGAACTCTTCGTACATCGAGGTTATCGATCCGAAGAGCTATAAAGATATCGACAGGATGGCCGCGGAGTACTATGAGGTACGCAAGCTTAAAGGTATAACCCCGGAAGAGGCCCGCAAGACAGTATCGACCGACTATCTGACATTTGGCGCCATGCTTGTGAAGGACGAGATAGCCGATGGATTCGTGGCGGGTGCGAGCCATACCACGCCGGACGTTATCCGCGCGGCATTGAGGTGCTTAAGCATAGACAGAGAGATCGGCGTTGTCTCCGGAGCGTTCCTGATGGAAGTGCCGAATTGTGTTTACGGAGAAAAAGGCGTATTCATATTCGCGGATTGCGGCGTCAATCCATCGCCCAACGCCAGGCAGTTGGCCGGCATAGCGGTGGCTAGCGCAACGCTCTTCCAGAAACTCACTAATAAACGCCCTGCGGTGGCCTTCTTGAGTTATTCCAGTAAGGGCAGTGCCGAGGGAGAGATGGTGGATAAGATGAGGGAAGCGGTTACTAGGGCCAAAGAGATAGCGCCCGACCTTTTGATAGACGGGGAGTTTCAGGCGGACAGCGCGATAGTCCCGGAGGTCGCAAAGATAAAATGCGGTGATAATCCGGTGGCCGGTAAGGCCAATGTATTGATATTCCCAAACCTGGACTCGGGCAACATTTCATATAAACTGACGCAGAGGCTCGCCAACGCAAGGGCCGTCGGCCCGCTTCTACAGGGCTTCAGAAAGCCGGCTAGCGATCTGTCGAGAGGATGCAGTGCGGAAGATATCGTTGACGCGGTCGCGGTCACTGCTGTAAGGGTTTAAAAATAAAGATGTTAATACTAGTCATAAACTGCGGAAGCTCATCCGCCAAGTACGAGTTGTTTGATGTTACGAAGCATCGTTCTTTGGCAAAGGGGTTGATCGAGCGCATAGGACAGAGCGGCTATTGCGAGAACCATTACGAAGCGATAGCTTTAATAGTCGATGCCCTTACGGACAAGAAAAAGGGAGCTATAAGATCGAAGGGCGAGATAGATGGTATAGGGCATAGGGTGGTCCACGGCGGAGAGGAATTCAAAACATCGACGCTCATAACGGGTAAAGTCATAAAGTCGATAGAGAAATACGCCGAGCTGGCTCCTCTGCACAATCCGCCGTCGCTTTTGGGAATAAAGGCGTGTTCCGATATACTCAAGGGCATACCCCAGGTGGCTGTCTTCGATACGTCGTTCCATCAGACGATGCCCGAGAAAGCGTTTCTATACGGGTTGCCTTACAAGTATTATGAGAAGTATGGTATAAGAAAATACGGTTTTCACGGGACCAGTCATAGGTGGGCGGCCAAAGCCGCGGCGAGGGAATTAAACAAGCCCATTGAGAGCCTGAAGATCATTACTTGCCATCTGGGCAATGGCTGCAGCATGGCGGCTGTTGATAGAGGCGAGTCTATAGACACCACGATGGGTTTTACGCCTCTCGAAGGGCTTCTGATGGGGACCCGCTCCGGAGATCTTGATCCGGCAGTGGTCTTCTATCTGATGAAAAAAGAGAATCTATCACCCCTGAATATAAGCGATATTCTGAATAAGAAGAGCGGGCTATTGGGCATATCGGGAGTGAGTAACGATATGCGGGATATTTTAAAGGCTTCAAAGAGCAGGAACGCCAAAACGTCTACGCGCGCGAAATTGGCCCTGGAGATATTTATATACAGGATCGAAAAGTATATAGGCGCGTATCAGGCGGCTATGAAGGGCCTGGACGCCGTGGTCTTTACTGCAGGGATAGGGGAGCATAATCCCTGGTTGGTCAACAGGATAAAGAAGGATTTGAAGAGAGTAGTGGGTAGAAGAGTGAAGTTCCTTGTGATACCTGCAAACGAGGAGTTGTTGATCGCAAGAGATACTTACGAAATAATCAAGAAAGGATAATTAGATGGCACTGCCAAAGAGGAAACACTCGAAATCGAGACGCGACAAGAGAAGGTCGGCTAACAGTAAATTATACGCTTCGAACCTTTCGATCTGTTCGAATTGCAAAAAATCTGTTCAGCCACACAGGGTATGTCCGTTTTGCGGATATTATAAGGGCAAGCCCGTAGTGACAATTAAAGTAAAAGGGAAGAAGAAATAGTTTACCAGGGAGGAAGCTTAAGCGTGAAGATCGTATTGGATGCGATGGGCGGCGATAATGCTCCGGCGGTAGAGGTGGAGGGTGCTATACAGGCGGTAGAGGAGTATGGCCATGACTTGATACTGGTCGGCGATGAGGGTCGTATCAAGAAAGAGCTGGAAAAACACGGCTTCTCATCAGACAAGATCGCGTTAAAACATGCGTCAGAAGTGATAGAGATGCATGATCCTGCGGCTTTATCCGTAAGGCGTAAACGCGATTCCTCTATAGTGGTGGGGATGGATCTGATCAAAAAAGACCAGGCGGATGCTTTTGTAAGCGCCGGCAATACGGGTGCGGTGGTATGCGCGGCGACCCTTTCATTAAGATTGCTTCCCGGTATAGAGAGGCCGGGCATAGCGATAGTCATCCCTACATTGAAGGGCACGTCCCTGATAATAGACGTGGGCGCAAATATAAGCACCAAACCCATACATCTCCTCCAATACGGAATAATGGCGGATGCATATTCGCGATATCTTCTGGGAAAGTCCAATCCATCGGTCGGGCTATTGAGCGTTGGCGAAGAGGAGAGCAAGGGCACGGAGTTCATCAAAGAGGCGCATACCTTATTGAGCGAATCCAAATTGAATTTTACGGGCAACATAGAGGGTCGTGACGTTTACGCGGGAAAAGTAGATATCATATTGTGTGACGGATTCGTGGGAAACGTTATTCTTAAGATCTCGGAGAGTGTGGCCGATACGATAATGCAGTCTTTGAAGAAGGAGATAAAAGCCGATTTTCTGGCCACTATCGGAGCTGTTCTGTCGGCCTCGGCCTTTCATGAATTAAAGAAGAAGATGGACTATTCGGAACGCGGCGGAGCGCTTCTGTTAGGAGTTGACGGCAGATGTATCATATGCCATGGCTCATCTACGCCTAAGGCCATAAAGAATGCCATCAGGGTGGCCGCAGAGTTCGTAAAGCAGGATGTCAATAAACATATAATAGAGGAATTGGAGAGCTATTAAAAGATGTGTAAATCAAGGAAAGCAGGGATAATCGGTTTAGGAATGTATCTGCCTGAAAATATCCTGACCAACGCGGAACTCGAAAAGATGGTGGATACAACGGATGAGTGGATAGTTACGCGCACCGGCATAAAAGAGAGAAGGATAGCGTCGAGCGATGAGGCCACGAGCGATATGGCCGTCAACGCCGCCAAAGAAGCTCTTAAAAACGCCAACCTTACGCCCGAAGATATCGATCTCATAATAGTGGCCACCATAACTCCCGACATGTTCTTTCCCGCGACCGCTTGCCTGGTCCAAGCGAAGCTTGGGGCCAGAACTATTCCCGCATTCGATATAAGCGTGGCGTGCTCCGGCTTCATATATGGCTTGACGATAGCCAGCCAATTTATCTCGCTCGGAACATATAAGCACGCTCTTGTAATAGCCGCGGAAAAATTGTCCTCCGTAACCGACTGGAGTGATCGCGCAACATGTGTATTGTTCGGGGACGGCGCCGGAGCCGCCATATTAGGTCCGGTCGAAGAGGGCGGCATACTTTCGACATCCCTGGGAGCAGATGGAAATAAGGGAGATCTTATTAAGCTTCCCGCCGGCGGCTCCCGCATACCGGCCACGAAGGAGAGCGTTGACGCGAGGCTGCATTTTATAAAGATGAATGGCACGGAATTATTTAAAGTTGCGGTAAAGATCATGGCCGACGCCGCGTTGGGCGCCACAAATCCTCTGGGGTTAAAGGCGGAGGATATAAAGCTTGTCATACCTCATCAGGCCAATATAAGGATACTCAATGCCGCGGCCAAGAGGATGGGTTTGAGGCCGGATCAGATCTACCTTAATATAGAGAAGTACGGTAATATGTCAGCCGCATCGATCGCGGTCGCTCTGGTGGAGGCCGTTAATAAAGGCCTCATAAAGAAGGGCGACAAGATAGTGCTTGACGCGTTCGGCGGCGGATTGACCTGGGGAGCTATGGTCATAGAATGGTCGAAATAGCGTATATATTTCCGGGACAGGGCGCTCAAGTTCCAGGCATGGGCAAGGACCTATATGATAACTTCCCGGCCGCAAAGGAACTATTTGATAAAGCAAATTCCATACTTAAGATAGATATTAAAAAAATATGTTTTGAAGGTCCTCAAGACGCATTATCGACCACAGCGAACAGCCAGCCGGCCATACTTACCACAAGCATCGCCGCGTTACGCGCTTACGAGTCTTCTCCTCTCGCCGGTCAATACATACCCAAATTCAGTTTAGGCTTAAGCCTCGGTGAATACACCTCTTTGGTAGCGGCCGGGGCTATATCTTTCGAGGACGCTTTGGTCCTTGTGAGAAAACGCGGGGAATTCATGGAAGAGGCCTCGAGAAAAAATCCGGGCTCGATGGCGTGTGTTCTCGGAATGGATCTAAAGGCAGTAGAAGACCTGTGTAAAGGCATAGGATGCGAGATAGCCAACCTTAACTGTCCCGGCCAGATCGTGGTATCCGGAAAGACCAATAATGTTGAGCTCTTTGCGAGCCTCGCCAAGGATAAAGGGGCCAAGAGGGTGCTGATGCTGGACGTAAGCGGACCGTTCCATTCGTCGCTTATGACCACAGCGCGTGATAAATTAAAAGATTACATAGATAAGGTACAATTTAATTCACCGAAATTAAATTTCATAAGCAATGTTGATGCAAAGATACAGACTGATCCAGCAATGATAAAAGATAATCTCATAAAGCAGGTCAATTCAAAGACTCTTTGGGAGGAGTCCGTCAGGCTCGCGGCGCAGAATGGCATAAAGACATTTCTGGAGATAGGCCCGGGTCAGGTATTGAAGGGGCTTATCAAGAAGATAGATCCCAGGCTGGAAGTAAGGAACTTCGGAGTTCTTCAAGATCTGCAGGTAGCTACTGTTCAATGACCATATTTTCATCCAAGAAGGCGCTGCTTCTGGTCCTTCTGGCGGTCTCCGCGGGCATCCTGATACTAGAGATAAATTCTAATCCGTCGCTATTCAAATTTAGCGTACAAAACGTAGGATCCTACGAACATATCAGAAGAGGAGAGAAGTTCCTCGATAAAGGCCTTTACGACAAGGCTATAAGTTGTTATGAAAAGGCCTATGAGTCGTCTCCTAACAGTGCCTCAATAAGAGGCGATATTATATTTGTCTATTCCAAGTACGCGTCAATCCTGGCCGACTCCGCAAAATTCGATGATGCTATAGAATATTTGACCAAGGCCTACAACGTAAAACAGGACCCGTCAACTACGCAGAATCTCGCCATAATGTATACCAGAAAAGCGCTGCCGCTCGCTCAAAAAGGGCAGACTAAGGAGGCCTTGGAGCTATTTAAAGAAGCGCGCCGCATCGCTTACAATTCATCCAGCGCCGCAAGAAATCTGGGAGTATCTCTTTCTAATGACGGGGTTATGGAATTTAAGAAAGGGCGCGAAGTTACATCTCTATTGTGCCTTAAAGAATCATCCCTCGCGTATAAAGACGGCAGGGCCTTCGCTTTGCTCGGGGATGTATATTATAAGGTAGGAGAGCTGAAGAAGGCCCGATTCTACTGGCATTGGGCAAAATTCCTTCACGCTGACGACCCGACTCTTCTTTTCAAGCTAAAAAGAGTGGCCAAAGAGATGGCGTTGGCTGACATAGAAAAAGAGATAGAT
The DNA here is from genome assembly GCA_964450115.1 of uncultured Planctomycetia bacterium. Classification (GTDB taxonomy): domain Bacteria; phylum Omnitrophota; class Gorgyraeia; order 2-01-FULL-45-10; family 2-01-FULL-45-10; genus 2-01-FULL-45-10. The sequence continues at coordinate 5,973 of CAYVCD010000069.1, forward strand.
CTGCCGCATTTTGAATTGAAGTACAAAGAGAGCCTGCCTATAGACGCGGGTCTAGCCGCATCAATTTTGGAGAAGGCGTATTTTGAAATAGGTAAGGACCTTGCATATTTCCCTAAAACTAAGACCGGAGTCTTCTTATACTCAAGCAGTGATTTTAAAAATATATTCAAGATGCCCGCCATGGTGAGAGCATTTTACGACGGTAATATAAGAATGCCGGTCCCTAATGAACGGATGGGTCAGGAAGAATTTTCAAGACATATCTATCATGAATATACGCATGCATTATTATCGGCGAAGGCCATGAACAACTGCCCGGTATGGTTCAGCGAAGGAATAGCCATGTGGGAGGAGTTCAATAAGAGCGGCCAAAAGCTGAAAGACCTCTTAGCCAATATCAAAACGGTGGACGACATAACCTTGGAGCGTATTGATAAAGAGTTCGATAATAACGAGATCGGCCCTGATAGGGCGGCCTACTATCTCTTCTCTTACACGGTCGCGTCATATATCATAGATACCTGGGGAATGGCAGGCCTGCAGAATATACTCAAAAGGCTGGCAGATGGGCAGCATGTTGTAAATGCCATAGATGACGAATTCCTGCTTTCGGAGAAGGATTTCGAAGGAAGATGGAAGGCATACATCAAAAATAAATATTTATTGAAATTTTCAGGCGCCTCATGAGGAAAATTCCGCGTTCGAGGCTATTGAAAATAAAAGCGAAATTTTCTGTTGCCTCACATGGAAAATTCCATGTTCGTGCCAATTAAAAGTAATAAATGAAATAAAACTTGACAAAAAGACTTTTTTTGCTATAATAAAGCACTCTTAAATTTTTTTAAACTAACTTAATACTAGTCTAATAAATATAGAGAGTTTTTGATATAACTCGAAGTAGGGAATTTTTTGTATTTGGCAGCACAGTTTCCCGACGTCAGATGCGATTTTCAGCCGGCGCCCATGTAGCTCAGTTGGTAGAGCGCCTCCTTGGTAAGGATGAGGTCATCAGTTCAATTCTGATCGTGGGCTCCAGTTACAATTAGATATTTTAAGTTATTAACCCGTAGCGCAAATATTAAAGCAAGGGGGACTTATGGCAAAGGAAGCGTTTGTTAGAAATAAGCCTCACGTGAACGTAGGAACTATCGGTCACATCGACCATGGCAAGACTACGCTTACGGCATCGATACTTGCGACTTTAGCTAAGAAGGGCCAGGCGACCGCCAAGTCATACGCGGATATCGCCA
>CAYVCD010000070.1:0-7215 GCA_964450115.1 uncultured Planctomycetia bacterium
TATTTTATCAGAGATGGTATCGTGGTTATACCGAAGAATGCCACTATAAAGGACGGGACGAAGATATAATCTTGTCGATCGTGCCTGTCTTGTCAAGCGCCCAGAGGGGTGCGATGTGATCTTCCTTACTTCCCTGCCCTGTTAACCTTTGGACAATTATATCAGGAGCTAGGTTATCTAAGAATTCACGTACTAGCTCTACGTATTCATCCTGTTCAAGCAGTTTTATCTCGCCTTTCTTGTAGATCTCTTCCAATTTACTTCCCCTTAAGACATGTAATAGGTGTATCTTTATGCCATCTATCTTCAATTCTCTCAGTTTCTTTGCGGTCGCCATCATATCCAGTTTTGTTTCTCCGGGCAGGCCTAATATGACGTGCGCGCATATGGGAATGCTGAATTTCCTGGTGAGCTTAACGGCGTTGGAAAAATCGTCGAATGTATGACCGCGGTTGATTAGCGTCAGGGTCTTGTCATTAGCCGATTGCAGGCCGTATTCTAACCAGACCTCATATCTATCTTTATATGAGGCTATCAGCTTCAGTCTTTCCCGGTCTATGGCGTCAGGCCGGGTGCCAATAGATATCCCGACAATATCGTCAAATCCCTCGACTTGATCATATGCAGCTTTTAATTTATCTATTGAAGCGTATGTATTCGTATGCGCCTGAAAATAGGCTATGAATTTTTTAGCGTTCTTTGTTTCTTTTAGATATTTTATCCTTGTCTCGAGCTGTTTTTGGATGGGAAGAGCAGTATCTATGTAAGAGGCGCGCGAGCCTTTGCTGTTACAGTATATGCATCCGCCACTATCTATATTTGGGCAGGAGAATCCGGCGTCCAGCGCTACCCTGTATACTTTGCAGCCGTATTTTTCCTTTAAATAGTCGTTATATAGACGCATTGGTTCTTCGTAGTTTTTCGATCCATATCATGAGTATCGATATTGCCGCCGGGGTGACGCCTGATATGCGGGATGCCTGGCCCAGATTCAGAGGCCTTATATTGGACAGCTTCTCCTTTATCTCGCTCGAAAGGCCGTTTATCACTTTATAATCGATATTCATCGGCACTCTTATCCTCTCAAGCTTATCGAACCTGCCGACGTCAGCAAACTGTCTCTTAATAAACCCCTCATATTTGATCTCTATTTCGACTTCGTTGATCTCGTCGGCTGAAAGCACCGGACCGAGAGTAGTGATAACGTCCGCATATGTCGCGCCCGGGCGCCTGATGATCTTTTCTAAGCGCCCGCCTTTAAGTCTTTTTATCTCGCTCTCGATATTCTCTCTCTTCTTCATGACGGCGTTGTAGATATCTAGGCTGACCAACCCCGCTTTATATCCTATCGGCGTAAGTCGCAGATCGGCATTATCTTCTCTGAGTATCAGGCGGTATTCTACGCGCGAAGTGAACATCCTGTAAGGCTCACTAGTCCCTTTCGTTACGAGATCATCGATGAGGACTCCTATGTAGGCCTGGGAGCGATCCAGTATAAGCGGATCTTTGCCTTTTATTTTTAAAGCGGCGTTTATACCGGCCATAAGTCCGAGCGAGGCAGCTTCCTCATAGCCCGTAGTGCCGTTTATCTGGCCCGCCAGATAGAGCCCGGGAATAGTCTTTGTCTCTAATGTGGCGAGAAGCTGTGTCGGGTCCACGTAGTCATATTCTATACCATAGCCGGGTCTCACTATTACGGCGTTCTCCAATCCCTCTATAGAATGAACAATATCCTCCTGTACGTCAATAGGCAGGCTTGTGGATATACCATTTGGATAGTATTCATTGGTATTAAGGCCTTCGGGCTCAATAAATATATGATGCCTCTCCCGTGTCGGAAACCTGTATATCTTATCCTCTATGGATGGGCAGTAGCGCACACCCGTTCCCTTTATCTTACCGGTAAAGAGTGGGGATCTGTCAAGGTTGGATCGTATTATTTCATGGGTCTTGGCGTTTGTGTATGTTATGTAGCAGGGCAACTGATCCTTTATCATCCTCTTCGTCTGGAAAGAAAAAGGCCTTATATCTGTATCGCCTTTTTGCATGATAAGCTTATCAAAATTTATGGTCCTACCGTCCAGGCGGGCGCAGGTCCCGGTCTTAAGCCTGCCCATGGAGAGACCAAGGCCTTTTAGCGATGCAGAGAGTTTTTTTGAGGCTTCCTCCCCTACTCTACCGCCATCAAAATGCTCCAATCCTATATGCATAAGGCCGTTTAGAAAGGTGCCGGGAGTTATTATAAGAGCTTTGCAATATAGGGTCTCGCCCAAAGCGGTCTTTACTCCATTTACGGCGCCATCCTTTATAAGGATCTCTTCGGCAAGGCCTTGTTTGAAATCAAGGTTCGACTGGCTCTCAATGATAGACTTCATGAAGAGACGGTATGCATGCCGGTCTACTTGTGCTCTGGTGGACCTGACCGCCGGCCCTTTTCGCGTATTCAGGAGCCTGAATTGTATCGCGGTAGCGTCGGTGACTTTGGCCATCTCGCCGCCAAGCGCGTCGAGCTCTTTTACGAGCTGACCCTTTGCCAGGCCGCCTATCGCGGGGTTGCAGGACATATGGCCTATCGTATCGGCATTCATAGTGAGCAGAAGTGTCTTACAGCCTAGCCTTGCCGAGGCCAGACTTGCCTCGCAGCCCGCATGCCCTGCGCCTATAACTATACAGTCGTAATTTGATGCCATGTTGCCTTGCCTTTTTGCCTAAATTAGTGTATACTTATTATTGGATGACAACAGCATATTAGCCCGTTCTCGGGTTTAAAGGTACAAGTTACCTACAATGAGCTGTTGCCATCCTTTTTATTTGCTCTTTTGTAGGTACTTTTATTAAGGCGGGTTATTTTCTGTAGAACCTATCTATAGCGGCCATTACCTCTTTCGGAGTATTCACCACGGAAAATAGCTTTAGATCAACCTCATCTATAGTCCCCTCCGGAAGAAGAGTATTCTTTATCCATGATACCAGCCCTTTCCAGTACTCTTTACCCACTAATATTACCGGAAAAGGATCCACCCGCTTTGTCTGGACAAGAGTTATGGCTTCAAAGAGCTCGTCCAGGGTTCCGAATCCACCCGGAAATACTACGAACGCTCTTGAGTACTTTAGGAACATCACCTTTCTGCAGAAGAAATACTTAAAATCTATAAGCCTCGTAACATACTTATTAGGATGCTGTACTATAGGTATGAGTATATTTAGACCAACTGAATCACCACCGGCGTTCTTCGCGCCCTTATTCGCAGCCTCCATAATTCCGCCGCCGGCACCCGTTATTATGGAATAGCCGTTTTTTACCAGTAAAGCAGCGGTCGCTTCCGCTACCTTATAAAATTTCTTGGTAGATTTCCTCTTCTTTGCCGAGCCGAAGATCGAAACTGCTTTCTTGATATTGGCAAGCTCTTCGAAGCCGTCAACGAACTCGCTCATTATACGGAATATGCGCCAGGGATCTTCTTTTGTGAAATCCTGTTTGAGGTAGGGCATGAGATCTAGAGCTTCTTTACCGAGTCGTAAGTGCCGAACGGGTTCCGCTCTTTTTCCGTATTCTGGGTATCCAAGAGCCACTCGCCATCCACAACGAACTTATACCTGTACTTTCCGGGCGTGAGAGCCAGCTCCTTCTGCCAGCTTCCGTCATCGAGCTTGGCCAGCCGGCTAGCCTCATCGATCTTCCAATGATTAAAATCACCCACTATATGTACCTCTTTCGCCTGGGGGGCATCTATGGAGAAGATAACGCCTCTGTCTACAGGTTCCGAGGCAGGTTGTATCGCAGGTATCCTGGGCACGATCGGCAAAGCCACTTCTTCCTGTTTAAATGCGACATCCGCCAGGGCCTGCTTGAACTCTTCCGCCCCCTCTATTCTTATGACCTCCTGAGCAAGGGCTACGTGGTCACGCGCACCGTTAGACTTACTGTCGAACTGCAATACCGAGATGCCTTGCGCTACGGATTTTCTAAGCGTGACATTCAGTCTTATTACCGTTTCGAGAAGCTGGTCCCTGAAGAACGTCTTTATCTCGCCGAGCATCGTTTCGGAATATTTGAGTCTTCTGTCGTAAAGCGTGGCGAGAGCCCTTACATGCGGGGAATGGTTTATCTTCACCTTTATCAGCTCTATCATGCCCAATAGTTTTCCGACCCCCATCAAGGAGAATGCGCCCATATCTACCGGGACTATGACAATGCTGGCAGCTCTGAGAGCGTTAAATGTAAGGAACCCAAGGCTTGGAGGGCAGTCGATTATTGTATATTCGTAATTTAGCTGGCCTGAGCATATCGATTCGAATAGCTTTGATACGGCTCCCTCGGTGTCTTTAAGCTCCTGCTCCAGCGTGCTCAAAAGTATATTTGAGGGGATCATGTCCAGATTTTCCGATACATTGATGATGCAGGTGGCGATCTCGCGCCTTTTTTCACGATTATCTGTCAGGACGTTGTAGATCGATTTTTCTATAGGTGCGTTTGAAAGTCCGAATCCGAATGTAGCATGTGCCTGAGGATCAAGGTCTATGAGCAGTACTTTTTTTCCGAGGTGCGCGATCGCGCTTGATAGGTTTATTGCTGTGGTAGTCTTGCCGCAGCCGCCCTTCTGATTCGCTATAGCTACTATCTTCATTCGCAAATCCCCCTTTTGTTAAAGATACATTGAATATACCCTATAAGAGCGGAAACTACAAATGTTTTTTCGCAAAATCTACGCCACTCTTGAATATGGCGAAACCGTCGCCTCTCCCTCTCTTTGCCTGTCTTGTCCATCTGGGGTGTTGTAGAAAACTAATGTGTCTTTCCGGATGAGGCATAAGGCCGAATATCCTACCCGTCTTATCGCAAATACCCGCTATATTTTCCACGGAACCGTTGGGGTTATAAGGGTAACCTTTTATCTTTCCATGCTCATCCGTGTATTCGAATACTATCAATCCATTTTTTTTGAGTTGCGCCATTATTTCTTTATCTTTAGGGATGAATTTTCCCTCTCCATGCGCTACGGGAAGATATATAGTCCCTTTTATTCCCTCAGTCCAAACGCACTTACTCTTGATTTTCTTCAAGTATACCCAGCGGTCTTCGAATTTAGCGGAGTCGTTCAGTGTCAACGTGGTTTCTATAGTTTTAAAATCACACGAGAGGTTAGGCAAGAGTCCCGACTTAACAAGTATCTGGAAACCATTACATATCCCTATTATCAATTTCCCATCGCGAATAAACCTCTGAATATCTTCCTCTATGCTGTATTTAAGTTCGTTGGCGAGGATCTTGCCGCTGGCTATGTCATCGCCATAGCTGAAGCCTCCGGGTATGGCAAGTATCTGGTAGCCGGAAAGTTCCACCTCTCCGGAAGACAGGCGATTTATGTGGATGAGCTCCGCGCTTGCGCCGGCCTCTTCAAAAGCGAATGCCGTCTCTTTGTCGCAGTTTGTCCCGGCCGTCCGCAGTACGAGAACCTTTACTTTATTCATGTCATAGACTCTTGAATGGCGCCTGCCAGGCAGCCTTTAATTTATCGATAGTGGTATTTACTATCAATTTACTGTTTTTGCCGAATATCTTGAACGATCCGTCTTTACGGATATGCCCTAGCCTGTAAACAGGCAAACCTTTCATCGAACTCAAAAACTTCTTCTCGTCGCGGACTTCAACTATGAATCTTGTATTGCTTTCAGAAAATAGCATTGCTTCGTCCCTTAGAGGACTGGGCTTAAGGCTGACCTCCATGCCAAGTCCGCCTGAGAACGCCATCTCTGCCAATGCTACCGCCATGCCTCCCTCTGAACAGTCGTGGCACGCCGCGACGGTCCCGGTCTGTATGGCGCGAGTGAGCGCCATCATGAGACGTCTTCCGTAGATAGGATCGACTTTAGGAACATTGTTTCCGATAGCTTTAAACATCTTATAATATTGTGAGCCCCCCAGCTCGTTTCTTGTGAGACCTACAAGATATACGGCGTCGCCCGCTTTTTTAGCATCCATTGATATCGCTTTTGATACATCGTCCATTACGGATATGGCCGATATGAGAAGCGTCGGCGGTATGGATATCGTCTCTTTTCCGGTTGAGTATTCGTTGTTAAGCGAGTCCTTGCCCGATATGAAAGGAACGGAGTAGGCTTTAGCTATGTCGTAACATGCCAGGGATGCTCTTACCAGCCCGCCGAGCCTATCCGGCTTATCCGTATTTCCCCAGCAGAAGTTGTCGAGTATGGCGCAGCTGTTTATATCTCCCCCGACCGATACGATCTGGCGCAGCGCCTCGTCTATTACGCTTGCCGCCATCCAGTACGGATCTATCTTTCCGAAATCGGGATTGATCCCGCAGGCTAGTACTATTCCTTTATTGGACGATAGTATAGGCCTTGTTATGGAAGCATCGCCCGGACCGTCATTATTCACGCCCTGTAAGGGTTTTAATACGCTTCCTCCCTGGACCTCATGATCATATTGCCGGATGATCCATTCTTTGGACGCTATATTGGGATTTGAAAAGAGCGAAAGCAGGTCTTTAGTGAAATCTTTTTTATCTCTTGGCGCCGGTTCTTTATATTTAGTCTCTTCCCATACAGCTTTTCTCACCAGGTCAGGCCCGCCATTATGCAGGAACTCCACGTCCAGGTCCGCGACGCATTGCCCATGGTAGAAGAGTCTCAAATGCTTGGTCCCCGTGAATCGGCCTATCACCGTCACTTCGACGTTCTCTCTCTCGAAGACCGATATGAGGTCATCTATCTTTTCGGGAGAGACGGCCAGGACCATCCGCTCCTGAGCTTCAGATATCCAGGCTTCGGTGTATGTCAGGCCTTTATACTTTAAAGGTATCTTTTCAAGGTCGACGTCGGCGCCCAACTCCTCACCCATCTCACCGACCGCGCTTGATAATCCGCCAGCCCCGCAGTCCGTTATGGCGTTGTATAAATTCTTATCGCGGGCCTCGAGCACCGTATCGGTCACCTTCTTTTCTGTTATCGGATTTCCTATCTGAACAGCTTGCCCCGAAAGTTCCTGCGATTCGTGGGTGAGCTCTCCGGATGAGAATGTAGCGCCGTGAATCCCGTCTCTGCCGGTTCTGCCGCCCACCACTACGGCCAGATCGCCAGAATTAACCGTCTTAAAAGATTTATCTTTCGGCATTATCCCAACATTACCGCAGAATACCAGAGGGTTTCCCACGAAGCGCTCATCGAACAGGACAGCGCCGTTAGATGTAG
>CAYVCD010000071.1:0-6939 GCA_964450115.1 uncultured Planctomycetia bacterium
CGCTAAAACGCTGATAATGATCTTCTTCATTTATTCCCCTTTTTATCTTTACTTACGCCCTTGTGCTCTTACGCCTTACGAACTAAACTTTCGTTTTCCGCTTCTTTATAGCGAGAGCCGCCCCGCCGAGCAAAAACAACGCGCTCGAAACCGGCTCTGGAGTCGCGACCGGACCGCCGCCGCCTTTTTCGATCCACTGCTGAGGAGTAAGATCGGTAAAAGTCCACGCAAAGTTCGTGAACTTCCACTCTTGCTGTGAAACAAATTGCCCGCTACTAGATGTCATGAATAAAAAATCCGTGGCATACCTCGTCGTTGCGAAATTAATATCGAACATAATGTCTTTTGTGGCATCTCCTGTGGCGTAACCAAAATAGCTATTCGAGGCATATAGCGACCAGCTGGGATAATTAAAATTCGATAACGCCCATTGAGCATAAGGCAACGGATCGCCAGGCTCAATAGTATTAAATTTATCACCTGCCTGCCACCATACGCCCATTGTATCAAAAGGACTTTCTTCAGTGTCTCCCATAGTTACATGCCATCCGTTCGTGGCCGCAAAAGACGGTGTGGAAAGAATAAAAATCACGGCCAGCGCCACAACTATGATTCCAAATTTCTTCATATACTCCTCCGGTTTATTAAAACTCAGTTTGAATTAATATTTCGTGAAACTTGTATTAATTATAGCAGTTTGATTTTTTCAGTCAACCCAAAAAACTGACTATTTCCTTTTTAACACTTATTTTCTTATCGTCCAGAAATCATCCGCGAGCGTCTCGAGATATTGATATGGCATTGTAAAATACCCTCTCATACCCCAGCCATCTCCCCACGAGTTGCGCACGATGAATCGTTTCGCGGCCTGGTCATAACCTACCGCCATCACAGCATGCCCGCCGATCGCGCTCTCGTCTTTTTTCGGCATACTCACAACGCCGGTCTTCTGCACCTTCAGAGATTCAAAACTCTCATATACTGTGAACCCGAATACGAACGGAAATCCTTCGGCCAAACAAACGAGCATCTCATTTAGTGTTGTGATACGGTGATATGATTCTATCAGGTGCTTCTTACCCTCAGCATAGCACTTTACCGGCGGTTTCTTATCAAACTTGCCTATTATATACGGCCACGCCTCTTCATGACATGATCCGTCGTTCTTAAGCGTCTTTATCCCGTCCCTTAAGAAGGCTCCGGAATCGTAGTCGACAGCGTCTATAAGAACACGCTCATTGTAGTAGATGAATAGGCGGCTAACGTCTACATAGCTGGAATCGATCAGATTATCAAGAAATTCTATATTCCCTGCCAATGCCTGCGCCGTGCAGCTTCCAAGCGCGCCCTGATCCTCGACAGTTGAACAAAGCCCTCTTAAGTCAACTTTACCGGGTAATTTAACTGTCGGCTTTATCGCCTTGTAAAGAAAGTCTCTTCCATCCGGAACATCCGGCAGCCATCCGTAAGCTCTTTTCATTTTTGACCCTCCATATTTATATCAATAATATACTCCCTGAATATAAACTTTTCCAGCATAAAAAATGAGAGGCGAATCTCTCCGTCTCTCATTTGCTTGTGCTATTACGCCTTAAGCACTAACTTACTATACCGTCATCCTGAGCCCAGCAGGGCGAAGGATCTAGATTTTTCTCCTGTGCTCTTACGCCTTACGCACTAACGCCCCGCGCTCACTATTTAAGCAGGTTAGTGACTATCTTTATCATCGTCTCCTTTTCTCTGGGATCGCTTGCGGCGATCAGAAGAGACAAAGCGACGATGGTATTGTCATTAAATTTCGCTTCCCCATTGGCCTTTCTCAAATATCCATTTTTATCCAGAAAATATACAAATAAAAGCGACCCCATCCTCTTATTGCCATCCGAGAATGGATGATCTTTTATTATAAGATATAGAATGTGGGCCGCCTTCTCTTCTAGGCTCGCATATAGCTCTTTCTTATCGAAAGTCTGATACAGTGCACCTATGATGCTTTTAAATTTGTGCCCGGATTCTAATCCAAATAACTCGGTCGCTTCGCCTTTTTCGCCGAGACGACTTCTGATCTCATTGATCATTTCCACAGAGGATTCATAAGTCAAAACATAAGTTGGCTCTCTTCGCCTATTGATTTTAAGCAGCTTGTTGTCATATTCATGAAGAATAGTGAGCGCGTTTGAGTATTCATTCAGAAGATTCAAAAGACCGTCCGTCTTGCCTATTAATTGAGGATGCGCGGTCTTCGAGCTAATAAACGCTATCATCTCCTGCAGTTCCCTTAAATTGGCCTCGCTCTTAATGAGTCGCTTTTGATTCAATGCGTATCCTTGAACGAGATAGTTCTTCAGCACTTTTGTAGCCCAGATACGAAATTGAGTACCATAACGAGACTTGACCCTATAACCTACGGATATGATGACATCTAAATTATAGAAATCAATATTACGCTCTGTACATCTTTTCCCTTCAATTTGAACTATTCGGAATTTCCTAATAGTTGAATTTCTGCTTAACTCACCTTCATCATAAATATTCTTTAAATGCTCATTAATAGTCGGTACCGTTATATCAAAAAGCTTTGCCATTTGAGCTTGGTTTAGCCATACGGTTTCTTTTTCTAACCTTACGTCAATTCGAACAGCGCCACTCTTTGACTTATAAAAAAAGAGAGGCGGATTTCTCCGTCTCTCTACATAAAATTAGGGACATGTACGTCTTTTAGTACGTGTCCCCAATTTCTACTGAGCCCTCATACCACTGTCATCCTGGAGGCCCCACAGGGCCGAAGGATCTAACCCCTATATCTCCCGATACACCCCCATCGTCCGCTCCGCTATCCGGTCCCAGTCGTATTTCTCTCTCAGTACGCTTATCTGCCGGGCTATTTCATCCGGACCCAGCGGCTTATCCACAAACTCACGAATCTTCTCCACCATCGCATTCACATCACCCGGAGCAAAGTAGCGGTTTTCCGGAAGCCCGACTTCCTTATTCGCCGGTATATCGGATACTATGCAGGATAGGCCATAACTCATCGCTTCGAGTAGCACTATCGGCAATCCCTCATAATATGACGGCAGGACAAATAATCCAGCATGGCTATAAAGCTCTTTTAATGGCTCTCCGCTTATAAATCCGGTCAATAATATATTTAAATTGGCTCTTGCCTTTTCTTTCAATTCCAGACTGTATTTATCCTCATGATCCGCATCCCCAGCTATCACCAGCTTCCAATCTTGCGCACTTGCGGAAAATGGTGTCCCCATTTTCTCAAATGCCTCTATCAAGTCACAAAACCCCTTCTCCGGCACAAACCTCCCCACCGCCAGCACATACTTACCTGGAAAAATTGGGACTGTCCCAACACTCAGCTTTCCTTGCTGAATGGGACTGTCCCATTTTTCCTTCAACTCCGGCACCACCACCCCGTTCGGTATGACAATCGCCTCGCGTCCATACTTCACCTTTATCTCATCCGCAATAGTCCGCGAGATCGCTATCACCTGATTGGCGAATGTCACCCCCGCCCATTCTCCGAGCCTTAGCACGAGCTTCGCGAGCCCGCCCCACTTCTTCCTCATATAATCCGGGCCGTGATGCGTCATTACCACCTTAAGCCCCAGAATACGCGCAAGCGGAACGAATAAAGAAGGCCCTATGGCATGGATATGCAGAACATCGGGCTTGAGCTTTTTTGCGGCTAATACGCCTTTAAACGTGTGAACTATCGCTTCCAGAGATTTACTTTTCGGGCAGGATATGGGTATGAGCTTAACACCATTGTATTCTTTTATTGTAGGGTCAATGTAAGGCAACCGCGTAAAAACAGTAACCTCGCACCCCTGTTTCACTAGTCGCGTATACAGATTCTCGCAATGCGCTTCTACCCCTCCTTGCACACCCGGAAATCCGCGAGTACCAAGGACTACTATTTTCATATGTACTTGACCATTCTGAATTTTTATCACCTGATTAAATAAGGCCTATCCGATAGCCATGTTATGCCTGTTTTGAACAAGCCTTCGTTGGCATCAATAAAAGCTCTTTCCAGTGTTCGCGCCAGCCGGTTGTGTGAGTAGCACCTTCCACAATAGTAATGCACTCGCCGCGTTTACCGCCCTCCGCTTCCACAAAAGACTCAGCTATCGAATAAGGAATAATTCTATCATTTGAACCAATAAAATGTCGCTGGGGTATATCCTTTATTTTTTCGGCCTCTTCAATAGGATTAAGGGAATCCTTAAAAGGGGTTACATGATTATATCTGTTCACCGCGTCAGTATCAAGATTTCCAGCGATGGTTCTAAGGCTGATAACGTCGGTTCGGCGCGCTGCTATCAAAACGGCTACCGCGGCACCACCCGAATATCCAATGAGATTAACCTCGCTTGCCCCGGCTTTTCCTATGAGTTTACCAATGGCTTCATTCATAGATTCTATGACTTCTTCTGAAAAACGCTTTCCGGACCAATATGAAGGGTCGCATTCGGGTATGCCGCTGGCGGAATACTGCCCTGGCCGGGCCAGATATGCAACGTTTTCAGCCGGATCCAGGACGGCAAGTTCAAGTATAAGATCTTCAAGTGGCGTGGGATCATCCGATAGTCTGGCGCGCGAAACCCAGCTTACGCCATCGCCTTCAATATAGATATTTACAGGGGCTCCGGCATGCTTAATACGGGAATAAGAGGTAAGGACAAAACGCCCGGTCTTTATGTAGGATTTTTCAAAACCGTTTAACGCGGCTATGTTGCCGCTAGGCGATATCGTGGCACAGCCAGATACAAATATCACAAAAAAAGACAGGATGAATATTTTAGAAACTATGCTTCTCATTCACATAGCCATGGTGGCTGGATATTGCTACACAAATTATATGTTGTACTAACATTTTCTGTGCCCACGATACTTTCTCATCGCTAAAGTCACACCACCCAAGAGGAACAATACGCTTGAAATCGGCTCAGGAGTTCCGACCACATTCATATTGGTTACCGTACCCCAAGAAGGATAGTTAGGGTCATTATTTGTTTGCATAAAGAAAGTTAAATAGTATTGTTTGGAAGGATCGGTAATGAAGTCTAGCGTAACATTACTATTGGTATCATCCCGCACCCCATCACCATAAATTAATCCACCCCAATAGGAAACATTCCCCTCTGGCGATGGGTTAAAAGGATCATGACCAAGAATAATGTTCGGGTTATTCTCCAAGGGATGAATATTGTTAGTGATGTTCCAGTAATATCCGTTATTACTAAGCACAACACCAAACACATCAATGTAACCTGGGTCTAAAGGCGCACCGACAACATAAGAATCCCATGTCGATGCATTAATATGAAAACTTACTCTATAACTCGAATATCCGGGATCGAGCAGAGTTCCGGCGCCGGATATCTGAATAGGCTGTGAATCACTTTCAGAACTGCCCACATTGCCGGATCCGACAGTTAACCCCTGTCCTATATTCCCTGACGTATCTCCATTATAAATCCAATCAAAAGCATGGGCATTTTGTGTCAATAAGAACATCAAAGCAGCCAAACAAACGATAAATATTTTTTTCACATTTCATCTCCCTTTCACTTTTATAATACCAAACTGGCATAACTAGTCAACTTTATAATCTAACTATTTTATATCTCACTAAAACCTATTATTACATCTCATTATGCACTCATACGACCTATCGTAAGACCCATCCGACATTGTCGACTCCACTGACATGTCACTATAGCCTGCTTTGTCGAGTAAATACTTAAAACTACTGCTATAGGTAACTCCGTTGGTCAGCTTATTAAAGAAGGCGGAATTGATCATTCTAGCCCTTGAATTTATATCCGCTCCAAATGAAACATATTGCTCTACACCTTGGCTGGTTCCCGCATTATCCCAATTAATGAATCCGGCAGAGATGTTGAAGGTCTTGCCTCTTGCCAGTATGTTTGTGCTGATGCCAGCGGCATCGGTCTTATTATAAATGTTCTTTTCAATAAAAACGGTCGGCTCAAGAAATAAAAATTTTACACCTGAATTAAGATTTATGATCTGCACATTATTAGGCTGCGGCCCCTCAAGTCTTGCGCCCAGCCTCAAAAAATCGAATAACTCCACTGACGGCGAAAATGAAAGATTATCATCTATATTCTTAGCGAAGTCTAGATATAACTTTTGCCCAAGTACTTCATGTTGTGTACCATATCGCATATCTGTCGCGTACTTTAAAATCTTATAAGCCTGACTCGGATTGGCCGCGATGGTATCTGTGCCTTTAAGGTCGACCTTAAGGTTATTTCTGTTCAGTACCAATGGTATATACGGCATTACCGTTATGCTGCCGTACCAATTTCCCTCCTTGCCGATAACGGTTCCACCAAATACCATACCCGGCAGCATGACATCGGAATTGTTCTCTCCGCGGATATTCATGATATTGCGCCGCAGATTCGTTACGGAGAATCTTCTTTTATACATATCATCAAACCCGATAAATATATCATCGGGGAACTTATAAAGATACAACAGGCCATTCAGGCTGATGGAGACATCCGTATTGTTGACGATTTCCTTATTCATGTAGGCATAACATCTTTCTGTCTCGGTAGCCAGATTGATGGATGTCCTTGAGTAAGCGCCTAAAAGCGGAACGCTTATGTTTATATTTCCGTAATCGTACCCTACCATAATATCCTTTTCCGTAATGTGGGAGGCTATTACGCTGTCAAATGAAGTGATTGCCGGCATACTGAAATTGGTAACGGCTATATCAGGAACATTTCTCATGATCTCCGGGCTTAACGATCCGGTAGAGATACCGGTATCCATAGAAGGCATAGCCGCAGCATTGAAGCCTCGCGTGGTCATGCTATTTGAGGCGATGGCAGGGCTATTCAGAATAGAAGCAGCCATTTGATATAATACCGACACCTCTTTCAT
>CAYVCD010000072.1:0-6735 GCA_964450115.1 uncultured Planctomycetia bacterium
TAATCAATACTGTGGACCGAAGCATCGCGTCCCCGTCTCCTAGCCAGGAAGCAAGATATGAGAGGATAAGGGCGGCTATATCAGATTATCTGCGTGAATTTGAGAAGGAGATGATACCGTATCCTATAGGGTCAATGAAGATAGTGATGGATGGGCAGAGGATCTATATAGCTGAATAAAATTATTTTATAAAATATTTTAAGGCGAGGAATCCGGCGACTACGAGTAGAAGGAAGGCGATAGAAAAGATATCGAAATACTTCTCTATAGAGTCGGATATTTTTTTACCGAATACGCGTAGCGCCGCCGCCACGAGAAAGAACCTGCCGGCACGGCCTACTATAGAAGCTATTACAAGAGTTACCAGCGATATCTTAAAAAGCCCAGCTGTAATGGTAATGGCTTTGTACGGGATCGGAGTGAATGCGGCTGTGAATACCACCAAAAATGCGTTCTCGACATACTTTTGGCCGAGCATCTTCACAACGGCATCGAGATTGTAGGTCTGCACGATGAACTTTCCGACGGTTTCGAATAAGCTCCACCCTATGAAGTAGCCTAAAAGCGCCCCCAGGACAGATCCTATCGTGCATATCGTGGCATAGCGTATCCAATTTTTCCGGTGAGCCACGACCATAGCTATCAGAAGCACGTCGGGCGGGATAGGGAAGAAGGAGCTTTCTATAAAGGCTATAAAGAAGAGGGCGTATGGCGCCTGTTTTGTCCTGGCCCAGTGGAGCGTCCAGTCGTACAGGCGGCGTATCCAGCGTAGCGGTGCCTTCAGTGTGTATAGTATATCTTTCTTCATCTCGGGAGACATTATAACAAAATTAAACTATAAGTCCACATCTTTAGTCCAAAAATTCTTGATATAACGACAGGTCGCGCCTATAATACTATGCATGACCAAATATGATAAGTTGATCGAAGCGCCATTCGATTATTACTTCGGAGCTTTTCTTAACTTAAACTGCAGCCTGCCGTGTGAATACTGTGTGCAGAAGATAACGCTTCCAGGTCAGCCCATTGCGCATTATCCGCTTATTTCTGGCAAAGAATGGGTCAGTGCCCTGAATAGCATCTCGGGAAGGACCAAAAAAAGATTCTTAAGGTCTCCAAAGAGAAAGAAGATATCTATTACCGGCGGCGAGCCTTCGCTCCATCCCGACTTCGTATATATCCTCAATAATCTCGATAAAGACTGGAAGATCACCGTTACCTCGAACTTCACCTCGCCATTCTTCGATAAGGATATACGGTTTTTGAAGCAGATCAAGCGAAGGCGCAATCTTAAGTTCAACGCCTCTTACCACTTCATGTACGCGGATATAGATAGATTTATCGAGAACGTGAAGAAGATGAAGAAGGCGGGCTTTACAGTCCACAGCATATTTCTCGTAGCGCATCCGGAACACATGAAGGAGATAGAAGAGTATAAGAAAAGATTGTTAAAGGTACACAAGACAGTAAAGCTTCAAAGATTCTTTGGAAGACATAAAGGCGATCTCTATCCGGTAGAAGATGCCTATGATGTCGTGTGCGAACAGGAGGACGGCATTAGAAATTACAAGGCTTACAAAGAGGGGTTCGGGCAATCCGGCAAGAAAGATATATACTGCCGTGTGAAGAAAGTGCTCTTTGCTCCGAACGGAGATATATATAACTGCCACTATAAGCTTTATACGGGCCACAAAGATAAATTTGGTAATTTATTAGATAGAGATCTGCACATAGTGATGCCACAGGAATTTTTTCTATGCCATGATTACGGCTTCTGCAACCCATGCGATTCCGAGGGGCATGCTTTTAAGGATATGGAAGGCAAAGAGTTCAATATAGGACAGAAATAGATGCGCAGAATATTATCAGTGGTCATGATATTATTTCTATTACCTATATTTGCGCAGGTATCCTACGCCGACAAACCGGTCCCGAGAGTCGCCAGTTTCTGGAATAAGGTCAAAGATAAAATAGTCCAGTGTGTCCTGTGCCCGCGCAAATGCATTATCGATAACGGCCAGAGAGGCCTGTGCACCGTCCGGGTGAATAAAGACGGGACGCTCTACACTCTTGGCTACGGCAATCCGGTCGCGGTCCATATTGATCCTATAGAGAAGAAACCATTCTTCAATGTTCTGCCCGGAACAGATGCGTTCTCCATAGCGGTGGCCGGCTGCAATATGCGCTGCCTATTCTGCCAGAATTGGCAGATATCTCAAGCCAAACCCGACGAGGTAACCGCCTACGACATGCCTCCGGAGATGGTAGCATCCGAAGCTATAAAGAATAACTGCCCATTCATTGTATATACCTACACCGAGCCCACCGTATTTTATGAATATATGCTCGATATCTCGAAGCTCGCCAGGGCCAAGGGATTAAAGAACGGCATGCACACCTGTGGCTACATAAATCCGGAACCGCTTAAAGAGCTACTAAAATATATGGACGCCGTCAACGTCGATCTGAAGGGCTTTAATGAAGAGTTCTATCAGAAGATGGGAGCCTTTGCGTCTCTCGAGCCGGTATTGAACACGCTTAAGACCGTGAAGAAGGAAGGGGTGTGGCTTGAGATCACAAACCTGATAATACCCGGCTTAAACGACGACCCCGAAGAGATTAAATCGATGTGCGAATGGATCAGAGATAATCTGGGCGCGGATACGCCGGTGCACTTTTCGAGGTTCATGCCTTCTTTCCGGCTTCAGAATCTTCCGCCCACTCCTGTTTCAAAGCTGGAGGAAGCCTACAAAATAGCTAAAGATGCGGGCTTAGAGTATGTCTACATAGGCAATGTGCCCGGCCACCCCGGCGAGAATACGTATTGCCCACAATGCAAAAAACTCATAGTCGGCAGGATCGGTTACCGCGTAACAGAAAATAATATCAAGGATGGCAAGTGTAAGTACTGCGGCAGATCGATATCGGGCATATGGACACCCTAGTCACTTATCTGCAGATATTCGGGATCGGTTTCAGCTTCGGTATCGCCGGGCCGTGTTTCCTGACCTGTACCCCCGTTCTCATCACTTATATAGCGGGAAGCAGGAAGGGGCCAGCAGAGACATTTAAGGATATATTCACATTCCTTTCCGGGAGATTGCTCGCTTACCTGTTATTAGGGGCATTGGCCGGACTCTCCGGTGCAGTATTAAAAAAATTTACCGACCTATCCATATCCGCATACTTTCAACCGCTTGCCGGAATGGTTACCATACTATTCGCAATTATCTTACTTACCGGTAAAAGCGGTGATAATTGCGCATGCCCAACCGCCCGAGGGAAGATGGTCAATTTCGGCGGAATATTCGCTTTCGGTTTTCTTATAGGTGTTAGTCCATGCGCTCCACTCTTGGCGCTCCTCTTCGACATAACCCTTATGTCGAAGGGTATACTCGACGGCATATTTTACGCGTTATTCTTTGGCCTGGGGACATTCCTGTCGGGGCTGATCACCATCGGCGTGATCGCGGGGATCTTAACGCGCATTCCGGCCGCATTTGTCAGATCAAAAATCGTTTCCACCATATTTAAGATCGTATGCGCGTTGCTATTATTATTGCTGGGGCTGGGCCTGATGCTGAAAGGTTGCAAGATATGAGAAGGGTCATTACTTTTTCCATTATCCTGACGGGATTTACGGCGATGGCCGCGCAGATAATTTATATGCGCGAGCTATTGGTCGTATTTTATGGTAATGAGCTGTCGATAAGTTTTATTCTCGCCGGCTGGCTTATCAGTGGAGCTCTAGGCAGCGCCGTATTCGGAAGGTTCGCGGACAGGATAGACTCGAAGATCAAGGCCTTCTCTTTGTGCCAGATGACCTTAGGCATATTGCTTATAGTCGGGATCGTAGCGGTAAAATTTGTTAAAACTTTTCTAGGGGTAAATCCGGGCCAGATCGTCGGGCTCTTTCCCATAATTGTCGCCAGCTCTGTTATTCTTGCGCCCATCTGTATATTAATGGGTTTTATCTTCTCGCTCGGCTGCAGGATATATGCATCTGAAAGAAGCGCCGACGAGGGCGCGAAGGGAATAGGCTCTGTCTATATACTGGAAGCCATAGGCTCGATAATAGGCGGAGCCGTTACCAGCTTTGTTCTTATAAGGCTCTTCGACGCGCTCCATATTGTAGCCATTTTTGCATTCCTAAATATCCTTGCGGCATTTGTGCTGAAACGCAAGGCTTTCTTCGCATTCCTTCTGGTTATGATCGTCGCCCTGTGGTCTTTCGGTGGATTAAAAACTGTAGAACGCTATTCTCTCCGGAAACAATGGCCCGGCTACGAAGTCCTGAGCTCGAAGAATTCCATATATGGGAACATTCTGATAGCCAGAAGAGGGGAAGCCTATACATTATTCAATAACGGACTGCTCTCTTTTACGATACCGGATAAGCCGATTGCGGAAGAGGCTGTGCATCTGGCTCTTTTGGAGCATAAGGACCCGAAGAGGGTGCTACTTATAGGCGGAGGCGTAGGCGGTCTGATAGAAGAGATACTGAAGCATGGCATTGAAAGGGTGGACTATGTCGAGCTCGACCCGTTGATCATAGAGATCTCCGAGACGTATCTGCCCGAAAGTTATTATAGATCCCTTAAAGATCCGCGGGTCTCTATAAAGAATGTGGACGGAAGATTTTTTGTGAAGAGCACAAAAGATCTATACGACTGTGTAATAATTCACGCCGGAGATCCTTACACGGCAGAGGGGAATAGATACTATACGGCGGAATTTTTCAATGAGATCAAGCACAGGCTTAAGGAAGGCGGTCTTATATCATTTGGCCTTACGTCGAGCGAAAGCTATATAAGCAGGCCTCTGGCGGAATTCTTAAGGTCCATATATGCCACCTTAAGGTCCGTCTTCAATGAAGTCTTCATTATACCGGGTGAGACGGCGTGCTTCCTGGCGTCGGATTCGATCGGCGGTTTAACTTATGATAATAAAATATTGGAAGAGAGAACCGTTGCAAGGAAGCTCGACACGCAGTATGTGCGGGATTATTACCTATTCTCAAAACTTTCACCCGAAAAGATAGCATATTCCGAGAAGATCATAAAGAACGGGGAAGGCGCGATAATAAATCACGACTCGAGGCCCATTGCATATTATTACGGCCTGATATTCTGGACGACGTTATTCAGGGATTCCGCTATATCGAACATCTTGAGATCGGTCACTGAATCTGTGGTATGGCGCTCTATAGGTGTATTTATGATACTGCTTACACTCATCTCCCTCTTGTATAGGAGGTCTTTTAAGAGAACTACTCTCATGGCGATGATGACGGGCGGCTTCAGTTCTATGGCCTTCCAGTTGCTTATTCTGCTCACATTTCAGACGATGTATGGATATCTATTCTATAAGCTTGGGGTCATCCTTACCGCTTTCATGGCCGGCCTGGCCCTGGGCGCTATACTTGTCGTTCTCTTTTCTAACCAGGTTAGAAATCGAGTAATGCTGATCGCAGTGCAGGGTGATTTTATCTTATTTTCCGTGCTATTAGGCGTAATATTTTCGAAATTTTGTCCGGGCGCACTCTTCCCGGTATTGTCGGCGATAGCCGGATTTATAGGCGGCGCTCAATTCGCCATTGCAAATAAGATATTGCTTGGCCAAAAAGAGGATGCGGGCAGGCCCGCCTGCCCGCATGAAAATTGCTCGCAGGCGGGCAGGCCCGCCTGCCCGCATGAAAATTGCTCGCAGGCGGGCAGGGTCGGCGGGTTGAGCTACGGCGTAGATCTCTTCGGCTCATTCTTAGGCGCGCTTTTAACAGGCATATTCCTGATCCCTATCCTTGGCATACCCAAAACATGTTTCGCGGTAGCGATCATCAACGCGGCAGTCCTCATGCTATTATTTATCAATATGCGTGTTGAAGAGTGAGCTGTTTTGTAGTATCATATGCACGACGCGCCCGTAGCTCAACTGGATAGAGTGAGTGGCTTCGAACCACTAGGTCGCAGGTTCGACTCCTGCCGGGCGCGCCACTAGATAAATTCGTGCGGACGTGGTGGAACTGGAATACACGTACGGCTTAGGACCGTATGCGAAAGCATGAGAGTTCAACTCTCTCCGTCCGCACCATCTTTCTTATGGAGGCACGATCATGATAGTAGTTTTAGGCATAATAGCCGTTTTGATCCTCGCAAGCGTCATAATCCTGCAGAGATTCATGAAGGATATGGCTATAGTTGAAAAAGAGCTGCTTAAAGAGATCAAAGAGATGAAGCAGTGCCTGGTAAGGATAAACGAAAAGCAGCTGTAGTCCCCGGCATGTTTTCTCATTGATTTCATATGGGCGTTTTGGTATAATCATGCTCTTATTTTCTTTGATATAACGCCCGCATAGCTCCCCGCCTGAGATAAGAGTTATCTATGACGGCGGGACAAGCGGGATAGATGTGTTGCAATTTGGAATAGGCCCGCATAGCTCAATTGGCAGAGCAGGACACTCTTAATGAGACCAGGGCAGTTTTCGTAACCCATTGATATTGTTGCAACTGCGTTATTTCATCGTGAGTTACGTCGCATTTTGAGTTGTAGCAATCTGGACGAATCCGTCGCATTCTGGCGATGATACTAGCACAAATTTATCACAAGGCATTGATCGCAGTAGCCGACGTTTCAACGTCGGCTACATCTGTGTAAGGGCATGGAAACATGGCGTTATTTGCGTCCACGTCGCGTCTGGCGGGCATGATCAGGGCAGGCTATGCTTACGGGTCCTTG
>CAYVCD010000073.1:0-2848 GCA_964450115.1 uncultured Planctomycetia bacterium
ACTATATAGAAAAAGCCGACATAATTCTCCTTATGCTCGATGCCTCCACCAAGATAAACGAAGAGGATCTGGAGATCATCAGGCTGACAGAAGGCAGAAAGAGGCTTGTCATCGTTAATAAGATAGATTTAAGCGCCGGCCTCGCCCCTAAAAAGCGCCTGCCCGACTGCGCGCTAACTTCATCGAGGCAGGCGGGCCTGACCCCTGAAGTGGCGCCTTTATTTAAGGGTGAGGTGGTGGTCGAGGTCTCCGTAGAGAAGAAGATAAATATTGAGCTTCTGGAGAAGTCCATCCTCGATATAGTCTGGAGCGGTAAATTCACGCAGGGTGAAGGAGCCATAGTAACGAACGCCAGGCACAAAGAGCTCCTTGACAAAGCGTTCACCAATATGTTATCTGTAAGTAGAGCGATCAAGGACGCCATGCACCCGGAGCTGATAGCCGTGGACCTTAAAGAGGCTATATTTAACCTTGGCCTGATAGTGGGCCAATCAGCGTCGGATGATATCCTGGATAAGATATTCGAAAATTTCTGCATAGGTAAGTAAAATAAAGGAGTATTAATGGATTTAAAGCGGATAGAGAAGGCGATAAAGGAGCTTCTTATAGCTGTAGGTGAAGACCCGAAGAGAAAAGATATAAAGGATACACCGAAACGCGTAGCTGAAATGTACGAGGAGATACTGGAAGGGCGTAAGCTCGATCCTGAAAAGGAGCTTGAGGTTATATTTGAAAAAGACCACGACGAGATAATATTATTGAAGAATATACCATTCTACTCGATGTGCGAGCACCACATGCTTCCCTTTGTCGGCAAGGCGCATGTAGCCTACATACCAAGCAACAACAGGGTGACGGGTTTAAGCAAGCTCGTCAGGGTTGTGGATATATTTGCCAGGAGGCTGCAGGTCCAGGAGCGCATAACTACCGACATCGCGGATATCATAATGAAGAAGCTCAAACCCAGAGGAGTTATGGTTGTAATAGAAGCGGAACATATGTGCATGTCGATGCGCGGCGTTAAAAAACCCGGCGTCATGACCATCACTAGCGCCGTAAGAGGCACATTCAGGAAGAACGAAAAGACCAGGGCGGAAACGATGGCCCTGATAAAAGGCTAGGGATTATTTTGATGAAACACAGGGCGGGCATAAGGCAAAAGGTCGTAATTATAATCTGTCTTTCCACCTTAAGCGTAATGTTCGTCGCGGTAGCTATAGGGTATCTCCTCGGTTTTAAACTATCCCATGGCATGATGGGAAACGTCCACAGAAAGCTCGCCCAGCAGTTGTCCGCTCAGGTAGGAAAGATAGTGGATGAAGAGATAGGAAAGATAATCGCCTGTTCTGACGATCCTTCATTAGCGAAACTAAGATCGCTGGCCACCACCGATAAAAATATCGCAACATTTTCCATCGAGCCAAAAAAATTATCTATAAATGGCGGCCTCTTCATAGGGCCCATGGAGTTTGATGAAACTCCAAACAGGTGGGTGATCCCGGTATTTGTGCCCATAAGGGATGAGAATAAAACCGTCACCGCCACTATTAAGGTAGGGCTTCTCGCGCAGAGACTTTTCGAGTCTTTAGGCGATTTCAGGCTCGATACCACGGGCCGCGCGGTCCTGGCTAATGGTAAAGGTATGTTAATGTTCTATCCCGGTAAGGCGCAGCTCAACGTGCCCGTATGTGAAGAGGCCGACTATAGGCGTTTATTGACAAGCAATGGAAAATACGGCACGGTTCGCGGACGCGCTCGTGGCGATGCCGTGCCTGTCTTCATCGCTTTCTCCGAAGTAAATTCACGGTTTCTGTCGGAAAACGATGTGACATGGAGAGTCTTTGTAGAACAGGACTCCAGAGAGGTATTTGCGCCTTTTAACAGGTTCATACTATGGGTCATACTTGCTGTCATCTTCCTGATTATAATAATGGTCCCCATAGGTTTTATCTTCAGCAGCGTTATCGTGAATCCCATACGGCAGCTTCATAGGGCGGTCGGCCAGATCATGAACGGACACTGGGACCATAGCGTGAAGATCAGGACAGGGGACGAAATAGAAGAATTCGGCGATGCCTTCAACGAAATGATGGTGAAGATAAAGGATAAGCAGGAGAGCCTTCTGGACGCAAGAAACAAGCTGGAAGACCTGTCGAAGGGCCTGGAAAAGAAAGTTACGGAGAGGACCTCGGAGCTTACAGCGGCAAAGAATGACCTGGACAGGTACGCCAGGAAGCTGGAGCAGGCTCTGATGATAAAGAGCGACTTCATATCCATGGCGTCGCACGAAATGAGGACGCCATTGACGATCATAAAGGAGGGTATCGCTGTCATTTCCGAAGGCAAGGTAGGCGATATTACGCAAAAACAGAAAGAGTTCCTGAATATAACCAATAAGAATGTCGACAGGCTCACCAAATTCATAAACGACATCCTGGATATGCAAAAACTGGAACAGGGCAAAGTCGTATTCAAGATGGAGAAGGACGACATAAATAAGGCGGTAGATGAGGTAGCCGGCACCATGAAGGTGCTGGCCGAAAATAAGGGACTTACTCTTGCGGTCTCACTGGAGAAGAGTCTTCCGCTTACATATTTTGACAGGGATAAGATAATACAGGTAATGACGAATCTTATCAGTAACGCCATTAAATTTACAGACGAAGGCTCTATATCTGTGAGCACTCATCTGGATAATGAATATATCCGGGTTTCCGTAAGCGATACAGGGCCCGGAATAAAAGAGGATGACGTTTCGAACCTCTTCAAAAAGTTCATTCAGCTGGAAGGCGGCATGGAGAGGAAGCACGCCGGCACGGGTCTGGGGCTCGTCATATGTAAATATATG
>CAYVCD010000073.1:2948-6726 GCA_964450115.1 uncultured Planctomycetia bacterium
AGTCACCCCAGATAGATATAGAGGAAGAAGCGAAGAAGCCCGCGGTCGAAGCCGGTCCGTCTTTTACGCTTAATAGCGTTAAGGTGACGGGGTCGACCATATTCGGGCCTGACTATTTTCGCAATATTTACGAGCCGTACCTGGGTAAAAAAGTAACTTACCAGGATGTGGACGATGTCGTCACAAAGATAAAGTCCGAGTATAAGAAGCTGGGGTATCTGACGACGAACGTCTATCTACCTGAACAGGATGTAGTGGGCGGCTCTATAGAGATACGTATCCTGGAGGGGACTGTAGGCGAGGTAAAGGTAGAAGGCAATAAGTGGTTCTCCGGCAAACTTATACAAAAATATTTCCACGCAAAAAAAAATGAGATTTTAAACGTATTCAAGCTCTCCAGGGACCTCCTAAGGCTGAATCAGAACTCCGATCTGGAGGTCAGGACTGTCATATCCGCCGGCAAAGATCCCGGAGCCTCGGATGTCACGCTCGTAGTAAAAGATAAATTCCCGTATCATGTCGGAGGCGCTTTCGACAACCAGGGGACGCGGCTCGTAGGGAACCTGAGAACTTCGATATCATTCCGCTCCACCAGCATGTTCGGCCAGAACGATTCTCTCTTCTTCAACACGGTCGAGAGCGCTTTGAGCCAGGGTACTTTCGTAAGCTACGCATATCCCATAGATACATACGGCACGAAGCTCGGATTTGACGCCGTCGTATTTACTAATAAACTCGGGCTGGAATACAAAGGGTACGGCATAACTGGCAATACCCAGATCTATACGCCTAAGATAATGTCCGAGATGTATCTGACCGAAGACCTCCAGATGAATACGGAGGGCGGCATGGATATAAAGTCCGTCAAAAAATGGGTCATGGGTGAGAAGAGCACGGATGACCAGCTCAGGATACCGTATGTCAATTTTGATATCACAAAGCTGGATTCATTATTCGGGGGCGGCCAGACGTCATTTCTGTCGCAATTCAGGTTCTCCACCGACAGTTTTTTGGGCGCATCCAGAGCAAATCATGTAGCCGCATCGAGATCGGGGACCGGAGGCTTCTTCTTTCTGTTCGAGCAGAGCATAAGGCGCGTCCAGAGGATGCCTTTCGACAGCTACATATCGGCGCGGGCGCAGTTCCAGAACGCCACGCATACGCTTCCTTCATCGGAACAGATGCAGTTCGGCGGCGCAAACTACGACAGGGGATATCCCGAAGGCGACTACATGGCCGATTACGGTGCCAACCTTAGCGTTGATTGGATATTTCCCATGCCTTTTGTGCCCAAGGATTTCAAGCTGCCGTATTCGGAGACACCCTTAAGGCATCAATTTGAGCCCGTTATATTCATGGATATAGGCGGCGGGAAGCTTAAGGATGTAGGCCAGGGCGAGAGACAATCAAAGTTTCTCATGGGCCTCGGCGGAGGTTTGAAGGTCCAGATCAACAGGAATCTGTTCCTGAACATATACTGGTCAGAGAGAGTCGGGGACAGGCCGGGCCAGGGCCAGGGGCCATCGAACTTTAATATAGCGTTCCAAGGTGAGATTTAAATATGGATAGACCTAAAAGAGAGACGAGCGTGACGGCCAGGATGGCCGCTTTCTTATGCGCCGCTACGATAATATTTTTTTCCATCTCGGCGGCGATAAACTACTTCTCTATATCCGAATTTTTGCGAAACTCCGCCGGCGAGGATCAAAGCCGGATGGCGCGGTTGATCGCCTCATCCGTAGCGGATAAGATAGACAGAAAGATAGAATTAGCCGAAGTGCAATCTTTTGGCCAGGCAAGCGCCGCCATGCAGAAGGGATCGTTTGACACTTCTGTCGGTGATGTAGAGCTTGATGAGAAGACGGATAAGTGGAGCCTGCCGGTCAGCATTACATTGATAGATAAAGAAGGAAAGGCCATATCGAGCCAGAAGATACCTGTATATATAGAGGATCTGTCGGGCCCGATAAAAGATTTTAAGCTGGGACGCACAGGGCACGCGGCATTAGTGGATGGCAGGGCATATCTTGTCTATGCGCCAGGCGCCAAGCCTTTTGTCAATAAGTTCTGCAGTTACAACGAGTTACAAAAAGTCATCGATGCGGATAAGGGGTGGATCTTAATGGATGGCGTATATGGCCATCAAGGGAAGGTTTTCGGCTCTTACTCTCCTGTTGAGGGGCTATATTTATCAAAAAACAAGATAAAATGGTGGTTATTTGTGGTTCAGGACGCGGATATGGTAGTGAAACCGCTGAATTCTGTAATGCCAGGAGTGCTCGCCATAGGGGCAATTTTAGCCATAATAGCTCTATTTGCAGGGGTTATCTTGGGTAAAACAGCTACCAAGTCTGTATCAAAACTGCTCATTGATATGGATAAGCTTTCCTATAAGAACAAAGAAGCTGAAGAGAGGATAAGGAAATTCGGCGATGACATCGCTCTGGCATTGACACAGGCTAGCGGCATGATCCCCAATATAAAACATGGCCTAAAGGCTATCGTTGATATGATGCCTGTGCCGGCAAATGAAAAGCAGAAGGATGCCGTGAGCGCGGAAAACGCCAATATCGATATTATGGCAAAAGAGCTCGATGATATATCCGACATGGCCAGGATAGAAGCCGGCAAACTGGAATTGAATATGCAGAAAGCGGATATCAAAGATATTATAAGAAGCTCTATATTTATTTTTGAGCCGAAGATAAGAGGGAAGGGATTGGATCTAAAGCTCAATATTTTAAAGACAAGTGTATTTGTAAATGCGGACGTTAACAGGTTAAAGCAGGTTTTGCTGAGCCTTCTTGGTAATTCCGTGAAGTCTACTGATACGGGCAGTATAGAGGTATTGTTGAAGGAACTGCCTGAGGATGTGGAGTTCAGCATAACAGATACCGGTATAGGCGTATTGCCCGGCAAAGTTATGGATGCCGGGCTTTATATATCAAAGGCCATAATAGATAAGCATAATGGCAAATTTTGGTTCGAGAACATTTCGGGTAGGGGATCCAGGTATTCTTTCCGCCTTCCAAAGTATAAGCCGGTAATAGCCGGCCAATCCACTTAGCGCGATCCAAAAAAAGAGCGATTAGTAATGAAAAATGTAGCCCATTTGCTATTGACTTGATACATTTATATGATATACTATTAAAGGAATCGAAATCTAGATTAGTAAAACGAAAGTTAGCATTAAGAAAACACCAGATCCAAAGGTAAATTACAAAAGGTAGAAAAGATGAAGATCATCGATATTTTACGCACAATACCGGCTTTGCTCCTGCCAGGGTTACCCCTGCAAATGGCGTTTATCACTACAGGATATCGATTTAGATACCCTGTCTCTTCATATATATACTACGACAGGAATGGTGTTTTTGGCGTTTTTGAGGAGCTATTTGGCTCTTTAAACTCGCTCATTGCCGGGCTTTTTTCCGCTTTCGCACACATGGTCTCTTCGATACTTATAGCGTTTGCATCCTTCTCTTTATCATTGCGCGGCCCGAGCGAAGCGAAGGCCGAAAGGGCAGAGCTCGCAATAATAAATATATCTTCTGAATCCGCATTGACCTCAGAAAAAGAATATGCCTCAAAAAAAGAAGATCTATCAAAAGAAGAAAGAGCTGCGGTTAAAATAAATAAGCATGAGCAAAATATTTACACAAAAGTAAATTTCGAAAATAATGTTCCACTAAATAAAAATTATGAATTACTTAAAGATCACAAAAACATTTTGAAATCAGAAAGTTCGAAAGTTCTAAAATTTAAAAATCAGGATTAA
>CAYVCD010000074.1:0-6707 GCA_964450115.1 uncultured Planctomycetia bacterium
ACCGTTTTACGGGCTATCTTGTAGAGACCGGAGAGCTCGGAGTAATAGAGATAATCGCTACCAAGGAGCTGGCAGGCAAGCGCGTCAGCGATATGAATATACCGGATGAATTCTCGGTCGTAGTCATAGAGAGAAAGAAGAAGGTCATAATAACCGAAACCTTCACAAAGATAGAATTGGGCGATAAGATCATGGGTCTCGTCAGGACGACGAGCCTTAAGAAGGTCAAACAGATATTTAAGCTGTAAGCTTTAAGCTGTAAGCTATAAGAGGAGATCAACTTATGTATATAGTCGTCGTGGGAGCGGGAAGGATAGGATTCCATCTGGCCCAGAAGCTCATACAGGATAAACATGCCGTTACCGTGATAGAGAAGGATAAGGTTCGCGCGGAAGGCATATCACAGAATCTCGACGCGATGGTCATACAGGGCGATGGCTGCGAGCCCAGGTATCTGGAGGACGCTCAAGTGAGGCGGGCCGACGTCATCGCCGCGGTCACCGCGGACGACGAGGATAATCTTATAATATGCCAATTGGCGAAAGAGGTGTTTGGCGTCAGGAGGACGGTCGCCAGGGTAAATAACCCGAGAAACGAGCATGTCTTTAGCGAACTTGGCGTTGACGTTCCGATAAACGCCACTACGATAATCGCGAAGATCATCGAAGAGGAAGTGTCGTTCGAGGATGTCATAAACCTCATGACCTTTAAGCGCGGCAAGCTCGCTTTGGTGCGCGTGGATCTCACCAACGATTCTCCGGCTGTCGGCAGATATGTGAAAGATATAAAGATCCCGGAGAACTCCGTGCTCGTTTCGATAGTGAGAGGGGACTCTGTGATAGTCCCCAAGGGAGAGACGGTCCTGCAAAAAGGCGATGACGTCATAGCCCTTACTACGATAGAGAATGAGCAGCAGCTTCTCGATCAACTTATGGGGAATGTGGAGTGATGAAGAAGGCAGAGATTCCGTTTAAAACTATCTGGAACGCGGTTTTGGGCATATCGCTCGAACTCGTGCTTGTTTACGTATTCATCTTCGCGGGCCTGGCTACATGTTTCATATGGTGGACCATATCTAGATGATATTAAGACCTCACCTGGAAGATTACAAGATAATAGGGCACTATCTCGGAAAGATCACCATAAGCATAGGGATAGCGATGGTGATACCTCTAATCATCTCTATAGCTTATTTCGAATGGCAGTGCGCCGCTGACTTCCTGCTAAGCATATCGTTAACCCTCCTTATTGGAGCGCTCCTATCTATAATATGCCACACCAATAAGGACCTAGCCACGATGCACGCGATGTCTGTGGCGGCGCTTTCATGGGTGGTCGCCATGTTGGTTTCAGCGATACCTTTATACTTTAGCGGACATTATGGCTCATATCTTGACGCCTCTTTTGAAGCCATGAGCGGATATGCCACCACGGGCTTATCGCTTGCGGTAGATCTAGACCACATGGCGAATTCCTATAATTTCTGGCGGCATCTTATCATGTTCATGGGCGGACAGGGGATAGTGGTGATAGCGCTGACATTTCTCGTCAGGGGGACGGCCGGCGCTTTCAGGATGTACGTGGGGGAGGCGCGCGATGAGAAGATAATGCCGAACGTCGTTGAGACGGCGCGCTTCATATGGCTGGTAAGCGTAGTCTACCTGGTGCTTGGCAGCGGAGCGCTCTCTATAGCGGCGATATGGGGAGGTTTGCCTCCTATAAAAGCGATATTCGACTCCGTATGTATATTTATGGCCGCGTTTGATACCGGAGGATTCACGCCGCAGTCGCAGAACATACTTTTCTATCATAACTTTCCGTTCGAGATAATCACTATATCCGTGATGCTCCTGGGCTCCATAAATTTCGCTCTTCACTACGCGGTCTGGACGGGAAATAGGCGCGAGCTCTACAGGAATATAGAGATAGTGACTCTTTTTGTATCCATTATCGTTACGCTTTCGATCACGGCATGGGGAGTGTTGGGAAAGAATGTTTATGCCGGGTCGTTCCCATTCTCGAGCAAGACATTCTACCATCTTATATCGGGCCATACAGGGACAGGTTTTTCTACTATATATCCGCGTCAGTTTGTGAACGGGTGGGGCGCTCTGGCGATGTTCGGCGTGACACTTGCCATGGCGATAGGCGGCAGCGTCTGCTCGACTACGGGTGCCATCAAAGTATTCAGGATCGGGGTCATATATAAGGCGCTTCGCCAGGACATAAAGAAGATGCTCATTCCGGAGACGGCGATATTCGTCCAGAAGATACACCATATAAAGGATATAGTACTCGAAGATAAGTACGTGAGGATATCGGCGATCATCCTGATCTCGTATGTCAATCTCTACATATTCGGCACGATAGCCGGGATGCTTTGCGGGTACTCTCTGAGTGAGGCTTCGTTCGAATCGGTATCCGCTGCCGCGAACGTCGGACTTTCATGCGGCATTACATCGCCATCGATGCCGGCGGCGCTGAAGATAGTCTACATGTTCCAGATGTGGGCCGGACGTCTTGAATTCATAGCTGTCATGGTACTTTTGGGCATGGTGATAGCTACTTTGAAGGGGAAGAGATGAGATCGCGTATATCTTTCATTTTGTTCTTACTGGCAATATTTTTTACGACGAATTGTCATGCGGTTGTGTGGTCCAGCAATGAATTGATAGAGAAGGCTAAAGAGCTCAATGGCCGGAAGCTTAATTATAGAGGCGAGCTTGTCACGGCCATATTGGGCAGGGGCGAATATTCATGGATAAATCTTAACGACGGCTTTAACGCTATCGGCGTATGGTGCAAGAGTTCGCTGCTTGGGTCGGTGAAGTTCGCCGGCGATTATAAGAATCGCGGGGATATAATAGAAGCCAATGGCATCTTTAACCGCGCATGTTCTATCCACAATGGAGAGTTGGATATTCACGCTGATGCGATAAAGATCGTAAAGAAGGGATATCCGATAAAAAGAAGAATGAATATGAAGAGGACCAGCTCCGCCGCGGCGTTATTTATGGTCACCATTCTCACGGTTATTGTTTTCAGAAAAAGGCTGTAATCATTCAGGCAGGCATTGACAGTCTGACTTTTGTTAGATATACTTACCGTATAATATGTCATATATATCTAGAATATCTTTAACTGCAGCGCTGCTCGGCAGCTTCCTTTTTATTTCCCAGGTATCCTACGCTCAAGCTCCGCCTCCTCCTCAGAATGCCAGCAGAGCTACAAGAGAGTCGGACCAATTTGGAGCCGAAAAAGAGAGGCAGGTCCAGAGAGACCTTAGGAAAGCCCCCCGCAAGCCCGCCATGCCAAAATTTGAAGAAGAGACGCCGAAGCCGGGCGAGCAGAGATTTTATATAAAGAGCATAAAGTTGCTCGGCTGCGAGAGTTTCCCGCCGGAAGACTTTACCCCGCTTGTAGAAAAATACGAGAACAAGGAGATAGCGCTCACCGAGCTCAACAACCTCTCCAGAGAGATATCGAGCGAATACTTAAGGCGCGGTATAATAGCCGCGGTCTTTCTCCCTCCGCAGGAAGTAAAGGACCAGTCCGTGACCATGCAGGTCGTGGAAGCCAGGATGGGCGAGGTCCAGGTGCAGAAGGCCCCATTCTTCGGGAAGAAGATAATCAAGTCTTACTGGAAGATCAAGACAGGTGAGATCTTACGATACGATAGGATCTCAAAGAGCGTCCAGATGATGAATAAGAACCCGGATCGCGAAGTAAAGGCGGCGCTTCATGCGGGAGAGAAGCCGGGGACGACGAATGTTATCCTGACCCCCAAGACGCGCTTTCCGATACACGGCCAATATACGTTCGACAAGGAAGGTATAGTGACTACCGGGAAGGCGCGTAATGGTTTTGGTGTGCGCGATAATAATCTTTTAGGATTCGACGATACTTTGATAACGGGCATCTCATATGGCGCGGACTTTCACGGCTCATACATTTACCATTCTATTCCCATAAGCTCCGAAGGCGCTTCAATGCTTTACGGCTACAGTTATTCTCTATCGACGCCGCAGAAAGATTTCGATAGGTATGCCTTAAAGTCGGTATCCGAGAACGTCACGATGTCCATACGCCAGGATATATACAAGAAGGACCAATATGTGGGCGACGTATACGCCACATTCGACAGTAAAGATAAGGTCACCTGGTACAAGTTGGGTCAGGGCACGCTTAACCGGGATAGGCTCAGGGAGTTGACCTTTGGCGGTAACTACACGATTAACGGAACGGGAAGCGTAACATACATATCCCCTGAGATCAATCAGGGCATAAATATATTCGGCACGAGCAAAAAGAATAATCCTCTCTCATCGCGCCCCGGGGCCACGCCGACCTATACGAAATTCAGCCTTGGCATTCAGAATAGGACAAGCCTCCCATTTAATCTTCAGCAGAACCTGAAGTTGAGATTACAGCTCCCATCCGAGAAGCTCTTTCCGCAGGAGCAGTTCGGTATTGGCGGCATAGATACGGTGCGCGGGTATCCGCCGAGCGACTACCTGGCGGACAAGATGGCGCTCCTTAACGCGGAGATGTTGAGCCCGATACCCTTTATGCCGAAGTCATGGAGGTTGCCTTATGCCGAGAAACCGTTAAAGGAGCAATTGACAGCTCTTACATTTTTTGATTACGGTTACGGCGAGCATCGCGGAGACCCGAAGCCCCGCAGATTATCCTCTGTAGGGGTGGGGCTCAGGATGAATTTTTATAATCAGGTATTGTTAAGACTTGAGTGGGGATTTCAGTTAAAATTGTTGGGCCAGGACCCTCTTAGCGAAGGCTATGCGCCGGGACGTTTTCATATATCCCTGAATATAGAGGATAAGCTTCCCGGCGAGATAGAACGCATCATGAAAGAGATGCGGGAAGATAGGATGCGTAAAGAGGCGTGGGCTCTCGTAGATGAGGAGCTTGCCAGAGGGGATAGTCCGCTGAGGAAGAAGATGTCGGATGATCTTTCTCTTGCCGAAGACCTGTATAAAACCGGAAGGCTTAAAGAATCGAAAGAGATATATCAGATGGTCGCTAATACGAGCGAATCGCTCTACAAGCAGGCTGAAAAGTATGTCAGGGAGTGCAGTCTTCATGAAGACGAATTGGAGCAAAAGAGCACAGCGGCTACTTTAGCGTATCAAGAGGGCCGGCTCGATGAGTCGAAGAGGATGTGGCAAGAGTTAATAAAAGAGTCGGTGCCGCGCCCGCTATCATTCGAATTCTAAAAAGTTGTTGCACATTTTCTTAAACCAGTATAATATGGAGGCATGCAAATGAAACGGGCTAACATAATCGTAATAATATTGGTCAGCATTTTTTCGATACTTTTTGTGCCCGCTATATTCTCTCAGGAATCTACCGAAGGCAAGGCCCCACAACTTACTAAAGATAAAGTCGACATAAAAAGTGACACTATAGAAAAGTCCGTACCTTCTTACAGGATGAGGTTGAAGGACATACTGAAAGAGGCCGAAGAGAATATAAAGAAGGTCGACAAGGAATTGAATGCCGAGGCAGCCGTGATACGCAACCAGGAGCGCGAGGCTAAAGTTGCGGCGGCATTTGAGCGCGGCAACCAATTATATAAAGAGGGTAAACTGAAAGAAGCTAAGGAAGAATGGAATAACGCGCTTACCATTTCCAAAGATCCTGAGATGAGGGGATATATAGAGGAAGCTTCGAGGAAAGCCAGCGAAGAAGATAGAAGGCTCCAGGCCGAAGCTAGCGAAAAGGCCCGCCTGGAAAGAGAGGCCCAGAGAAAGGCCGAAGCTGAGGCTCGTGAGAAAGCCCGTCTCGAAAAAGAAGCTGCCAGGAATGCCGAATCCGAAGTAAGAGAGAAAGCCCGCCAGGAAGAGTCGGCTAGGCTTGAGGCAGAGCGTCAGGCAAAGCTGGAAGCCCAGAAACAGGCCCGCATAGAGAGCGACCGCCTTGAAGCTATAAGAATAGAATCTGAAAAGAAGGCTCGCGAAGAAGCCAGGCAGCTCGACGCTGCGGCAAGGGAAAAAGCTCGC
Organism: uncultured Planctomycetia bacterium; assembly: GCA_964450115.1. GTDB lineage: Bacteria > Omnitrophota > Gorgyraeia > 2-01-FULL-45-10 > 2-01-FULL-45-10 > 2-01-FULL-45-10. The sequence goes on from CAYVCD010000074.1 coordinate 6,021, forward strand.
CTTGAAAGAGAGGCCGCGCGTAAAGCAGAAGCCGAGCAGAGAGAAAAGGCCCGCCTGGAAAGAGAGGCCCAGAGAAAGGCCGAAGCTGAGGCTCGTGAGAAAGCCCGTCTCGAAAAAGAAGCTGCCAGGAATGCCGAATCCGAAGTAAGAGAGAAAGCCCGCCAGGAAGAGTCGGCTAGGCTTGAGGCAGAGCGTCAGGCAAAGCTGGAAGCCCAGAAACAGGCCCGCATAGAGAGCGACCGCCTTGAAGCTATAAGAATAGAATCTGAAAAGAAGGCTCGCGAAGAAGCCAGGCAGCTCGACGCTGCGGCAAGGGAAAAAGCTCGCCTTGAAAGAGAGGCCGCGCGTAAAGCAGAAGCCGAGCAGAGAGAAAAGGCCCGCCTGGAAAAGGAAGCTGCGAGGAAGGCCAAAGAAGCACAGGCAAAGTTAGAGCGCGAAGCCGCCAAGAAAGCCAAGGCGAAAGAAAAATAGGGACTGTCCCATTTTTCCCGTTACTCATTACTTAGTGTTATTCCGCTATATAGATCCTTCGCCCATCCATCACTATCTTCAGTGACCCTATAGGATACGGTATCATCTCCTTCTCAAATTCACGCAGATAAGCTGATATAGCCGCCCTTATCCTCTCATACCTTGCTTCCTGGCTAGGAGACGGGGACGCGATGCTTCGGTCCACAGTATTGATTA